>NZ_JBHSHW010000031.1:0-12944 GCF_042653305.1 Paenibacillus sp. GCM10023252
CACAATGTGATGCTATAGCCCCAACTTGCCTACCTCGGAGTGCTGCAGCATCACAATGTGATGCTATTGCGGCGCAGCTCGCCCATGCCTCCTCGCTCCGCGCCAGCCAACGTCGCCGCGCCGCCCTCGGGTCAGCGCCGGCCTACGTCGTCGCCCCGCCCTCGTGTCCGCGCCAGCCAACGTCGCTGCGCCGCCCTCGGGTCTGCGCCAGCCTACATCGCCGCCTCGCCCTCAGGTCTGCGCCGGCCTACGTCGTCGCCGCGCCGCTCTCGGGTCAGCGCCGGCCTACGTCGTCGCCCCGCCCTCGTGTCCGCGCCAGCCAACGTCGCCGCGCCGCCCTCGGGTCTGCGCCAGCCAACGTCGCCGCCTCGCCCTCAGGTCTGCGCCAGCCAACGTCGCCGCCTCGCCCTCAGGTCTGCGCCGGCCTACGTCGTCGCCCCGCCCTCGTGTCCGCGCCAGCCAACGTCGTCGCCTCGCCCTCGGGTCTGCGCCGGCCTACGTCGTCGCCCCGCCCTCGTGTCCGCGCCAGCCAACGTCGTCGCCTCGCCCTCGGGTCTGCGCCGGCCTACGTCGCCGCCTCGCCCTCGGGTCTGCGCCAGCCAACGTCGCCGCCTCGCCCTCGGGTCTGCGCCAGCCTACATCGTCGCCTCGCCCACGTGTCCGCGCCAGCCAACGTCGCCGCCCCGCCCACGGGTCCGCGCCAGCCTACATCACCGTCCCGCCACACTATCCCCCCCCAATTGTTGTACGTACAAGTGGCTGGTATGCTATACTTGCACCAATACAACTCGTGAATTAGAGGTGCGGCAATTGAAGGAACAACAACCGCCTAAGTATAGGCAGCTGAAGCAAGAGATTACCTCGTGGATGACGACGGGGAGGTTCAAGGCGCATGACCGCCTGCCATCGGAGAATGAGATTGCGAAGCAGTACGAGATGAGCCGGCAGACGGTTCGCCAGGCGCTTGGAGATCTAGAGCAGGAGGGCTGGCTGTACCGCGCCCAAGGCAAGGGCACCTTCGTATCCGACCAGCAGTCAGCAGGCAGACGCGCGGCTTCTCCCGGCATGACGATTGGGATGATCACGACACATATCTCAGATTATATTTTCCCCACCATCGTTAGAGGGGTGGAATCCAGTCTCCGGGTGAAGGGAGCCCGGCTGCTGCTGGCCTCTACGGACAATGAGAAGGGCAAGGAGCGTGACTCCTTAAGCTCCATGCTGCGCGAGCCGCTGACTGGTCTCATTATCGAGCCGACGAAGAGCGCGGAGGGCAATCCTAACTTCGACTACTTCCTGGCACTCGATTCGCAGAACATCCCCTACGTCATGCTGAACGAGAGATATAGCGACGTTGATGCTCCTTGCCTGAAGGTGGATGACGAGCTCGGCGGATACCGTGCCGCTCAGCATCTGATGGAGCTGGGGCATAAGCGGATTGCGGGCTTCTTCAAGACGGATGACTTCCAAGGCGTTCACCGTATGCGAGGGTTCGTGCGTGCCCACCGGGAGCACCTGCACCAGATGCAGCCCGAGCATCTGGTGCGCTACTCAACCGAGGAGAAGCAGACGAAGCCCCTCGAAGCTCTGGCTGCGTTAATTTCCCGTGACCCTGCTACGCGGCCTACCGCTGTCGTCTGCTATAACGATGAGCTGGCTGTCCGCATGCTCGATGTGATTAGACGGGGCGGCCTATCGGTCCCGGAGGATCTGTCCCTAGTTGGCTTCGATGATGCGAACCTGGCCGTTGCGACTGAGGTGAAGCTGACGACGATTGCCCACCCTAAGACCCAGATGGGCATCGACGCGGTTGAGCTGCTGATGAGCATGATTCAGCAAGCAGCGCCTCGTTCTCGGACGCCGGACCATATCTACGAACCGGAGCTGGTCATTCGAAGCTCAACGTGCGAGTGCTCTTCTGAGTAGGGAGTAATATTTTCATAGTGACATACTTGTACGTACAACCTATAATATAGCCATGAGCTGGAGCCCGGATAGGTGCGTGCTGCGGCTCGGGAGAGAGGAGCGAAGCTTACATATGTTAGAAGCATTGAAGCAAGCCGTATGGGAAGCGAATATGGACTTGCCGAAGTACGGGCTGGTTACCTTCACCTGGGGCAATGTGAGCGGGATTGACCGCGAGAGTGAACTTGTCGTCATCAAGCCAAGCGGTGTGCCGTATGAGGAGCTTAAGCCTGAGCAGATGGTCGTCGTGAACCTGCAAGGGGAAGTCGTCGAAGGGTCCTACCGTCCTTCCTCGGACACGGCAACTCATGTGCTGCTGTACCGGTCCTTCACCGGGATAGGCGGCATCGTCCATACGCATTCCCCATGGGCAACGAGCTGGGCACAAGCAGGACGTTCTCTGCCGGCGCTCGGCACGACGCATGGCGATTACTTCTATGGCGAGGTGCCTTGTACACGACCGATGACGGCAGAGGAGATCAAGGGAGAGTATGAGCTCGAGACAGGCCGAGTCATCGTGGAGACGTTCGAATCGCGCGGCATTAATCCGAAGCAGGTTCCATCTGTGCTGGTGAACAGCCATGCACCGTTCTGCTGGGGCAAGGATGCGCATGAAGCGGTTCATAACGCTGTGGTGCTGGAGGAATGCGCGAAGATGGCTCTTCATACGTACCAGCTGAATCCATCCGTACAGCCAATGGACCAAGACCTGCTGGACCGCCACTACTTGCGCAAGCATGGAGCAGCCGCCTATTACGGTCAGAGATAATGACAACTAACCAAGGAGGATCTACCCTATGAGTTCCAAGTACGCCATCGGCGTCGATTACGGCACCGAATCCGGCCGCGCCGTGCTCGTTGACCTAAGCAATGGTGCCGAGATTGCCGAGCACGTAACTCCTTACCGCCATATTGTAATTGATGAGCAGCTGCCTGTATCAGGCATCAAGCTGGAGCATGACTGGGCGCTCCAGCATCCTGAGGACTATCTAGAGGTGCTGCACACATCCGTACCAGCTGTGATGAAGGAATCGGGGGTCGATCCGGCTGATGTCATCGGTCTCGGTATCGACTTCACGGCTTGTACGATGCTCCCCATCGATGAGAACGGCAAGCCTCTATGCTTGCATGAAGAGTATGTGGACAACCCGCACAGCTGGGTGAAGCTGTGGAAGCATCATGCGGCGCAGGACGAAGCGAATCTTATTAATGAGATTGCGGCGGCGCGCGGTGAGAAGTTCCTCCCTCGCTACGGCGGCAAGATCTCATCCGAGTGGATGATGGCCAAGGCTTGGCAGATTCTGAATGAAGCTCCTGAGATGTATGAAGCAGCCGATCGGTTCGTCGAGGCAACCGACTGGGTGGTCGGCCAGATGACCGGCCGCATCGTGCGCAACTCCTGCACCGCCGGCTACAAGTCCATCTGGCACAAGCAGGATGGCTATCCGAGCAGCGAGTTCTTCGCCGCGCTTGATCCGCGCCTAGAGCAGCTCACCGAGACGAAGCTGCGCGGAGAAGTGCTTCCGCTAGGCTCCAAGGCCGGTGAACTGACCGAAGAGATGGCCTCCCGCATGGGGCTGAGAGCGGGAACGGCTATTGCGGTCGGCAATGTAGATGCGCATGCTGCGGTGCCTGCTGTAGGCGTCGTATCCGAGGGCAAGCTCGTGATGGCGATGGGCACATCGATCTGCCACCTTCTGCTTGGTAAGGAAGAGAAGGAAGTAGAGGGCATGTGCGGCGTGGTCGAAGACGGCATCATTCCTGGTTATTATGGGTATGAAGCGGGGCAATCGGCGGTTGGCGACATATTCGCTTGGTTCGTGGACGAGGCTGTGCCAGCCTATGCGGTCGATGAGGCGGAGAAGCAAGGACTCAATATTCACGTCTATCTGGAGCAGAAGGCTGCTGAGCTGAAGGTCGGACAATCCGGTCTGCTCGCGCTGGACTGGTGGAACGGCAACCGCTCGGTGCTCGTTGATACGGATCTGACTGGAACGATTCTAGGTCTGACCCTGCTGACGAAGCCATGGGAGATCTATCGCGCTCTGCTCGAGGCAACGGCGTTCGGCACGCGTAAGATTGTAGAGGCGTTCCACAGCAACGGAGTGGAAGTGCAGGAGCTGTATGCGTGCGGCGGTCTTCCTCAGAAAAACCGTCTGCTCATGCAAATCTACGCAGATGTAACGAATCGGGAGATTAAGGTGGCTGCTTCCAAGCAGACGCCGGCTCTTGGGGCTGCTATGTTCGGGGCAGTCGCCGCGGGTGCTGCGGTTGGCGGATACGATAGTATCGTTGATGCAGCGCAGAAGATGGCGCGCGTGCGCGAGGAGACGTTCAAGCCGATTCCGGCTAACGTAGCCGTGTATGACAAGCTCTATGCCGAGTACAATCAGCTTCATGATTATTATGGCCGCGGCCCGAATGATGTCATGAAGCGTCTGAAGCAGTTGAAGGAAGAAGCGCATTAGAACTGGCAAGGTAAAGCTCGTCTTCTTATTAGCGTTGGTGACGGTGCTCACTATGCTGACTGTGCTGACTTAGCACACCCTGCGAGTTGCAATGGCTATTATAATTGGACGAGGCACAACCCATGGGGCTGTGCCTCTTTTTTTACTTCAATGCTTGCCATAGCGTTGGCTTACGCTTGCCTACTAGCCGCAGACTGGGGCGTTCCAGCCTGCCTCCTCAGGAACAATAGCGTTGTATTCAGGGCCTCGTCTAGCTCAGGAGTCGGCCCTGCGAATGGATGGTCTACACCGAAGGTGTGGTTCCCTCCGTTAATGCTTGCATAGGACTGAGCAGGGGCTGCGTCTTGAAGAGCCTGATAGCCCTCGAGCACCCTGACCTGATCCTCCGTCCCCTGTACAATCAATGCCGGCTTCTGCAGGGAAGCGAGCTTCCTTGGTACATGATAACGCTCAGCGTTGCGAGCAGCGTCCTCTGATAAGAATGGATCAGCCCCAGCTTGTGGCTGGAGATTAGCCGGAGCATTCCAAGCGATGACAGCGGACACGTCCTCCCGTTCCGCAGCCGCAAGGATACTGGACGCCCCGCCGCGGCTGTGCCCGAGCAAGATGACCTTGGTCGTGTCTGCAGCTGCTGCGAGTGGCAGCCTCTTCTCCTGAATAAGGTCTAGTAACGCATGAAGATCACTCAGCTCCTGGGACACGGTACGTGCAGCCTGCTTGCCTTCCTCGTCTAATACCTTACTGCTAGCTGCACTAATGCGAGAGAAGTCGAAGATGACGGTGTAATACCCTTGTTCTGCGAATGCATTCACCGCATAGGGCCAGAAGCCCCATTCCTTGAACCCGCGGAATCCATGGGCAACGAGCAGGATGGGCAGCTCGGTTGCATCTTCCCTGAGCCTCACCTCTCCAGGCAATGTTAATCCATGGTCAAGATCAATACGGAATTCTTCCTTGCGAATGGAGCTGCTCATCATCATCAACCTCTCAGGGATTAGAATATAGAACAGACGGAGGCATCCTCCTTATGAACAAGAAGGCAGCCTCCGTCTGTACGGTCAACTCCAATATAGATACATATCCAATTATTCCAAGTGGTTCTGTAGGGTTATATTACCAAGAGCCAAGGAAGCTGTCAACCCTCGATTTCCCAGCCTTGAAGTGCTAGCTTGAATGAACTAGCTGAGACTAGCCGTTTGAACAGCATTGACAGCTGCGAAGTGCCATGATAAGTTAACGATACTTTACGTATACCCGAGTGCTGAGATTGGAATTATATTTTTATCAAAAAAAAGGTTGTCGACCATGTCATTGGAGACTTCTACCTTCTGCTGAAGAGCAGACAGACAAGGAGGCTGGCTTCATGATGCATGGAGAAGCGGCAATCGTAGCGTCAGGGACGCAGTCAGACCGATTATCAGCCTACTGGAAGCAGCTGGCTACCTTATTCCTAGGCTCCTTCATAGGAATCTACCATGTGGTATCCCTTAATGTGGCCCTTCCAGGATTCATTCGAATCTTCGATACGGAATTGGCAACGGTACAATGGCTGGTGACGGGCTTCACGCTTGCTACGGGAATCATTGCCCCATTATCCGGATTCCTCGGGGATCGATGGAGCAACAAGAACTTGTTCCTGGTCTCCATAGCTGGGCTGACGGTCACTTCCCTGCTCTGCGCATTGTCATGGAACGTCTATGTCCTCATCCTGTTCCGGATGCTGCAAGGCTTGTTCTGCGGGTTAATTCAGCCCGTCGCGCTCACGATGATCTACCAGTCGGTGCCAAGAGAGCAGCAATCAACGGCCATCAGCCTATGGTCAGGGGCAACTATCCTAGGTCCTGCTCTGGCACCGACGATCAGCGGATGGCTGCAGGGCTACAATTGGCATTGGATGTTCGTGGTCACTCTGCCGCTCAGCATACTCACATACGCGATGGGAGTCAGATACCTGCCATCTCATCGATCGAATACTCTGCGCAAGGCGGACGGCTTAGGGATGTTCCTGGCGGTACTAGGAAGTCTATGTCTGCTATATCTGTTCGGCCGAGTTCACGCTTGGGGCTGGCTTGATAGGAAGTCGCTAATTCTGCTCGGGACAGGTGTCACGGCTATTGCACTCTTCATCCGCCATCAACTGAGGACGGATACTCCACTGCTTCAACTGAGATTATTCCGATCGAGAATGTTCACGGCGAGCTTAGCTTCCTCCGTTGTTCTCATCATTGGATTGTATTCGGGCATCTACTTCATTCCCCTCTATCTGCAGGAGATTCATCAGATGAGCTCTCTGCAGGTTGGACTGCTTCTCATTCCGCCAGCGATGGCGCTGGCCGGAGCCACGTTGCTGTCTGGCAAGCTGTATCGCTGGATTGGACCTATGCCGCTCGTCGGTACAGGAGCACTGCTATTGGCAGGAGCTTCATGGGCCTTCACGCGGCTCACTCCAGACACGAGCAGCGCCTATGTGGCGCTATGGATGTCTGTTCGCTATGTAGGAATCGGATTATCCATGACTCCGGCTATGAATGCAGGGATGGGAGCGGTCTCGAAGGAGCAGGCGGGAGATGCATCGGCCTTAATCAATTGGCTCAGACAAGTGTTCGGAGCGCTTGCTCTAGGCATGTTCACCTCGCTGTTCTATGCCAGGTACGCGTATCATGAACAGCATCCCATTGCGGCGGATGCAGGTCTTCCTTCTATTCATGCTTCTGCCTATACGATGGGAGTGAATGATGCCTTCTTCGTTGCCTTCTGGATTATCGCATCCGCCTTGCCGCTGGCGCTGCTTCTTCATCGCAAGCGATAGGGTTTGGTCGATGAGCACTTAATTATTTTGAACATTTAGGATTACGCCATGGCGATATGGGGTAATCCTTTTTTGACGATTGCAGCCTTGCCATCGCTCCGCCTCCAATCTGGGATAAAAAGTACGATATGATGAATAATGGAATAGCGAACTTTGGGAGCCGTTGTGGTAGACTAGTAGAAGAGATAAAATGTCAGAATGCTAGGTATGGAGGATGAACGAAATTGTATTGCCATCAATGCGGAAGGAAACAGCTTCGAGATGCAATCTACTGCAGTCACTGCGGCAAGCCCATGCAGAGTGCTGAGTCAGAGGAGCACCAAGCTGATATAGAAATTCAATCCGGCCAATTGCAGACTGCAGCGAGCATGAACGCGGTCTATCCCCTTATAGATAATGACCTGCTTCTCGAAGAAGAAGAGCAGCAGGCTTCGGTCAGAAAATCGATAATTCCTTGGATCGTACCTATCCTATTGCTGCTCCTAGTCGCGTCAGGACTGCTTGCCTACTACCTCTATGAATCTCGCATTAATGCCGATGTGCAGGGGTGGCATGAGCAGGCGAAGAAGGAAGCGATAGCGGGCAAGTACAGTGATGCACTGGCGCTGCTTAACCGCGCGAATGAAGCAAGACCTTCTTATCAGGCGCTGGATAAGGATCTCGCTGTCGTCGAGCAAGCTCTCGCCATGCAGAAGTCGCTCACCAGTGTTGAAGAGCAGCTTAAGGTGCAGAAGCTGGATGAGGCAGGCCAAGTGCTCGAGGAAGTGCAAGCCAGCTTGAAGGACCGGACAGAACCGATATTCCAGCTGCTTCATGAGCAGTACGATGAGCAGTCCATTATGCTGACTGTGCTGAAGGTGAAGGAAGAGTTCGATAAGCTGACTACGGTAGAGGAGCTGGCCTCCAAGCTGAATATTACCCAAGGGCTGAAGGGCGACGAAGCCGCTGCGGTTAGGGAGCAGATTATTAGCAAGATAGCGGTCATCAGCTATCAGCAAGCCGAAGCGCTGCTGCAGGAGAAGGACTTCAACGATGCGCTCTCAGCAGCAGAGCAAGGACTTACTTATGCCCCAGGCGACGAGAAGCTGACTGCGCTTAAGGACAAGATTCAGCAGGATAAGCTGGACTTCGAACAAGCGGAGCAGGAGCGAATTGAGAACGCCATGCAGCGGGCAGCGGAAGAGGACATTATTAATCAGACCGCGGCTCTGAAGGTAGGCAAGATTGAGGCTAAGCTGGATGAATACGGTGATCTTCATATTACGGGAGAGCTGACGAATAAGGCGACACGGCCGATTTATTCGATTTTCATCGAGTATACGGTCTATGACAAGGACAAGAAGAAGCTCGGCTCAGGGACAGCTGGCGTCACTCCGGAGTATGTGGAGACTGGCGATTCAGCGAAGTTCACGGACATTGTCTATGGGGCTTATACCGAAGAGGTGACAGTTGTCGTCGACAATGCCACTTGGTATCTGGATTAACGGGCTGGAAGGGTAAGGAGAGGTTATCTGTTATGACAAAATCAACCTGGCTAAGCATCATCGCCTGCGGGGCGGTGCTGCTAGGGGGAACCGGCGGGGCGCTCGCCATTCGCTCGGAGCTGCCGAAGAAGCTGAGCACACCGCCTCTGCTGGCGGTGTCTGAGGATAAGAAGCAGACGGACAAGCCGAAGACGCTGAAGGATATTATATTCGAGACGCAGAAGCTGGTCGTCATGATCGAGACAGAGGACGGCAAGCAGGGCTCGGGCTTCCTATACAACGGTGAAGGTGATCTGATTACGAATGCACATGTCGTGACCGGCGTGAAGGAAGTGAAGATTAAGACCGCGGATGCGCGCGAGCTGCAGGGTCAGGTCATCGGAATATCAACGGAGACGGATGTAGCGGTGGTCCGTGTCCCTGATCTAGCAGATCTTGATCCGCTGCCGCTCGTTCGCGATGAGAAGACGGAGGTTGGTGATGAGGTGCTGTCCGTCGGCAGTCCTCTCGGATTCCAGAACACGGTGACAACCGGCATTATTAGCGGTGTGAATCGTACGTTCGACATCGAGCCTTATCATTACACAGACCTGTACCAGATCTCGGCTGCGATTGCCCCCGGCAACAGCGGCGGCCCTCTAGTAGATAAGACGACAGGCAGAGTCATTGGCATCAACTCCGCAGGAATTGAGCAGAGCGGTATCGGATTCAGTATTCCAATCGTTAATATACTTGCAATGGCGGAAGCGTGGTCGACAGAACCGATGGAGGTACTGCCAGAGGCTGTTCAGATGGAAGGCAGCGAAGAGGCAGAGGTGGAAGAGGAGAAGTCGATCAGTGAATATGCAGACTACCTTGTACGCCACTTCTACGACTCCTTGAACAACTCTGACTATGTCTATGCCTACTCGCTCATTGGCGGCAACTGGCGTGAAGGAACAAGCTATGACGAGTTCAGAGAGGGCTATCTGCCGACGAGGAATGTGGTCATCGATGACCTTCTTATTAAGACGGAAGGCGAGGATAAGGCGGTCGTCACTGCGGTTATCTCTGTCGACGAGCGAGTTGACGGGGAGTATAAGCTTAGCAAGTATCAGGTAACCTACATTGTAGGCTATGAGAACGACCAGCTTAAGCTCATCAGCGGCAAGGGCAAGAAGATTGAGCAATAGAATATGCCGCTTGCAGGTTCGTGTGCCTGCTGGCGGCTTTTTTTTACCATATGCCTGCCTGCGGGAGATTAGAGAAGGGAGAGGAATCCGATTCCTATTCAGTGGACTACACAGAAGACAGCCCTGTACGGGCTAGCGTGCCTCATCGGCTTCGTTATCATTGCTGTGAGCGTTAACTCGGGGGCTATCGTCGAATTCGACCGGCTAGTCATCGAGCAGGTTCGTCAGCTGACTTCCCCTGAGGTGACAGGGCTAATGAAGCGATTCTCCGTCGTAGGCTCGGCCTGGTTCGTTATTATTCTGGCTGCGGCTACTGCGCTTATACTGCAGGTGGTCCTCGGTCATCGGCAGGAGCTGCTGCTATTCGCAGGGGCTATAGCGGGCTCTGCGCTGCTGAATGTACTGCTTAAGCTGTGGTTCGAGCGAGCTCGTCCTACTCTGGAGCCTATCGTAACAGCAGCAGGCTACAGCTTCCCCAGCGGACATTCCATGGGAGCGGCTAGCTTCTATGGGATCCTTACATACTTATTATGGCGGCATATGTCGGGCAAGACGGCGCGTGGACTGCTGCTGGCAGCCAGCGGCGTCATGATTGTAGGCATCGGTGTGAGCCGAATCTATCTCGGGGTGCATTATCCGAGCGACGTGGTAGGGGCATATCTGATCAGCTTCGCTTGGCTTGCACTCGCCGTGCTGATCTTCAGGAGAATGTTCGGTAAGCGTTATTGAGCGGTGTGGGTGCAGGAGATAAGCCCCTCTTGTCAAGCCTGCTGAGGCTTGACAGAGGGGCTTTTTCACGCGCAATTAGCAAGGTTCGTTGGAGTGGGTGCCATCCTCTTGGGAAGAATCGCTCACCCTGAGGTTGTCGTAGAACAACTCCAGTGCAACCGCATCGTTAGGCTGTACCGGGAAGTTCAGCAGCGTGGATGGAATCTGTCTTCCGTTCAGGCGGAGGAGATAATCCACATTGCCAATGACGGACACTCCGCTCACAGAGACAATCTGACCGCTATTGTTGAAGCGAACGGCACCTGTCTCGGCCAGAGCTTGATAGATCGTTAAGCCGGGACGGAATCTCACGCTGTATGCGCGTGTGACATACGGGAATGCGCGTCCCCCGTTGATGACCACTGTGACGTTAGCTGCAGGCCCAGGGAATGGCGGGAATGGGATAGGGAGCGGAATAGGGAACGGGAATGGTGGTCTAGGCGGCGGGAACGGTCCCGGTCCAGGGAACGGCGGTGGCGGGAACGGTCCAGGTCCAGGGAATGGAGGTGGCGGGAACGGTCCAGGTCCAGGGAACGGCGGTGGCGGGAATCCGCCCGGTCCGCCAGGGAAGCCTGGTCCGCCAGGCCCGCCAGGGAATCCAGGGCCGCCAGGCCCGCCAGGGAATCCAGGGCCGCCAGGACCGCCGGGGAATCCGGGGCCGCCAGGACCGCCAGGGAATCCGGGTCCGCCAGGCCCGCCAGGACCGCCAGGGAATCCAGGGCCGCCAGGGAATCCGGGACCACCAGGTCCGCCAGGTCCTCCTGGGCCTGGAGGCGGAGGAGGCATTAACATGCGAGGGCCGCCGCAGCCGCAATCTCTGCTGGAGGGTGCGGTTTGCTGTACGTACAGATTACCGTCTGGGCCGTAGAAGTATTCATTAGCATTTGCCATACAGTCAGTCAATCTCCTTCACGAACAGAATTAGGTGTTCATCCTGCTGTATCCTATGCGGCTAATGCCTATCCCGTGCCCACAGGTAGTCATAGCTGTAGTATTCGGACGGAGATGATGAACCGCGCTCTTCTAACCCAGTGCACTGCAAGTGGCTGCTTCTTAAGGTGCAGAAGTGCACCAGGATGCCGACGAGCGTGCGGCGGCGAGCGTGATAAGGTGCAGAAGTGCACCAGAATGGCGTCGAGCGTGCGGCGGCAAGCGCCATAAGGTGCAGAAGTGCACCAGAATGGCGACGAGCGTGTGCCGGAGAGCGCGATAAGGTGCAGAAGTGCACCATAATGGAGTTGAGCGGGTGGCGAAGAGCGCGATAAGGTGCACAAGTGCACCATGATGGAGTTGAGCGGGTGGCGGCGAGCACGATAAGGTGCAGAAGTGCACCATAATGGAGTTGAGCGGGTGGCGGCGAACGCCATAAGGTGCAGGAATGCACCAGAATGGCGACGAGCGAGTGGCGAGGAGCGCCATAAGGTGCAGAAATGCACCAGAATGGCGACGAGCGTGTGCCGGAAAGCGCCATAAGGTGCAGAATGCACCTATCGAGCACCCAGCCAGGCTATGCGAGCACGGATAGGGTATAAAATGCACCTATCGAGCACCCAGCCAGGCTATGCGAGCACGGATAGGGTATAAAATGCACCTATCGGGCTTCCAGCCAGGCTATGCGAGCACGGATAGGGTATAAAATGCACCTATCGAACACCCAGCCAGGCTATGCGAGCACGGATAGGGTATAAAATGCACCTATCGAGCACCCAGCCAGGTTATGCGAGCACGGATAGGGTATAAAATGAACCTATCGAGCACCCGGTCGGGCCATGCGAACGCGGATAGGGTGTAAAGTGTTATCGGCAGGGTCTTGCCCGGGGAGAGCGGCTGAAGGGTGCCTGTCCGGGAGGTGAATCTGGTTGATAAGTGCACCAGTATGGCGACGAGCGAGCGGCGACGAGCGCGATAAGGTGCAGAAGTGCACCAGTATGGCGACGAGCGAGTGGCGAGGAACGCGATAAGGTGCAAAAGCGGCTCAGCCCCCTAAATCCGGAGTCCACCCATACAATCTTACTTCAATCGTAGCTTTTCTTCTTTTTTCTCCACTTTACATGGCTTTATGGAAACTTGAGGTGTCCTCCAGCGTTTGTGTCCACTCCGAAAACACCGCTGGTGGCATCAGCCTTAGACTACCATGCATTTTTCGGTTATTGTAAAAATCCATATACTCGTCGAGGGAATCATATGCCTCTGCAAAAGTTTCGAAAGATTTTCTGCTAAACAGGTCGCGTTCCATCAGGCTATGAAACGACTCAATGTAAGCATTCATATTGGGTGT
>NZ_JBHSHW010000032.1:0-91476 GCF_042653305.1 Paenibacillus sp. GCM10023252
ATGTAAGACTTTAAGATGACTTCAGCACTCATCGCTTTCGCATCCAGTTTTCAGGGTACAATACCCTAAGCGCAGCCGGTTAATCCGGTATACGCACCGTTTGGTGGCGATGGCGGAGGGGAACCACGCGTTCCCATCTCGAACACGACCGTTAAGCCCTCCAGCGTCGATGGTACTTGGACCGCAGGGTCCTGGGAGAGTAGAACGTCGCCAAGCACGAGGAACCTACTGCATATATGCAGTAGGTTTTTTTGTGTATTTTACGTATAATGATCTCATCCACTGGCATGTGCCGCTAAGGAGAGTGCTGCAACATGAATCAGATCGTGAAGCTGGAACCGGACAAGTATAAGGATAGTCTGGCCTTGTCCATGTACGCCTTCCAAGTACAACTGTCGGAGGAGCAGCAGCAAGAGCGGCTGAAGCTGATGCAAGAGGAGGCTGCGGAGCGGTGGGCCATAGAGGTGGACGGGCGTATTGGAGCACAGCTGACCATCCTGGACCTGCACGTTCGAATTAACGGCCAATCCATCGCTATGGGCGGCATCGCCGGCGTGGCAACATGGCCGGAGCTGAGGCGGATGGGTCTGGTGAGGGAGCTGATGCACCATGCTCTGGAGCAGATGAGAAGGAAGGGGCAGACCATCTCCTACTTGCACCCGTTTGAATTCTACTTCTACCGGAAGTTCGGTTGGGAGTCCTTCAGTGAGATGAGGAAGTATACACTTGAGATCGGGCAGCTGCCGCCAAGAGCAGAGGTGCAGGGCTCCATCCGGCGCCATAGCGCCCCTGACTATGTGGTGCTGGGTAACCTGTACAAGTCATATATAGAGCGGTATAACGGTGCGCTGGAGCGTACCGAGGAGTGGTGGCGCAATCGTGTTGTTCCTTCCAATAAGAATCTCCTAACAGCTGTATACTACTCGGCTGGAGAGGAGCCGGCAGGTTATATCATCTATGAGATTAGAGATCGGCAATGGACGACCCGGGAGATGGTCTGGTTGAATGAAGAAGCTCGGACTGCTCTATGGACCTTCATCGGTCAGCATGATTCCATGCTGAAGGAGGTTGTTCTTGAAGCGCCGGAGGATGATATCCTAACGTATACTTTGCCGAATCCGCGAGTGAAGCAAGAGATGAAGTCCTACTTCATGGCGCGGATTGTGGATGTCGAAGCTTTTATCGAACAATACCGCTTCAAGCCTTCTAATCAGACCGATCAAATAACCATTAGCATCATAGATCATCAAGCTGCGTGGAATCATAAGGAGTATGAGATTACAATATTGCCTTCAGGTGAGGCTAAGGTGGTCCCCCTTGCTAGTCAGGAATGTGGATGTGTCCAGATTGGAATTGGACATCTAACTGCTCTGCTGCTCGGATCTCGGAGATTCTCAGACCTTCATCGGTATGGCCTTCTACTTCATAGCAGCTCCGAGGTAGTCGAGGTGTTAGAGAGAAGAATTCCGGCTGGCGTAACGTATCTTCCAGATTTCTTCTGATTTATTACATCCATGGATACTGACCTCAATCTAACATGAGAATGTGGAGAATGCCTATATCCAAGCGCTCTACGGGGCATTCCACGTTGCCTTGACAGCCCTAGACCCCTCTGCTAATATTGCAATAATATACGTGAGCCGTTATCAATGAAGCTTGGACATTAAGGGAGGAACATACTCGTGTGGGAAACAAAATTCGCCAAAGAAGGCCTTACATTTGACGATGTATTGCTTATTCCTCGTAAATCAGAAGTGCTGCCTCGTGAGGTTAGCATCGCAACGCAATTGGGCGAGGGTATTAAGCTCAACATACCATTAATCAGTGCGGGAATGGATACTGTTACGGAAGCGGCGCTTGCGATTGCCATTGCACGTGAAGGCGGCATCGGAATCATCCATAAGAATATGTCCATCGCTCAGCAGGCTGAGGAAGTAGACCGTGTGAAGCGCTCCGAGAGCGGCGTCATCACGAACCCGTTCTCCCTGACTCCTGATCACCATGTCTACGATGCAGAGGAGCTCATGGGCAAGTACCGGATCTCCGGCGTTCCGATCGTAGATAAGGACAAGAAGCTGGTCGGCATCCTGACGAACCGTGACCTTCGCTTCGTGCATGACTACTCCATTAAGATTAGCGAGGTCATGACTAGTGAGGATCTTGTGACGGCTCCTGTAGGAACGACACTGCAAGAGGCGGAAGGCATTCTGCAGAAGCATAAGATCGAGAAGCTTCCTCTAGTAGATGATGCGAATATCCTTAAGGGCCTAATCACGATTAAGGATATTGAGAAGGCGATTCAATTCCCTCATGCAGCGAAGGACAAGCAAGGCCGCCTGCTGTGCGGCGCAGCGGTAGGTATCTCGAAGGATACGATTGACCGTGCAGAAGCGCTTGTACAAGCCGGTATTGATGTATTAGTCGTAGATTCCGCGCATGGCCATCATATTAATATTCTTGAAGCGGTTCGCAAGCTGCGTGACAGCTATCCAGAGCTGACGATCATTGCAGGCAATGTAGCAACCGCTGAAGCAACTCGCGACCTGATCAAGGCTGGAGCATCCGTCGTTAAGGTCGGTATCGGTCCAGGCTCGATCTGTACGACTCGTGTCATTGCAGGTATCGGCGTCCCTCAGATTACCGCAATCTATGATTGTGCATCGGCCGCACGTGAGTTCGGCGTACCAGTCATTGCTGACGGAGGCATCAAGTACTCCGGAGACATTACGAAGGCAATCGCTGCTGGGGCAAGCGCCATTATGATCGGCAGCTTGTTCGCAGGAACAGCTGAGAGCCCTGGTGAGACGGAGATTTTCCAAGGGAGAAGCTTCAAGGTATACCGCGGTATGGGCTCCCTCGGCGCGATGAAGGAAGGCAGCAAGGACCGTTACTTCCAGGAGAACGAGAACAAGCTCGTTCCGGAGGGCATTGAAGGCCGCGTACCGTTCAAGGGGCCGCTTGCAGACACCATTCACCAGCTAATTGGCGGACTTCGCTCCGGTATGGGCTATTGCGGGACGAGCTCGATTGAAGAGCTGAAGAATGATACACAGTTCATCCGGATTACCGGCTCCGGTCTGCGCGAGAGCCATCCGCATGACGTTCAGATTACGAAGGAAGCACCGAACTACTCGCTGTAACAGACCCGTCATACGGGATGTTAGCCAGATCGGGAGATAAGAGCGTTTTAATGCGCCCTTAGGCCCCGGCTGGCTTTTTTTCATAGGGAGGCTTATGTTACAATGGTTAACGGATAAGCCTACGGGAGAAAAGGGGAGAAGACGTTGAATGTGAAGGTAATACCGATGCGCCTGCGTAAGGTAATGATTGCGCTAGTGGCGGTAAGTATGGTCGTGATGGGGCTGGGCTCTGCTGCCTACGCCAAGGGGGAGAAGACCCCGAACTCACTGGGAATGGATATCGCGTCAGCGATTCTCATCGATGCTGACTCTGGACAAGTTCTATATGAAGTTAATTCGTCGAAGCCCTATCCACCGGCAAGTATGACGAAATTAATGACTGAATATATTGTGCTTGAAGAAATCTCTGCTAAGCGGTTGAATTGGGATACAGTTGTAACAACAAGCAAGGAAGCGGCTTCAACACCTCCGGATGGCTCTCAGATCTACCTTGCCGAAGGGGATCAGCATTCCGTGAAGGACTTATATATTGCAATGGCAGTAGGCTCCGCCAATGATGCGACAATTGCATTAGCCTCACATATCTCCGGATCGGAGCAAGGCTTCGTGGGGAAGATGAATGAGACGGCCAAGGGACTAGGTCTAACATCGGCCAACTTCACCAGTGCGACGGGGTTATTGGATACGACCTTAATCTCTGCGGCTGATATGGCGAAGTTAGCGCAGAATATTATTAAGAAGCACCCGGACTTCCTGGATTATTCCAAGATTCCGCAATATAAGTTCCGTGAGCGGGATGAGAAGCCGATGATTAACTACAATTGGATGTTAGAGTCCAATAAGTCGATTCCAGCCTTGAAGCAATATGCGTATCCCGGAGTGGACGGAATGAAGACGGGCTATATCTCTGCTGCTGGCTATACGTTCACAGGGACAGCCAAGCAAGGCGATATCCGACTCATTAGTGTCGTTATGAACGCGAACTCTAAGGGCGCACGATTCTACGAGACAGCTAAGCTGTACAACTTCGGCTACAACACATTCGAGCGTAAGACGGTGCTTGCACCGAAGAGCGTCGTGGAGACAGCGAAGACGGCTAAGGTGAAGAAGGGCAAGAAGAAGACGGTACCGATCGTGACGGAGTCCGATCTGAGCTTGCTCGTGAAGAAGGGCGTTGCCCCTAAGATTGATCTGGTAGGAACGAAGCTGCTCCCCGAGTCTGAGCTGGTTGCGCCAATCAAGGCTGGAGACAAGGTTGGTACCGTTACTTACAAGTATACGGATGCGGATACGAAGCAATCTCTTGAGCGTACGGTTAACCTAATTGCGGCTAAGGACGTGCAGAAGGCTGGCTGGTTCCGGCTCATGTTCCGCTCCATTGGGGACTTCTTCGCAGGGCTGTTCCAAGGGATCGTTGATCTGTTCTAGAGAGTTGGCACCATAATTGCTTCTATAGGAACAGCCGCTTGCTCAAAAGAATGGTTGTCGATTGATGGGGCATCATGTAAAATCTATGGTTAGAGCAAGTAACGGAATTGTTACGATAATAGGAGGCTTAATTCAGATGGAAACAGGAACATCGCGCGTAAAAAGAGGTATGGCTGAAATGCAAAAGGGCGGCGTCATCATGGATGTTATGAACGCCGAGCAAGCAAAAGTAGCGGAAGCAGCAGGTGCTACAGCAGTAATGGCACTTGAGCGCGTACCTTCTGATATCCGTGCAGCTGGCGGAGTAGCTCGTATGTGTGACCCGACTGTCGTGGAAGAAGTCATGAAGGTTGTCTCCATCCCGGTCATGGCTAAGGCTCGTATCGGTCACTATGTAGAAGCGAAGGTACTGGAATCTCTAGGCGTAGATTACATCGATGAGAGCGAAGTGCTGACTCCAGCGGATGAAGTGTTCCACATTAGCAAATCCGACTTCACCATTCCATTCGTGTGCGGTGCTAAGGATCTGGGCGAAGCTCTTCGCCGTATTCAAGAGGGAGCATCGATGCTTCGTACGAAGGGTGAGCCGGGTACTGGCAACATCGTGGAAGCGGTACGCCACCTTCGTCTGATCAATGGCCAGATGCGTAAAGTACAGAACTTGTCGAAGGACGAGCTGTTCCATGAAGCGAAGACGCTAGGCGTTGCTTATGAGCTGCTGCTTCAGGTTCACGAGACAGGCAAGCTTCCGGTCGTTAACTTCGCTGCAGGCGGTGTAGCAACTCCTGCTGATGCTGCTCTGATGATGCACCTCGGTGCGGACGGCGTGTTCGTAGGCTCCGGTATCTTCAAGTCGGACAGCCCGGAGAAGTTCGCTCGTGCCATCGTTGAAGCGACTACGCATTACCAAGATTACAAGCTAATTGCTGAAGTATCGAAGAACCTAGGTACGCCGATGAAGGGCATCGAGATCTCCAAGCTCGAGGCTTCGCAGCGTATGCAGGATCGCGGACTGTAAGAGGATCTGTACGATCCCTCAGCATGAGGTACGGATAAGGAAGGCGTGTATAGGATGAAGATAGGCGTACTGGCGCTGCAAGGCGCCGTAGCAGAGCATATACGCAGTTTGGAGGCGGCGGGCGCGGAAGCGGTCGCCGTTAAGCGAATAGAGGAGCTGGACGATCTCCAGGGCCTTGTCATTCCAGGCGGCGAGAGCACAACGATCGGCAAGCTGATGCGCAAATATGACTTCATCAGCGCCGTGAGAGACTTCGCGGGTCAAGGGAAGCCGGTATTCGGTACTTGTGCGGGTCTCATTGTATTAGCAGCAAGAATTGAAGGCCAGGAAGAATCTCATCTTGGCCTGATGAACATGACGGTGGCGCGCAATGCGTTCGGACGCCAGCAGGAGAGCTTCGAGACCGACCTGACCATCAAGGGTATTGATGAAGGAGTTCGGGCAGTGTTCATACGTGCACCGCTTATTAAGGAAGTAGGGCCTGAGGTCGATGTGCTGTCCACGTACAAGGGTGAGATTGTGGCTGCACGGCAAGGGCATCTGCTCGCTTCGTCGTTCCATCCGGAGCTGACCGATGACTACCGCCTGCATGCCTACTTCGTAGACATGGCGAGAGAGAGGGGTTAGCCTGATATGTTGGATATTAAGATCCTTAGAAGTGATATAGCGGTCGTGGAGCAGGCACTTCGCAATCGGAATGCTTCACTAGAGCTGCTTGCCGGCTTCTCCGAGCTCGATACGAAGCGCAGAGACCTGCTGCAGGAGACTGAGGTGCTGAAGAACCGCAGGAATACGGTATCCCAGGACGTCGCGAAGCTGAAGAAGGCTGGGGAGAACGCAGACGCCTTGATTCTTGAGATGCGCGAGGTAGGTGATAGAATCAAGGAGCTTGACGATGTGATTCGTGAGCTGGAGGTGCAGTTGGATGAACTGCTGCTCTCTATTCCTAACATACCAAGTACCAGTGTGCCTGTCGGCGCGTCGGAAGAAGATAATGTAGAGCTGCGCAGGAACGGCGAGCAGACGGCGTTCGACTTCGAGCCGAAGCCGCACTGGGAAGTGGCGCAGGAGCTGAACATTCTTGACTTCGAGCGCGCGGCTAAGGTGACAGGCTCACGCTTCACGTTCTACCGCGGACTTGGCGCACGCTTAGAGCGGGCCTTAATCAACTTCATGATGAACCTGCATAGCGATGAGCATGGCTACGAAGAAGTGCTGCCTCCTTATATTGTTAATCGTGATTCGCTGTTCGGTACAGGGCAGCTTCCTAAGTTCGAAGAGGACCTGTTCAAGCTGGCAGAGTCGGACTACTATCTGATTCCGACAGCAGAGGTTCCTGTAACGAATCTTCACCGGGAAGAGATTCTCGCCCCGGATGAGCTGCCGAAGTACTTCGTCGCTTACAGCGCATGCTTCCGCTCTGAGGCGGGATCAGCTGGGCGTGATACCCGCGGTCTCATTCGTCAGCATCAGTTCAACAAGGTGGAGCTCATTAAGCTGACGAAGCCTGAGGATTCCTATGACGAGCTGGAGAAGATGACGAGCAATGCGGAGAAGGTGCTGCAGCTGCTAGGACTCCCTTACCGCGTCCTCTCGCTCTGCACGGGTGACATGGGCTTCACAGCGGCGAAGACCTATGACCTCGAAGTATGGATGCCAAGCGCCGGCGTATACCGTGAGATCTCATCCTGCTCGAATGTGGAGGACTTCCAAGCTCGCCGGGCGAACATTCGCTTCCGCCGCGAAGCGAAGAGTAAGCCGGAGTTCGTTCATACGCTGAACGGTTCAGGACTTGCGGTTGGACGTACCGTTGCAGCTATTCTTGAGAACTATCAGCAAGCGGATGGAACGGTAGTCATTCCCGAAGTGCTGCGTCCTTATATGGGCGGAGTATCCGTTATCGCTCCTAGATAATTATTTTACCCATAGACCAGACTTATAGTTGCTTTTTATGTCTGGTCTATGGTATTATATTTTTTGTCACTGATTTCATTACGGAGAGGTACCGAAGCGGTCATAACGGGGCGGTCTTGAAAACCGTTAGGGGGCAACTCCACGTGGGTTCGAATCCCACCCTCTCCGCCATACTTACGAACTTAGACGCTGAGCCTGCGGGCTTGGCGTTTTTTTGTATAAAAAATTGATCCCTGCCACACTCTAATCCTTGTGGAGGTGTAGAACAAGATGAGCCATTCCGATAAGCTTCAGGTGGACCAAGCTGAGCTGGCTGCAGCCTGGCAACGCGTACTTCCGGAGCGTATTGCCCCGGGAGATCGGTGCGAGGTGAAGGCCGATGAGGCCAACCAGCATACGCTGCGCATAACGATTCATACTGCAGGGCATCAGATGTACGACTTCGACTTCAAGGTGACCTATGTGGACAGCAGGGAAGTACGAGTAGAGTTGATTGATGTAGAGAAGGACAACGTATCTGTAGATGAACGTACCGACATTATTCAGCAATTAATTGCCGATTACCAGCGCCATCTCCATGAATGTGCCCAAGCTCTTCATGATCTCACTCATGCCTAACTGGCTGCATGTCGTGCAGGAAGAAGAGGCATAGGAAAGGCGGTACACCGATGAGCAAAGCCAAGGGAAATGTCGATAAAAATCTATCCAATGTCGTGGATGACTTGAACCAGGTGGATGCGGGGAGCCATCATGCCCAGCAGCTGCAGCAGGATACGAATGATCGGCGACATCAAGATGCGCTGAACCATGACCATACAGAAGACCTGTCTCATCCGAAGACGGATGCGGGCAATCACTAAGGAGGTGCGCTCATGAGCAAGCCCGATACGTATCCGGTACCTGAGAGCGATGCTGAGCAGGCCAAGAATAAGCGCCGCAATCGCAATAGCCAGGATGCTAACCCAGAGCCTATGGCGGGGTCTCACCGTGTGAAGCAGCAGAATCACACTCGGCACAATAACGCTGAGGGCTAGAGATGAGGAAGAAGCCTGCCCCGACACTCTAACGGGCAGGCTTCTTCCTTAATTAATCGCAGGGCAACTCTTCTAAATGCTGCCGCAATCCTATACAATAGGAGAGGCTGCACAGCTAGAGGAGGGAATTACGAATGAATAGAATGACACGATCGCTATCTATTATTCTCATAATCATAGTATCATTAACGGCCTGCAGTTCCTCCGTCCCGCCTAAGGAAGCTCTAGCGCTGGCCATGGCTAAGACGGCTAAGCTAGAGTCGTACGCGCTGCAGATGACTCTTGGCATAGACGAATTGGCGCTGCCGGCGCAGGCAGCAGGTGAGGCTCCGGCTATGGCCCTGCTGGCACCGCTGCTCGGTGGGGCAGAGGTTCATATAAGCGCTCTCTATCAGAAGGACCCTATGCGAA
Organism: Paenibacillus sp. GCM10023252; assembly: GCF_042653305.1. Taxonomy (NCBI): domain Bacteria; kingdom Bacillati; phylum Bacillota; class Bacilli; order Caryophanales; family Paenibacillaceae; genus Paenibacillus; species Paenibacillus sp. GCM10023252. The sequence goes on from NZ_JBHSHW010000032.1 coordinate 8,946, forward strand.
TGGATATGAACCTTGAGCTGACGACTGCCGGGAGCATGGCGTTCAAGCTGACGCTTCCCATCATTCTCGCTGATGACAAGTTGTACGTGAAGCTGCCTCAGACCCCGCTGCTGCCGATTCCCGAAGCAGCTGTTGGCAAGTCAATCCTGATTGACTTGAAGCAGCTGGCTGAGCAAGAGGAGGCAGGAGCAGCTCTGGATGCAGAGACGCTGCAGAAGCTGACACAAGAGGTTGGGGCGGAGCTGCTGAGCGGATTCGACAATGATACGTACTTCAGCGAGCCGAAGCCGTCAGAGGCCGAGCTTCCGAAGGGGCTTGAGGCGGATCGTATCGTGAGATTCAAGCTCGAGGAGAGCAACTATCCTGCTACGGTGGACATCATCGTGAAGAAGACTCTTCCTGCCATCCTTGACATTCTGCTGTCTGACGATGACTATCTGAAGGCTCTGAAGTTGAATAAGGGGCAGCTAGAGGAAGAGAAGAGTCAGCTTGATAAGGATAGTGCTGCCATTATTGACCGTCTCGGCAAGGAGCTGCTCATTCGGGAGTGGTCCATGACGAGCGCGATCAAGGATGGGTATCTGATTCATCAGGCAGGATCGGCAGCTATGGAACAGGGTGGTGACAAGGCCGCAGATAAGCTGAAGCTGGCTCTTCACTATGATGCCATATACAAGGACTTGAACAAGAAGGTTCAGTTCGCAGAGGAGATTCCAGCTCCATCTGATGTGCTGACCCTCGAGCAGCTTACGAAGCTTATGGCTGAAGCTGGAGCAGGAGCAGCGGCGGCACCTGGCACGAACCCGCAATAGCGAGCTCTTGGATTCTGTGCTTCTACGAATAAGCAACCAAAAAAAAGGCTGTCACCGCGAGAGTAGCCTTACTCTCGGGCGACAGCCTTTTACTATGAGAATAGTAGATGGTTATGGCGTCCACGGCCAGAATCGAACTGACATTTGATCTTTAGGAGAGATCCGTTCTATCCGTTGAACTACGTGGACGCAGTATCACATATTATAGCACACTGCAGGTTCCAGGGAAAGGTTAGCAGGAGCAGATTGACAGGCGTTTCCTTACCATGCTACTCTGGCTGAAACGTTTAAGTCATGCAATAGATGGGAGCAGCCCGTTCATGTCTAGGAAGATTACGATGAAAGATATCGCTGCTGAAGCGGGAGTATCGATTGCTACCGTCTCTTATATCTTGAACAATGCGCCAGGCCAGACTATCTCTGCGGATACGCGGCAGAAGGTGCTGGAGGCCTCTGAGCGGCTGCAGTACAGCATGAATCTCGCTGCTCAGTCGCTTAAGAGCGGCAAGTCGGGGCTCGTTGGCATTCTGCTGCCTAAGGTTGAGCCAGCTTGGTACTGGTCCGCGTACAAGTATGCCAAGGCTGTAGCGTTGCTGGAGAAGCAGCTCATGCAGCAAGGGTATCATGTGATCCTATCCTACTATGATCTGGATCACCCTGCGTTCGATCTGGTGCTGGAGCGTAAGCTGGACGGGGTAATCGTGTTCGATGTTACGGAGGATATTTTCACACGCATCTCTAGTCACTACGGCATGGGCATACCCGTTGTCCTGATGGAGAGCTATGTCGCTGATCCCTTGTTCCACAAGGTTGTTCCGGACTTCAAGGCAGCGATGCAGCAGCTTCAGCCGGACTCTGGTCAGCAGCAGGCCAGCTTCCTCGTCATGGATGCGTATCATAATGCAGGGATGTGTGCACAGATTAGGAGGGATGCTGGTCTAACGGCTGAACATACCCATATCTATCATTCCGATGAGGGGCTCGAGCAGTTCCTGGGGGATTACCGCGGCAAGTACGGGCTGGTGGTTAATGAGTTCTTAGCTTCCAGGGTGCTGCAGCAGCATGCGAACGTTGGAGTGATCTGTACTTGCGGTTGTCCTGACCTGCTGCCAGGCTCTGTGCGGAAGGCTGTATTCCCGGAATCCATCTATTCGAAGGTGACGGAGCTGCTGCTCGGCTATATGCAATCTTCGGAGTACCGTTGCGAAGAGGAGTATATCTACCGATAAGCAACGTATTATTGTTAATTAATGCTAACTAATTGTAATATTTATGGTGAAAATAATGCAACTCCACCTGCTATTGGCGTGTATTATCTCTTGGAGAATACATTAGACAACAAGGGTGGTATATGCAATTGTTCCAGTTCATGTTCAAGCAACAGCCGTTCACAGCAAGCCTCGTGGTCATCGTCCTTCTATTCATCTTGCTTCCTACAGCTGTCCAAGCTTCAGGAAGCGCATTAACGGCACCTCCTCCGCCATCCAGCAGTACAGACAGCATATTCAACTCTAACCATGTCTACTTGGATAGTGGTTCAAGCTCGATCAGCAAGGGGGCTGGCCAAGCCACAATAGCTGGAAGTACTTATGCGAATCGAGTCGTGGATACGATTGGAATGACCTTATATCTCCAGAGATGGACAGGCTCAATCTGGGTAGACGTTGGGTCGGGTACGCCCTTATCTAAGGCTAATGCGACTTCCCATACAGGAAGCGTCATTCGTGCAACCGACGCTGGGTATTATTATCGGACACGTGCAGTGCACACGATAACAGAAGGTGGAGTGACAGAGACCGGGGAGACCTTCAGCAGTTCTGTATTAGCTAGCTGATTGAAGAAGGGGTGACCGCTGGTCACCCCTTAATCATAGCCTCTGCATAATAGTAAGCCTCTTCCTTGGACATCTGACCTGTGATGTGAATGTATAGGTCGCCCTTCATGAATTCGAGCAGCTTAGAGCGACCGGACATGGTTGTCAGATATCCCTGATGCTTCGAGCCCAGCTTAACCTTCTCAACCGTTCCATGCTTAGAGTTCGTTCCCATGGAGGTAGCTGTATCGCTGCCTAGCTGCGTGATGCCTATCGTGTTGTTCCTCTTCGTCGAGCTGTTGTAGAAGATTAATGCTACATGTCTAGCATATGGTTCATTAGGATGGTAATTAATTGAAGCTACTGTGAAGGAGATGGTCTCCGGCAGATCCTTGAACTCAGGCAGTCGGAAGTTAACCCTCTTCCTCGCTTCCTCTAGAGGTATCTCATAGCTCTCGGTCGACTTAATCTCTTGGCCATTCAGAGGTTCAGGTGTCGCCATCGGTCCTCCGTATTCTGGAGGAGGTGCGGTCTTCGCGCCGCTCTCGTCGCCATTGTTATGAGGCAGAACGGCTGTGACGAGATTGCCGGGCAGCTCTACAATCTTGATTAAGAACGGATTAAGTGCCTGTGATGTGCTGGGATTGCCGAAGAGTATGGCGCCAATGATGAAGGATGCAGCTGCACCGCTAATCAGTAAGAACCGGCGAGCTCTGCGCTTGTATCGATGGTGTCTGGCAAGTCGAGATTGGAGCTGATCCCATGAAGGCTTGTGATCCAGATTGTGGAGGTCGGATGTCTGTCTAGCTGCAGCTTCGAACGCTTCGTCGAAGAGCTTGTCCCATTCAGCCTCTTGCTTCATCTCCCATCCCTCCAATACATCCTCAGCTTCTTCTTAAGTACTGCTCTAGCACGGTGCAGCTTGTAACGAACCGTATCCTCAGTCGTATCCAGCTGCTCAGCGATCTCCCGATAGGAGAGCTGCTTCCTCCACTTGAGCTCAATGAGCATTCGAGCTTCTGGAGGCATCTCATGCAGGTGATTCTGGATCAGGACCTCGAGTTCCTTCGCTTCGTGGATAGCCTCGATGGATTCTTCTGCAGCAGCCGTATAAGCGTTACTATGTATAGAGACGTTTTCCAGTTGGACATCGTTACGGTTTTTTTTAATTTTTCTTAAATAATTAATGGATTCATTGCGAGCGGCCACTCTCATCCAAGATCGCAGATGGGCTTCGTTCGCGAAGTCTGGAGCGTTGTTGATCGTCTTGAGGAACGTCTCTTGAATAATATCCTCAACTGCTCGATGGTCTTGTACAATGTACAGAATAGGCCGGTACAAGAAGTGGTAGCAGTCGCGATATACCGCTTCCTGCAGGATAGGATTCAAGGTATAGAAGTTCGTACCTAACAGCAGAAGCAAGTTGCTTGACACGTTTAATCACCTGGATTTCTGATCTATATTTCATTTCACAAAAAGTTTTTTGATCCAACAGCAACTATCTTGCTTGAGGATTGTTATATCTAATAGTGATCATAAATATAAATCTGTAGAAGAACAAGGTAATCTGTACCCAATTCCATATTTTCCACTAATTTACTTGAATATTTAACATTGCAAGCGTCATTATGCCCATTTATCAAATATGAGCCTATACTCCTACAAAACCCCGCACTCTTAGTTTAAACGGACTATTCACTGTCAAATTTTAGTTTTTTATGTCGAATATTGCCCGAAAATTGTCCAATCTCGTCGACAAGGTTTTACAAACTCCTTACACCCAACAGCGTATAATGGATTCATTATATCCCTACTACACGATGTTGGATTGGAGCGTGCCCAGAAGCGAGCCATGGACAAAAACCTACTGCTAAAAAAATTGCACTCGCTCCGGCTCAAGCTTCATGAGATAGCCGAAGCGCGCGGCAGTCTAACGGATCCTGATGTGTTAGCGATAAGTGTAGAAGCTGACCAACTTATTGTAGCCTTGCAGCAAATTCAGAAGGATGAGATGCTTGGTGCATCTCTACGCGGTGAAGAAGCTTAGACTAGAGGACTCTTCTTACGCAGTCGGCGGAAGAATTGCTTCAGCTGCAGAGAGGTCTCTGTCTGAAGAATACCTGTAGTTAACTCCGTCTCATGATTGAATCTCGGTTCCTGCAGCAGATTCATCAGTGTACCTGCGCAGCCTGCCTTGGGATCTGTCGTTCCGTACACGACCCTCTGAATTCTAGACTGTACAATTGCTCCAGCACACATGGGGCAAGGCTCTAATGTCACATATAGCGTACAATTCAACAGCCTCCATGCTCCCAGCTGCTCACACGCTTGTCTAATTGCGACAATCTCCGCATGTGCAGTTGGATCATGGAGGGTTTCTCTCAGATTATACCCTCTTCCAATAATTACACCATCCTTCACTAAGACAGCCCCGATGGGAACCTCCCCAATGGCTTCCGCCTTATCTGCCTCTGCCATAGCTTCCAGCATCCACCTCTTATCGATCTCTTCTCTGATCAATTCCCTATACCTCCTGTCGAATTATGCTGCGAACAAATATTCCGTTGTTAACAGCATGTGTATAATATTGTGTATAACTATATCAATATCCACAGAATTGTTCACATCCTATACAGAGCTTCTTTACTAATATGTGCATATTGTGCATAGAATGTGGATAACTATAGTTGTTTCGGGTAGGAATCGTACTTAAGTCGCAGTTAGGACTAAGGTCCTGCGCATTGGAACATGTATTTTCATTATTTGTCAATTATGATATCATTTTAGAGAAAAATAGCGAAAAAACAACCGCAGAAGGGTGTGTCAGAGCGTTGTCGTTCAAAACAAAACTCCCCCTTGTCATCTCCATCATTGTGTTCTCCATGCTCATCCTACATATCATTCTGAACGAATACTTAATGACTCGCAATATGCAAAACTTCATTAAGCAAATGGCGCGCAATACCGCCCTACAAATGGAGACGCTGTTCCGAGATTATGAGGCATGGGATGAGAGTTACCTTCATGGAGATCTATCAAAAGCTGAAGCTATTGGTATAAAAGATGGCAAGGCATACATCCTTGATATGATGAAGGCTATTCATCCCAGTATTCTTGAGGTAACCGCTTATCGCGTGAGCGATAACGGCCAAGCAATCGGAGGGCCTGCGGAAATAACAGTCGCTATCGGATATGGTCAGTATAAGGACGAGGCTTACGATGAGCAGATGATTAGAGACGCCTATGCAGGAGAGCTGGTTGTACATAATTATCGCAAGGATAACCTTGCTTACACGAAGAGTTATTATCGAGTGGGCAAGGACGAGCCCTATGTTCTAGTCATGGTCTTCAACCATAAGAATATGTACGAATTGATTCACATTCAGAGAAATAACCAGATTCTCATTGGCCTAGTTGTCCTGCTGCTCGTTGTGCTCTTCAGCTACTGGACGGCAAGGCGCATGATCAGGCCGATTCAGGATATTCTGTGGAAGGTGAATGAAGTATCCTTCGGACGCTTCCAGACTGCCATTAAGGTGAATCGCAGAGATGAGTTCGGGCTGCTTGCCTTGAGAGTGAATGGGATGTCGCAGAATCTAAGCATCTATATGGATAAGCTTCGCAGAGCCTTCGACGAGAATCGGACGATGAAGGAGTATCTGGAGTCCTTCATTAACCATACGAGTGATGCCATCCATGTGTTCGATCTGGATCTTCGGATTACTCAGGTGAACCGTGCCTTCGAACATCTGTATGGCTATCAGGAAGAAGAGGCAGTCGGACATATTCTTGAGTTGTCTCCTGAACCTTATAAGGAAGAAGCCGCGCAGACGATTCAATATGTGCTTGCAGGGCGGATCCTTCCCGCACAAGAGACGATACGCATGACGAAGTCTGGTGACTGGATCTCTGTCAGTGTAACCACTTCGCCTATTCGCGACCAATTCGGCACAATCTGCGCCTTCGCATGCATCACGAGAGACATGACTAGCCGTAACAAGATGGAAGAGCTGCTCAGGAGGTCCGAGAAGCTGACTACGGTCGGCCAATTAGCAGCGGGAGTAGCGCATGAGATTCGCAATCCCTTGACTACACTGCGCGGCTTCCTCCAGCTGCAGCAGGAGAACCAGAAGCATAATCCTAGCCACAATACGATTATGCTGTCGGAGCTTGACCGTATTAATCTCATCGTCAGCGAGTTCCTCATCCTGGCTAAGCCTCAAGCGACCAAGTTCGAGGTGAAGGATGTGCGGTTCGTCTTCGGAGATGTCATCTCTCTGCTCGACAGTGAAGCCCATCTCCACAACGTCGTGTTCCATACGCAATTCCCGAATGATCCTTGCCGAATCTCTTGCGTAGAGAACCAGCTGAAGCAAGTGTTCATCAATCTCATTAAGAATGCGATTGAAGCGATGCCAGGAGGGGGCCGAATCTACGTGAAGATAGCTAGACAAGAGCATGATATTCTCATCTCGATTGTGGACGAAGGAATAGGGATATCTGAAGAGATGATTACAAGGATTGGGGATCCCTTCTTCACAGGAAAGGAGTCGGGTACTGGCCTAGGAATTATGGTCAGTCAGAGAATCATACAGAGCCATAGGGGAATGATGGACATTAAGAGCCAGGTTGATGTAGGGACGACAGTGACAATTACACTGCCTGCTTTGCGAGAGTAACAGGCAAGCAGTATACTAAGGCTGAGCCTAGATTGACCGTGAAGGAGAGTGGCGGCTTGTCAGCAACAGCAATAGTAGCAGGAGCAACCGGACTAATCGGACGAGAGCTGACGGAGCGTCTGCTTCAGGAAGATAAGTATGAGGAAGTCATTACGCTCGTAAGGACCCCTCTGCCTATACAGGACGAGAAGCTGAAGCAGATCGTGACCACTTGGGAGCGTCATGCCCTTGAGGAAGCTCTCCGGCCGATCATGGAGGATGCTCACATCTACTGCGCGCTAGGGACTACAATCAAGAAGGCGAAGACGAGAGAGCAGTTCCGTAAGGTGGATTATGAATATCCTGTCCTGCTCGGCAAGCTCGCGAAGCAGTACCGTGCGGCCCAATTCCTCATCGTCTCCTCTATGGGGGCAGATAAGCACTCCAGGGTGTTCTACAGCAGGGTTAAGGGTGAGACCGAGGATGCGCTCCGAAGCTTAGGTCTGAGATCGCTGCATATATTCAGGCCATCCCTGCTGCTTGGAGATCGGCATGAGTTCCGGCTTGGTGAGCGATTCGGGGCAATCGTGGCCAGAGTCATCACCCCATTGCTGGCAGGGAAGCTAAGCGTCTATCGACCCATCGAGGCCCGAGACGTGGCAGCAGGTATGATTAGGGCTGCTCGTAAGGAGTCCATCGGGATTCGAATCTATCCTTCAGATCAGATCTACAATAACAGCATGAAGAACAATGGGAAAGTGTGATAAGAGATGCGCATTAACAAGTATATCAGTGAGACAGGCTATTGTTCGCGGCGCGAAGCGGATAAGCTCGTAGATAGTGGACGAGTAACCATTAACGGGGAGAAGGCGCTGCTTGGCAGCCAAGCCAGCCCCGGCGATGATGTGCGGGTGGACGGTCAGCGGATAGGCAAGCAGCGACAGCATGTCTATCTCGCGCTTAACAAGCCCGTTGGCATTACCAGTACAACGGAGCAGCATGTGAAGGGCAATATCGTCGACTTCATCGGACACGCAGAGCGAATCTTCCCGATTGGCCGCTTGGACAAGGATTCAGAGGGCTTGATTCTCCTCACGAATGACGGAGATGTCGTCAACCCAATCTTGCGTTCAGAGGGCAAGCACGAGAAGGAATATATCGTGACGGTAGATCGTCCCGTAACCGCCTCCTTCCTGAAGGGAATGGGGGAAGGCGTACATATTCTAGGCAGCCTGACACTGCCGTGTGAGGTCACGCGTGTGGGTGACCGAGTGTTCCGCATTATTCTGACCGAGGGGCGCAATCGTCAGATCAGGCGAATGTGCGAGGCGTTCGGCTATCAAGTGAGGAAGCTTCGGCGTGTGCGGGTCATGAACATTGAGCTCGGCAATCTAGCCGCTGGTCAGTGGCGGGACCTGACAGAGGCAGAGCGTACAGAGCTGTTCACCATGCTCGGGTATGAGCCTGCTGTGACCTAATCAGCATGCAGCTTATAATGGAGAAGGGGCTAACCTAATCATCATTGTCTAGCAATGAGTGGTTAGGTTAGCCCCTGATTGTCCTGCTATCCCTTCGGAGTAGCGGGAATCTGCTGCATATTCTCTTGGTCTACATACTTCCGAATGATGGAGACCTCGACACGGCGATTCTTCGAACGGCCAACGTCGCTGCTGTTGGAATCGACCGGACGGTATTCCCCATAGCCGATGGCACTGAATCTAGCCGGCTTGATGGACTTGTTCTCCAGCAGAATATCCATGAATCGGATGGCACGGGAGGAGCTGAGATCCCAGTTGGACTTGAACTCGCTCGTAGAGATGGCTTGATTATCGGTATGACCGGATACAATAATCTCATAATCCGGATATTGCTGCAGCATCGTTCCGATGAAGGCGGCAAGCTCACGGGATTCAGGCTTCACTGATGAGCTGCCTGAGGCGAACAGCGCATTATCACTGATGGTAATCATAAGCTGGGACTGGTTCAGCTTCGTGGCGAGCTCGGTCGTCAGCCCATTCTTCTTAATGTATTGATCCAGCTGCTTCTTCAGCTTCTCCAGATCAGCCTGTTCCTTCTTCATGAGTTCAGCGCGGAGAGTCTGTGTATCCTTCTCCTTGTCCTTATCCTTGTCCTTGCCGTCTTCCTCCATGGTCGAGTGATCCTTCGGAAGCTCCTCGCTATCCCCAGTCCGCACGGCAGCGGGACTATCCAATACACCGGAACCGCTGTTAAGAGCAAGGCTGAAGGCTTGGCTAAGCTCTTCGAACTTCTTGGCATCAACCGAGCTCATGGAGTAGAGGACAATGAATAAGGCGAGCAGCAGAGTGAGTATGTCTGCGTAGGGAATGAGCCACGATTCATCCATATGCTCCTCATGAACTTCATGTCTGCGCTTATTGGACAACGGCGGCCTCCTCCTTCTCCCGCATCTTCGCACGCTCGGTTGGAGTCAAGAATACGGACAGCTTCTGATTAATCGCTATGGTAGAGACACCGGACTGGATGGAGAGCAGTCCCTCCACCATCATTAAGCGGAGCTCCACTTCCCGCTTCGACAATCTCTTCAGCTTATTGGCAATAGGATGCCACAGTACATAACCTGTGAATATACCTAGCAGAGTAGCGACGAAGGCGGCAGCAATCGCATGCGCCAAGTGCTCCATATTGCTCATATCGGCAAGTGCAGCAATGAGTCCGATAACCGCGCCTAGTACACCTAGAGTTGGAGCGTACGTACCAGCTTGGGAGAAGATAAGGGCGCCCGCCCGATGGCGGTCTTCCGTTGCGGCAATATCTTCAAGCAGCACATCACGGACGAAGTCCTGGTCATTGCCGTCAATAATCATCCGCATGCCATTGCGGAGGAATGCATCTTCAATATCATCTACCTTCGCTTCAAGGGCAAGCAGTCCTTCACGACGGGTAATCGATGCCCATTCCATGAACAGGGCGATTAAGTTTTCCCGTGGCAGAAGCTTCTGCTCCTTGAAGACCATCTTCAGCAGAGTAGGGATCTTCTTAATCTCCACCATAGGGAAGCCGATGAACAAGGTAGCTGCGGTTCCCACTAGAATAATCATGTAGGCCGCGGGGTTAATCAAGTTCTCCAGCCCGGCGCCCTTCAGCACCATTCCCACTAGTACAGCTGTAAATCCAAGAACAATACCGATAATAGTTGATTTCTCCATGTTACACCCCGTCTAAGATTGAATAGAATTCCAGCAGCGGCAACAGACCTAACGATCAATTCTCGCGAGCAACGTATTCTTCTATTATCGTCATAGGGGCAGCTCGAAGTTAGAGCCGCTGCGGGATTGCTCACGAATTGTCATGTAATTGCAAGAATTAAGGGTTAAAATAAAGCTACAGCCAGCAAGATGCAGCTAGCGTTGCTAATCGTATAATTCGCTTAAGATGAAGAAAGGTGGAATAAAAATGGGCGTAAGACATGCAAGGGAGTACGCGGATATCCTGAAGGAGCTGACCGAGGCGATCGGCTTAATCGACCGGAACTATACATTCTTCGAGATGGAGGAGGAGGAGTGGAAGGCGCTTGGGGAAGCCGAGCAGGGCGAGGTGCTGGAAGCGCTCGCGGATGATGTGTTCTTCGGGCTGGGGGAGCAAGCGGTCATTCCTGTCGGCGATGGAGTCATTACTTACAATGCCAAGTTCCATGTGCTGGAAGTGTCGCTCGGGACTCAGGTCATTAAGATGATTCGACTAACCTGAACTGAAGACGCCTCGCCTGATCGTTACGGTTAAGCGGCAAGCAGCTTGTCGGCTTGGCGGATGACTTTACATTCCCTGCTCCCTCTCGTACAATATGGGCATAGAATTATGTCAGTTAAGCTCACATCATGAGTGTGCAGAGGAGAGAATCATGACGAATGATCAGAGCTCAGCTCGAAGCTTGCCGGATTCACTGAAGCTGCAAGGAGAGAGGCTCTCTGCCTACTATCAGCCTATACTTGCTATGGATACAAGAAGAATCATCGGTTACGAAGTGCTGGGAAGAGCGTGCAAGGGGGAGGAAGCAAGGAGCCTTGGCCCCTTCTTCAGCGATGAATCCGTGCCGGATCTCGACCATATCTATGTAGATCGGCTTCTGCGAGAGCAGGCACTGAGCAAGGTGGGAGGGATGGACTCTCCGCCATTATTGTTCATTAATCTCAAGCCTAGCTGGATTCATCAGCAATATCAGCAATCCGGCCAGCTCTACACGCTGTCCTTGCTTCATAAGTATGGAGTGGATCCTAGGCGTGTCGTGATTGAGATTACAGAGGAGTCGTTCCGCGGCCAGATGGAAGAGCTTCGAGAGGTCGTAGACTTATATCGGCAGCAAGGCTGTCTCATTGCGATTGACGACTATGGCAGCGGATTCAGCAATACGGATCGCATCGCTCAGATTCAGCCGAATCTGCTGAAGATTGATATTCATATGGTCAAAAAGAGTGCAAACCACGACGGCTACCTCGGCGTGCTGCGCTCCTTGTCCGCATTAGCCGAGCAGATCGGCGCCTCCCTCCTAGTCGAAGGGGTAGAGTCGCGAGAGGATCTGGTGCGCTCCATCGAGATTGGTGCTCGCTATGTGCAGGGCTTCCTGTTCGCGAAGGCCGAGCCCCACTTCCGCGAGGCGGATGACTTCGAAGCGATGATTCAGAGCGAGCTGGAGCTGCAGCTGGAACGGCAGCTGAGCAGGGAGCACTATTGGCAGGGGCAGGCGGAGGGGCTGGCGCTCAGCGTAGAGGAGCTAAGCTCCGAGCCTTCGGCGGAAGCGGGAGGAGATGAGCGGCTGCTGCAGCTGCTCCCCCTGCTGAGCGAGGGCTGCGTTCGTGTCTATCTGTGCCGAGAGGATGGCATTCAGACCTCGGCGAATTGGAGTCGAGGCACGGCGGACGAGTCATGGCGTCTTGAAGAGTCTTGCCGCGGCTCGAACTGGAGCTGGCGGCCGTATTTTGTACCGAATATGGTGCAGCTGACAGATGGCAGACGAGCGATTGTATCTCGTGCCTATAATGATCTGGACACAGGGGCGTGGATACGGACAATCTCCGTGCCAGCTGGTCAAGGATTGGTTCTGTTCGCGGACATGAGAGATGCTGCGGCCGGCTCTGAATCTGTGGCTGGCTGACAGACGTGCAGCGCTACTCGGAGGCCAGGTAATGGGTAGGCTGCATCATAGAAGGCTGGTAGATCATGCAGTGGAATTCGGAGGGGCCTTGCGGCGTCCTCCTGCTGTACGTATCGGTAATGAGGAAGCCGGCCTTCTCATATGCCCGAATGGCCCGCACATTCCAGGATAGGACCTCGAGATCAATCTCATCCCCAGGCGCGCGCCTGATGGCCTCTTCCGCTAGCAGTCTAACCAGGGCGGAGCCCATCCCTTGACCACATAGGTCAGGGCGGATGCCAAGCCCGAGCCGAGTGACCCCTAGCATCGGGAAGAATTGCGCGAAGCCGACCAGCTCCTCTAATTCGTTAAGAACGGCCGCATATTGCTGCTTCCGCAGCACTGGATCACCGAACTCAATGCCGCTCTCGACCATATCCTCCCAAGAGCTCCACTCGTACAAGTCATATGGCGGTTCATAATGCCAGTCACATAATTCACAAGCTAACTTAGAGGTGAGCGGGGCAATCCGGAGCTCATGCGTTCGTTCATTAGCCGCTGCCTTGTTCATGGGGTCTATTCTCCTCTGCGGTCGGTTATGGCTATTATACCAAGTTCCTATGTTCCATGTTATCATGGGGTCATACTGACAACGTGAATCTGCTTAGAACAAGGAGAAGGTATGCGTCAATTAATCTGGCTTGGATGTCTATCTTATCTGGTCATCGGACTTGCTCATGTCATCGGCGGGGCCGTCCTAGAATCCATGATGGACAAGTATGACCTGTCGTACCAAGACGGCGGACAGTGGATTATGAATCAATTCTTAGGGTTCCTAGTCGGAGTGCTCCTAGCACCATCCATTACGGCTAGAATAGGCAAGCGAGGCGGCGTGCTGCTGGCGCTGATATGCCTGACCGTCGGTGAAGCGGCCTACAGCTTCATGCTGCCTTGGGGCTGGATGCTGGCGTTCGCTCCCATCGCTGGCCTTGGCTTCGGGCTAACCGAGGCTGTAGTCGGTGCGATGATTATCGAATTGTCGGAGGGCAAGGCGTCCGCGATGAGCTTGATCGAGACGTTCTTCGGCATTGGGGCACTCATTATGCCAGTTACGGCGGCGTATCTCATTAGGGAAGACCTATGGCAGCTGTCCTTCCCGATCCTCACTGGCTTATCTATCCTGACGCTCGTGCTGTGGGCAACGGCGTCCTTCGGCAAGCTGAACGACAAGATCAGCTTCAAGGGCAGACCCGCCGCTGCGCAAGGAGCTTGGGATAGGAAGCCCGCAGGCTACGATCGAAGAGTATGGCCTCTCCTAATCGTCGGGGCTGTCTTCTTCCTCATCTATGTCGGCCTAGAGATGAGCTTCTCCAACTATCTGCCGTCGATGCTGATTGAGCGGACAGGCATGGATGATGCGAGTGCGGCAACGGTACTCAGCTTATTCTGGGGCATGGTTGTGGCAGGACGTATCTTCGCGGGGCGGCTGGCGGATAAGGTCGGATACGGCACCTATCTGCTGGGAGCAACGGCCAGCGCTGCGGTTGTATTCCTGCTCATGGCTTCCATGAAGGATGTGAGCTGGATGCTCGTCTTCGTCGGGCTGAGCGGCCTCTGCTTCTCTGGCATCTTCGGGATTGGTCTAGTATATGCGAATGCTCTCATTCCGGGAATGACGGAGCGAACGACAAGCTTGCTTGTCGCCTTCGGAGGTCTGGGAGGGGCGCTTCTCCCGCGCGCCACAGGGTGGGCGATGGACCGTTATCAGGCAGGTACGACGTTGTGGATGATGGCCTTCACGGTCACAGGCATGCTCGTTATTCTGCTCGTCCTGCTGGCATTAGGCAGGAAGCAGGGCCGGCAATTGGCCGGCCATAGCTAGCTGGCAAATAGAAGAAGCATGCGGGCAGGAGTGCCGGCATGCTTTTTTTTTTAAAATGATGCAAGTATTAGTGGGTGCAACATCCTTATATTGGCAGTAACTTTCACAGCGGATGAGCCGTCTTATAGTGTAGATGAAGACAACAGATCATGACAACGTCATTCACGTATGGGAGGCTTGCCAGTTATGCGTAATAAATCGATCTACCTATCATCAGCCTTGCTCTTGTTCCTGCTATGGTTCTGCTCTTCGTTATTCTACTCCACCGGAGAGGAGTGGTGGTCGGTCTATTCCGTGCAACATACGGGCTATAATACGTATCTGGCAGTTCTATCCTGGGAGCAGATGCTCGCGTTCGCAGTCGTGGCGCTGGTGCTAGCCTTCGTGCCGTATAAGATGATACTGAAGTAAGCAGATTCGGGAGGCGAAGGTGATAGGCACCCTTGGTTCAAAAAAAAGATACGGAAGACGCAGCAGCAGCCCAGCAACCCAGGAGCTCAGGAGCCCAGAAGGCCAGGAGGCCGGGCATGACAGTGTCTAGGCAAGTATAGTCTTGTACACTTCGATGGCCCTTGCCCGCGATGCCTTCACATCGACTATGGCATGGGGCTCTGGCAGATGAATATCCCGGTCAGACTGATGGGCGAGCTCCGGCAGCCAACGTCTGATATAGTCCCCGCTCGGGTTATGCGTCTGCGACTGCGTCACTGGATTCATAATACGGAAGTAAGGCGCAGCGTCGTAGCCTAGGGACGAGCTCCACAGCCAGCCTCCGCGATTGAGCGTGTTGTCGTAGTCGCTTAAGTGAAGGCGGAAGTGCTGCTCGCCTAGCGTGAAGGGACAGAGCAGATTCTTCGTCAGGAACATGGCGGTCACCATGCGCAGCCGATTGGGCAGCTCGCCCGTCTGCAGCAGCTGGGTCATAGCGGCATCAATGATAGGAACGCCGGTCTGGGCGGTCGCCCACGCTTCGAAGTGCCGATCCGACAGCGGAGACTGGTCGACAAGATGCTCGTACCGGAAGAAGTTCTCGTGGAACATCGCCTGGTACAGATAGAAGTCCCGCCATGCGAGCTGGCGGATCCAGGTGTCCGCGCCATAGCTTCCCTGCGCGGACTCATACGCCTCGCGAGCGGAGATCGCGCCGGCGTTCAAGAAGCGGGCGAGCCCGCTCGTGCCTGCGGCGGCGTAATCATCCCGCCGCTCCCCATAGGCGGACAGCCGCTCGCGCACGAAGCGGCTGAGCTCGCCCTGCGCCTCGGGCGCCGCGCCCGCTGCCGCGCGCTCGGCGCCTTCGGCGAGCGCTGCCGCAATGGCCGGCGGCAGCGCGAAGCGCGCGGCTACGCCGCTGTCGAGGCTGCCGACCGTGTGCAGGTCTCGGACCGTGGTGCGGCCCGCTGGCGCGTAGTGCTGCTGCATGTAGGTGCTCCACATGCGGTGGAAGGGCGTGAACACCTTGTAAGGCTCGGAGCGCCGAGCGAAGGTGTGGAACTCTTCGAGATCCGCCAGCGGAGCATCGGCGAGGGGCAGCCACTTGCGCCCGGCGTGGCGGGTGGCTTGCTGGAGCTGCTCATCGCGCTGTCTGGCGTATGGCGTGTAGTCTGCATGGACGATTACCTCGTCGATGGCTGGATATGCACCAAGGAGTGCTGCTGTAATGTCGGCAGGTTGCCCATATAAGAGATGAAGCGTCTGGCCGGCATCGGCATACTGGGCGATGAGCTGAGCTGCATGGGTTAGGAAGGATCGGCCGCTGTGAGCGGTGAGCCGTTCCTTAGTAGTAAGTGCCGGATCGAGGATAAGCAGATGTAGGCCAGGGTCCTTATGGTTGCGAATAATATAGTCGAACGCTCTAAGATCTGTGATTCGCAGATCCTTGCGGTGGGTAAATAAGTACATACACCTCGACACCCCTCTATTTTTTTGCTAGCAACATTGTTGAAACAACTCTACTACTCTCTCGTATACTCTACCATAACGTATCCAAGCGCAACAAAGCCGCATACAGCTTGTCCTGGCAGACAAACCGCAGCGGCTTTATTGTAAAAAATATGAGGACTACCATTACTTCGTTAGATGGCCTACTCGTCAGCGTACTTCTCGAATGTAGCGGTATTCATGACTCGGCGAGCAGTAACATAGTTATTTGTGTAGTAGGATTCGCTTAATTTGCTGATCGTCACACCCTTGCTGGATGATGAATGTGCAAATTTTCCGTCCCCAACATAAATGCCTACATGTGAGATTCCGTTGCCGCCTGTTTCGAAGAATACGAGGTCGCCTGCAATCAGATCGCTCTTAGCGATTTTCTTGCCAACTCCAGCTTGTGACTTCGACGAGCGAGGAAGGTCAATTCCCATCTTGTCGAAAACATAAGAAGTGAAGCCCGAGCAATCAAAGCCCTTCGTGGTCGTGCCTCCGTACTTGTACGGCGTACCAAGAACATCCTTGATAATGCCGTCCATCTTGGAATCTGCAAATGCGCTCCCAGCTTGGAAGGCGAGCAGCATCGCGAGTCCGATAAGCAGTGCTGTAACTTTCTTCAATGGTGAAGCTCCTTCCAATGCCTACGAGGTTAGCTGTGGGGTTCGGTTGAAGGATCCCTATGATTTATCCGGCATCTAGTCCCTAAGGAGGATGGTGCTGCCCAAAATCAATTCACCCAGTGTGGTTCCCCCGTTTCCATCAATCGGAATTCGGCAGTATTTTTTTGCTGGGCTAAATATTCGATCTTTTTCACAGTTCTCCTGCAAATGTTGGGAAATTCTAATAATTCTCATGTTAGGAATGAGGGGTGTAGGAAGCGCTTGCATTGTTAATATGTAGGGGAAAACGCTGAGAAGGCAGGCTGGATAAGGCATGTTGGGGAATCGTATGGGAGTTAATCTATCATTCCAAGATTCGACAATCGGGAGAAAAATGAGAGAAATGAAAGAGAGAAAAGACCTAGAGGCCGGTGGGCTTCTGGGTCTTTTTATTGATATTTAGATGGGGCCAGATGAAAGGAAGCCATTGAAGAGATGGGTTCCGCGTCCTTTGCTGCACTATCCCCTTCCGTCAGGAGAGGGGTAAGTTCTGCGTTCTTTGCTACACTATCCCCTTCCGTCAGGAGAGTGGTAAATCGGTGCAGTGAAGGCTGTTTTTTAAGGTTTGCATAGATTCTGAGTGTCTTGAAATCCAAAAATATGTGCAATTAGTTATTCCTGAACGAAGGGGATAGTGTAGAAAAGGAGAGAGAACGAACCCTGAACGAAGGGGATAGTGTAGAAAAGGAGCAAAAGAAACATAAGCGTGTAATAACCTTGCCTTGATCATGTGAAAATTAGCCAATGCCATCTATTGCATCGATGTACCAGGGGATGTTCTCCTAATCTTATGTGGCTTCCCTTGCTGGTTAGCTGATAGGGATGTAATTGCTCCCATTTTTGTGCCTCTGCCCATGCTGGTTAGCGGATAGGAGTGAATTTGCCCCATTCTGATACACCTACCCTTATTCGATAATGCAGCACAATCTTAATCTATAGAAAAAAAGATCTCTCCAATAAGGAGAGACCTAGGTAGTAACCGATTCCTTCACATTCTGTATTGTCGTAGAACTGTATCTCAGACGCAGCACCGTAACACTTCGCTGCTACCCCCGTCGGGACTGCAAGCAGTCGAGCTGCGCGGCGACCGTCCACACCTTGACGAGCGTGCGCACCAGGTGGAATCCCTGGTGCAGCACCAGCGCGAGCAAGCCCGCCCACACTAGCGATAAGCTGGTGACGAAGGCGGAGAGGCCGGCGCCGATTGCCCACATGAGCAGTGAGATGCCCGCATAGGGCAGGAAGTGGCGAAGCGCGGTCCACAGCGAGCCGAGTATGCCTCCCTCGCCGGACGCTGCGCCCAGCTGCATGGCGAGGAAGAGCATGTGTATGAGCACGGCCCATGCCAGCCAGCCGGCTGCGTAGGGAAGCGTCGTCTGCAGCAGCTCCGCAGACGAGCCGCTCTGAAGCAGCGCCCGCAGTGCAGCGGGCAGCAGCCACCAAGCAGGGGCGAGCGTCAGCAGCGCTCCTGTCCAATACAGCAGGCCTACCGGCTTCCAGCAGCGCCGAATGCCGAGCATGAACTGCGTGCCCTTGCCCTCCTCGGCATGGTGCAGCGAATAGAACAGTCCTGCGTTGAAGATTGGAGTGAGCAGCATACGGGCGAGTAGAATGCAGCCGAGAGTCCAAGCGTATGGCTGCAGCAGCTCGGTTCGCATGAGCTGGAACTGCGATTCCATTAAGAACTGAGAGACCGCCGTATTCGAAGGGTAGCTGTCGGGGAATCGCCTGAGCAGCGGTGCTACGACATCATCCACGAAGCGGTAGAGGAAGAATCCCCACATTAATTGGTACAAGAATAAGAAGATAATAATGGCAAAGTGCCGTACAGCCAGCTGCCACCCTCTGCGCATATGAGTCATCAGCATTATTACGTCCTCCTTCCACTAACCTGCGCTATACTTACCACCCAATTGCGCCTACGATGATCTCGAGCATTTTGGCCGCGCCAACACTCCATCTCGTCCGCTGCTTGCCCTCAATCTCGGCCTTCATGAAGTTGTTGATCTGCTTGTTGTCCAGCACATTCGTATGCTGAGGATCGAGCGCCGCCCACAGGAGCGGGGTGTTCTGAATAAGCTTGAACTGCATATGGGCCTGGGAGCCATCCCACTGCTGTGTTAACGCATTACCGTCCGCGAAGCGGAACTCGATTGGAATCGGACCATATGAGCCGCCGCGCTTCGACACCACGACCGTTGACTCATACACTCGCTTGCCGTCCTTCTCTGCAGGCTTCACCTGAATCGTGTCCACTGCGAAGTCCGCCATCTCATTCCCATACACATACTGGTTGAAGTAATTCGTCCACTTCGTCTTCGTCACACCCTCCACCACCTTCTGAAAATCCGAGGTCGAAGGATGCCGGAACTTGTACTTGCTGAAGTAGGTTCGCATAATCTTCTGCATCGTCTTCGTGCCGACTTGCTTCTCCATGCCGACCAGCACCAGCTTCGCCCGAATATACACATTCTCGGCATAGTGATTGTTGTCGTCATATGACCAGGACAACTGCTTAAGCGGGGCAGGATCGGTCATGTAGCTGGACTCCACCCGCAGATTCGGTTCCACCCCGTACTCGCTCTCCATCACCTTGTCCTCGGCATAGGAGGTGAAGCCCTCGTCCAGCCAAGCTTCCTCGAACTCATTCGATGCGACCATGCCGTACCAATACTGATGGCCAATCTCATGGACGACCGTCCGCTCGAGGTCATAGCCCGGATTATCATGCTCCGCAGCGAAGGCGGTGACGAGCGTCGGATACTCCATGCCGCCCGCTCCGTTCCCGCCCTTCGGAGGAACGACGACGGAGAGAGTCGAGTAGGGGTACTCGCCATACCACTGCGCATACTTGGCTAAGGAGGTCTTGGCAGCATGCATATACCGGTCCTTCAGATGAGCATGGGCAGGGTCGAGATAGAGCTTAATGCGGACGCCCGGCACACCCTTCGTCGAATAAGCCGCTTCGTCATAGACGAAGTCAGGAGATGCTGCCCAAGCGAAGTCATGCACATCGTCAGCGTAGAACTGGTAGATCTTCAGCCCGTCCTTCGTCTCGATCGGCTTCGTCTGGAAGCCGGTCGCTGCGACCTTATACTTCGCCGGCACCTTGATGCGCACGCTGT
The DNA here is from genome assembly GCF_042653305.1 of Paenibacillus sp. GCM10023252. NCBI lineage: Bacteria > Bacillati > Bacillota > Bacilli > Caryophanales > Paenibacillaceae > Paenibacillus > Paenibacillus sp. GCM10023252. The sequence continues at coordinate 28,931 of NZ_JBHSHW010000032.1, forward strand.
AGATGCCGAAGTCGCTGTAGAATTCCGAGTTGCCGTGATATTGATGCGCATTCCAGCCCTCCGAGCTGCGCCCGCGCGTCCCTGCGGTCTCATAGACCGCCAGCTTCGGGAACCATTGCCCCGCCATGATGAAGTCCCCTGAATAGCCCATGCGAGCGAACACCTCCGGCAGCTTCACCTCGTAGGACATCCGCAGCGTGACCGACTTGTTCGGTTCAACCGGGACGGGCAGGTGGAGCTTGGCCAGCGTATAATCGTCGTGATTGCCGTCATCGGGCTGCTCGTAATGAAGCCGCGGGAGCAGTGTCTCGCCCTCCGTCGTCTTCAGCGTCAGCAGCTTCATATAGCCCAGTGAATCCGAGGTGGCCTTGTCCTGCCGCAATTGCCCGCCGGATTCGCGCATGAACGTCGACTTGTCAGAGAGGAAGGCGTTGGGATATAGGTGGAAATATAGCTCAGAGACCGTCTTGCGCCCAGGGTTCGTCCACGTCACGGACTGCTCGGCGGTAATCGTCTTCGCCTCTTCGTTCAGGCTAGCCTGAATGTGATACTCCGTCACGCGCTTGCTCAGCGCGACCGGCTTCGGCTGCATGACGGAGTCCGGCTCCTGCGCCGCGGCTGGAGGCTTGGCCGTATTGGAAGGAGGAGAGGGCTTGGCCTTCGTGGCTGGCGCGTAGGCATACGTATATTGGGACAGCCAAGCATCCCCGAAGCCCTGCAGGGAGAATACGAGCAGGATCGCAGTAAGCAAGAAGAGCGCTAATCGTGTGACATGGCGTGGAGTCATTCAACTTTTCCCTCCCGTTGACAAGCATCTAGTGGATGTATATGTTTGCTTTTCACAGAATATTAGCTAAAATGGAATTAAGTTGTGCACGGGGCGAATGCCCGCTTGAAATAGAGGAAAGTGCGCGCCATTGCTGGGAGGAAGGCGACAGCTGAGAAGCCTTGGGGTGCGAAAGCTTCAGCGTGAGAATGATGGGGAAGGCGTGATATAGATGAGTGAACAGCAGGGGCAAGGGCAGGCCGGAGGGCCGGAGAAGAAGGAGAAGCGAACGCTGTCTCTGAACGTAGTGAGCGGCAAGGAGCATCGCGGATTCGGAGCGGGGACGGTAGATCTTAGCCAGGTAGCCTGCGTCATGATTGACAAGGGCGAGGTGTATATCGACGTCGGCGCGATGCATGCGAAGAGCAAGATTGAGAAGGGGATCAAGTTCACCCCGAACAAGGAAGATACGCCGAATGGACGCCAGTGCTGGATTGTATGGGTCGCGGTGGACCGCAAGGAAGAAGGCTCCTACTATGCCGGAGCGACCGCTTGCGAGATGCTAATTGACACAGAGGCGCGCCGCGGCTGGAAGATACTAGCGGATCACGTGAACAAGCTCGATGCGGCGATCAAGCGCCGTTACAAGCTCGAGGAGCTGGGACCGGAAGACAAGGCGGGGCTGCGCGAGTTCCTCATTGGCCACAATGCGGAATGGTGGGCGAATTCGCCGGATGAGCTGAAGCAGGCGCTGGTGTAAGTTACGCTGGCGTAAGCGCGAAGAACTGCAAGCTTGCAGGGCGTAAGAGGGCTCATAGCAGCAGGGTTAGGATAGAGGCAAGGCGAAGGGGCGGTCTCACTCATCTTAGGATGAAGGAGGCTGCTTTTTTTTATATGTCATACAACGATAGAGATTCAGCTGGTCCGGCAATTAAGTATTGAGAATTACAGAAGCGCTACTATAATGGAGGGGAAGGCCGAATTCAGCGAAGAGGGGAGGCAGACACATGTCGACTACCTTATATAATGATTCGAAGCAAGCGCTATCAAGGAGCACGCCCGTACCCATCATTCATACGCTCGGGGATTTGGTGAAGCGAGCGGGGGCGCTCGGGCCGCGCCGGTTGATTGACTATGAGCTCCTGTACTTCCCGAACGGAACCGGGACCCTCTATGAGGTAGAGGGAGAGGAGTATTGCCTCGATAAGCCGGGCTTCATTATTACGAGGCCCCAGGAGCTGCACAGCTATCGCTATAACCCGGAGCTCCCGTCCCGCCATCTATTCGTCCACTTCCGCTTGGATGAGGAGCCGTCCGAGGAGCTGAAGCTGCCCATCCTTAAGGTCGGCGGTCCGGCCTACATCCCGCTTGATCAAGAGCTGCTTGTCGGCATGCTGAAGCAGATCATGCGGATTGCATACACCTCTCCAAGCCAGCTCCAACAACGAGGCGGACCGCTGCTGCTCGCCCTGCTGGAGGAGATTAATGCAGAGGCAGCGGGCCACTCGGAGTCTGAGCCTGTCAGAGCGCCGTCTCCTCCTATTGCGAAGGCTCTGGATTACATGGAGAAGCACTTGGCCGATCCGCTGACAGCAGGACAGCTGGCCCAAGTAGCCGGTTGGACCCATGAGCACTTCACCCGCTCGTTCGCCAGGCAGATGGGACGCGGTCCTAGAGATATGATTATTCATCGGCGGATCGAGCGGGCGTGTCAGCTGCTGCTGTACGAGGATTGGAATGTGAAGCGGATTGCGAGTGAAGTAGGTTTTGCCGACGAGAATTACTTCTACCGTATGTTCCGCACGTTGAAGGGGATGACACCGACCCAGTACAGGCACAAGTACTATCATCCCAGCTATCGAGAGGTGTTCCCGGACAGTGGGGAGGATACCCTCTATCCCCCTAATCGCATCTTGTACAACATCTGGGAATGTTACGAGGAATAAGCGGTCTAGGGTGTATCAGAGCCCTGTTCGTTGGAAGCACCGCACGTAATCAATGGCAAAATCACTTGGATACACCGGCTGTTCCGTATTCCCGCTCTCATGCGATGGCACTTCATAGATGTTCAGCATCAGCTGCATGGGATAGCTAGGTGATTGCTGAGAGTGATGGATCAGCTCGTTGTCCACATAGAAGCTAACGCCTTCAGGAGTCCAATCTACCGCGTAGATATGGTATCTCGTCGGATCCATAGCAAATTCACGTTCGATGAATTCCTCATCAATCGTTGGGTCACCGAAGGCATGGATGCCGAATCCAAGTGTGCACGATCCATCCCTCACGTTCCATCCCTTCAGCTCGAACGGGCAGATCTCCGCTGAACGCTCAGGTGAATCCTCGAAGCCAATCATCCAGAACCCGCACACATTCCTCGGCGTGCCTAGACCTCTAGCCCGTATCTCGAAGAAGCCGTACTGCGGGACAAATAATCGCTCCTCAGCTTGTTCCTCGCGAACGAGACACTGGGGAGAGAACCGGTGCTGCCCAAGCGGACTGGAGAGCGGCCCTGAGAACACTCCCGTCTGCAGGTTGCTTACCTTCACACTGCCATTGAATTCCGGACTCCACGGCTGTTGGTCCTCGGTAATGCGCAAGAGGAGCTGACTATCGTCGAATTGATAATTAGCAGCCCCATTCCGCCTGGAGCTCCATTGTGGCAGGTAATAAGGCAGCCACTTCGTGCGATCCAGCTCGCTTGTCTCGAAGTCATCCTGGAAGACAAGGGTGTAGCCAGGCTTGACTAACGGGTTCCTTGGATAATCTAGCATGCTCATGCTCATCGTAGTGCTCACTCCCTCATTCGATTCTTGTCCATTGTCCCTCATCATGGCTGTAGGGAACAAGCGAACAGACAAAAAAAGCTCCGAAAACCTGGGGTTCTCGGAGCTTGTATACATATAGGTGCTACAGAAGGCCGGCTTCCTTCAAGTTGAGATAGCTGACCAGAGCGGTCTCATAAGGAGTTAAGCGGCGCAGCTCATCCTGCTCCACGGTCATCCACTCTACCCCGCCTATCTCGCAAGCGGCCTCAATCGCCGCGGCTATGGGAACGACGCCTGTGCCTAGTGCTGTCCATCGGCGCGGCTCCTCCAGCGTATAGACGTCCTTGAGATGGATGGCGGGGACGCGCCCTGCCATCTTGCAAATGACGTGAGCGGGGTCCGCGCCGCCGAGAGCGATCCAGGCTGCATCCAAGCGGAAGTACAAGGCAACCGGATCGGTATATTCAGCAAGCAGATCTATGGCATGCAGCCCGTTATAGGTCAGCTTGAACTCATGGTCATGATTGTGGTAGCAGAGCTTCAGCCCTTCCTGGGCAAGTCTGCGGCCAGCCGCATTATAGAGCTCCGCATCGCGAAGTATCGCTTCGCGGGAGTCGCAGGCGGACCACCAGACGGTCACATGATTCGTCTGGAGGAGATGAGCCTCGGAGATGATCCGGTCCAGCTCCTCCCGCAGATCCTGAATGCTTGCGCTGTGTGTCGCTACGCGAAGTCCCAGCTCGTGGAAGCGGCGGACATTAGCCGCTACATCTCCCTCGAGCAGCTGTCCCGCTCCCTCAATCCCCTTGTATCCAATCTCGGCGACTTGCTTCATCGTCCCCCAATAATCCGCCTTCGCTTCTTCATTCACAATGCCGATCAGGGCAAGCTGAGGTCTGTTCATCCCTGTCCACCTCCTGCAGGCTGAAGCGGGAAGTCTCCACTCGCTAACATCGTCACGAATGGGTTATCCTCAACCCCCTGAAGCGGGAACTCTACACGGGCATGGCGGCGAACCGATTCATATAGAGCGAATATGATCTCAGATGCTCGAAGCGCCTTGTGCACCGATACTTCCGGCTCATCCCCAGACTCTAGACAATCTAGTACGTGCCGAACCATGCTCGTCATCTGCTCGGCGGATGAAGTCGGTAAGGAAGGAGCGGTCCAGGCAGGATCGGCATACAGGACCGTCTCGCGAATATCCCCGTCCCAGAACACCTCGATGAACCCCTTGCTGCCTGTCACACGAACGCCTCCCCACATATCCATATCCGGTCCGCCGAACTGGAGGGTAGCTCGAACACCATTGTCGAAGACGACATGTCCGGTAACGACAGATTCCGAAGGAAGACCGAACCAAGCGAGAGTCTCACTCGTATCTACAGCTCCCAGCACCCACTTCGGTGAGCATTCCTGCATATAGCTTAGTGCTTGATCGAACGTATGCGTTCCGCAGTCCAGCAGATTGGGAGGAGCGTACAGTTCCAGCCGCTGCAGCTCGCCGAATACTCCGGCATCCAGCCACTTCCGAACCTGCTTGTTGCCTGCAGCCATACGCCGTTGATGGGAGAAGGTCAGCTGACAGCCCGTCTCCTCTGCCAGGCGGCCCATCTCCAGGCAGTCTCCCCAGGTCGGAGCCATAGGCTTCTCGCATAAGACAGCCTTCACGCCGGCCAGCGCACAATCCCGGAATACCGGCAGGTGGAGGTGGGTCCACAGACAGGTGACCACAACATCCGGCTTCTCCTGTGCCAGCATCTCCTTGTGATCCGTATAGACGGCCGCATCGCTGAATCCGAAGGTGTCTGCCAGACGGACGGCTGATGCGGCTTGAATATCAGATAGGGCTACAACTTGGCAGCGCGGGTCTGCCTGAATGCCGATAGCATGCTCATGCGCTCGTTGGCCGCAGCCTATGAAGGCTACTCGGTAACGGTTGCTCATTGTACAACACTCCTTGAGTACGGGATGTGGGAAGGCGGTTAGTTGAATAGATGAATAGATGAATAGATGAATAGGTGGAACTAGTACCTATTATCGCGGCTCGCTTCCCTCTCGCCAATAGAGGGGAGGGTATATTTACTGGAGGAACTTGATCACCGTGTTCCGGAAGAGGGAAGCCTGATTAATTAGCCTAGCTGTACAATTGATCAAGTCTGTCCAGTTCTCATGCTCTGCCCTCCATTGTGGCAGGAGTGGATATCCCGAATAATAAGGAGGAGAATCTGCAGAGGCAGTGAGTTGAGTAATATTTTGCTGAAAATTAACAGCTAGTAGAGGAGGATGAGAAGGATGGACAACCTTCGTGCTGGAATGATTGGATATGGATTTGCAGGCAGTACCTTCCATGCACCAGTCCTGACTGCGGTACCCGGTATTGAGCTGGTGAAGGTAGTGGAGCGCAGCACGTCTCGCTCTAAGGAGAGGTATCCCCATATTGAAGTAGTGAGTGATGTTCAGAGCCTGTATCGGGACGATTCGCTTGGCCTCATTATCGTAACAACACCAAGCACCGACCACTACACCTTCATACGGGATGCGCTGCTCTCTGGCAAGCATGTCGTCGTGGAGAAGCCGTTCACCGTCACGTCTGCGGAAGCGGATGAATTAATTGAGCTGGCTTCCAGCCTGGGACTGATGCTTAGTGTCTATCATAACCGGCGGTGGGATGGCGATTATCTGACGATTCAGGAGCTGCTGAAGGAAGGACTGCTTGGCGAGGTGGTGGAGGCCGAATTCCACTGGGACTACTTCAGCCCGCACGCTCGGCAGGGCAATTGGCGGGAGCAGGCGCTTCCCGGAGCCGGTATTCTCTATGACCTAGGGGTACACTTCCTTGACCAGGCTATGGGGCTGTTCGGGAAGCCGGAGGCTATTGAAGCGGATGTGCGTATACAGCGAGAGGGCGGACAGGCTCATGATTACTTCGATCTGACCCTTCGCTACAAGGGACAGCTTAAGGTAGTGATGAAGTCTTCCAAGCAAGTGCGAGAGCCGTATCCGAGATACGTCCTCCACGGAACGAGAGGCTCATTCGTTAAGTACGGCCTGGACCCTCAGGAGGACGCGCTGAAGAGCGGGCACACTCCGAGTACGCCGGGCTATGGCATCGAACGGGAAGAGGCATGGGGCAAGCTGCATACTCACATCGGGGAGCTGCGAGTAGAAGGACGTGTCGCGACTCTGCCAGGCTCTTATGCTGCTTATTATCAGAATATCTACGAGCATATTAGGAATGGTGCGGAGCTGGCGGTTAAGCCCCAGCAAGCGAGGATGACGATCCGGCTCGTCGAGCTGGCGCTTCAGAGTGCAGCTGAACGCCGTATGATTGAGATTGATTACTAAGGAGGAAGACAACATGTTCCCATTCCAGACAGCGCTTAACGCTTCCACGCTGGCTCCATTCCAGCTTGGGGTGAAGGAGCAGATTGAGGTTGCCGCGGCAGCAGGCTATGAAGGAATAGAGCTGTGGGTTAAGGATATTGACGCATACCTAGAGAGCGGAGGGACGCTGAGCGAGCTTCGAGCTTTCGTTCGGGATACAGGCATTACCGTTGCGAATGCAATCGCATTCTGGACATGGGCAGATGAGGATGCGGGCAGACGGGCGGAGGGGCTGGAGCAGGCGAAGCGGGAGATGGCCATGCTGGCCGAGATCGACTGCCTCGCGGCCGCCGCGCCCCCTTACGGACAGGTGGAGGCTGTATCGCTGGACGACATGGCTGGCGAATATGCCCGGCTGATTCAGGAAGGCCGCAAGCTAGGCGTGGAGCCGTACTTGGAATTCTGGGGCAGGTCTAAGCGTCTGTCACGGCTGAGCGAGGCGGTGTATGTAGCGCAAGAGAGCAGGATGGAGGGAGCGAAGCTGCTGGTTGATCCGTACCATATGTACACGGGCGGCAGCACGCTGGAAGGGCTGGGGATGCTGAGCGGGACCGCCATCGGAATCGTCCATGCGAATGATTATCCCACTTCACCTGCCCGCGAAGCTATACAGGACAGCGACCGAGTCTTCCCCGGCGAAGGAATCGCGCGTAGTCAGCTCCTGGCACAGACACTGTATGCCATCGGTTACAGAGGGTACCTCTCCCTGGAGCTGTTCATTCCGAACTACGGCCCGCTAACCGCCTTGGATGTGGCGAAGAGAGGACTGGCCTCCTTGCATACGACCTACAGCATCTCTTCCTTAAGCACATAGTGTGGAGTGGGTAATAGCGAAGGAACGACTTCATAGTCATCTTGGATGACGAAGAAGTTCGTTCCTTTTTTTGCCTTGCTATAACTCACGAGCGATAGACAACCTGCAGTATGTCTCTGTATGACCAAGCTGTTCCGCCAAGCCGATTGCTTGTTGTCAGAAAAAAGCGGCAAGCTCCTCAGCAGTCTGTGCCGCCGGCAGCTTCTTCGTATGGCCGAGACCCTTGCGGCTGACCAGCCTAGCGCTCGGAAGTGCCTGGGCCAGCGCCTGCGATGCATGCCGCAGGGAAGCGGGACTCTCGGTTCCCTCGAGCACCAGCGTCGGTATGGTGACGCTCGTCCATTGCTCGGCAGGCAGCGCCTTGCCTTCCGTATAACCCGCCAGCAGCGCCGCATCGTAAGGGAGCGTATGGGCCACTGCCATCAGGTTAGACCATACCCCTGGCAGGATTCGCATGAGGGTGACGATGAAGGAGGGTGCCCCCATTCCCTTCGTCATGAAGTACTTAATGGCCTGCGCCCGTTGATTCGTATGGATGAGCTCGTTCAAGTGCTGCAGGAAGTCTGCAGGCGGCTTCGGATCTCCTGCATCCACGACGAATGGAGGCTCATGCAGAGCGAGCTTCGTAATGTTCGCTCCGCTGACTGCCGCTTGGAGAGCCAGCACGGCACCGGAGGACAAGCCCCATACATAGGCGGAGCCGCCGGCTGTCTGGATGAGGGCGTTAAGATCCTGAATCTCCTTGTCTACGGAATAGGGTAGCGTATTCCCGCTGTCGCCGCGTCCGCGGCGATCATAGCTGTAGACGGTGAAGTGCTCGGACAATAGCTCCGCCAGCTTCACTAGCCCCGGGAACTTCCGGTAGCTGAATGCCCCCGTTACGAGGATAAGAGATGGGCCTTGACCTGCCTTGTCATACGCGATCTTGGTGCCGTCTGCGGAATGGACCATGTTCATGGTTGGTTAGTCTCCTTTTATATTCGGATAGTAGTACGACGAATGGCAGGGGGCATAATCGACCGGCCGGTATAAAAAATAATTGGGCACAAAGACAAGATATCCTTAGGCATAATTTGTATGTTACGATTTTTAATATATTTTATACCATGTCGATTGGGAAGGGTTACATTCGTTGTCAGGATAAGAGGCGGACATGAAGGCTGTCTCTATAACGACTCACAGGAGGGAATACCAATGAGATTCATGATGATTGTGAAGGGGACCAAGGATTCAGAAGCGGGCGTCATGCCAAGCCAAGAGCTGGTTGAGGCCATGCAGCGATACAATGAGGAGCTCGTCCGGGCAGGCGTACTGCTGGCAGCAGACGGCTTGCATGCGAGCTCCGGCGGCATTCGTATCTCCTACCCAGAGCCGGGAGGCAAGGCCAAGGTGACAGACGGACCCTTCAGCGAGGCGAAGGAGATTATTGCAGGGTATACGCTCATAGAGGTGAAGTCCAGGGAAGAGGCGATAGAGTGGGCGCTGCGCATGCCGGACCCGCATGGCTATGGAGAAGGGCAGATTGAGCTGCGGCAGGTCATCGATATGACAGATCTGAGCCAAGATCCGCAGACGCTGGCCAAGGAAGCAGAGCTGCGCGAGCAGATGGGCAGAGCGAAGGGGTCATGAGCACCGCCGCTGCTGGGGCTGCTCAGCGAATCGAAGCGATCTGGCGGATAGAATCAGCTAAGATCATCGGGGGATTAATGCGAATCGTTCGCGATGTTGCTCTCGCGGAGGACTTGGCCCAGGATGCGCTGGTCATTGCCCTGGAGAAGTGGCCGGCGGCAGGCATTCCGGACAACCCTGGCGCCTGGCTCATGACGACAGCGAAGAGGCGGGCCATTGACTATCTTCGCAGACATAAGCTGCGCGACGAGAAGTATGCCGAGGTAGGCCGCAGCAGCATGCTGTATACGGAGCAGGATGTAGAAGAGGCGGTGGATGGGGAGATACGGGATGATCTGCTGCGGCTGATCTTCACGACCTGTCACCCATGCCTGTCCCAAGATGCACGGGTGGCATTGACACTCCGATTGCTGGGCGGGCTTACGACGGGCGAGATTGCTCGTGCCTTCCTAGTCGCGGAATCTACGATTGCACAGCGTATCGTGAGGGCGAAGAAGACGCTGAGTGCGAATCGGGAATCGTTCGATGCGCCATCTGGCCGTGAGTTCCGGGAACGTCTGGACGCTGTGCTGGAAGTCATCTATCTCATGTTCAATGAAGGATATGCGGCTACGTCGGGAGGAAGCTGGATCCGTCCGCTGCTCAGCCAGGAGGCTCTGCGTATCGGCAGAATACTTGCTGCGGCGGCAGTGGAGGAGCCGGAGGTTCATGGCCTCGTCGCGCTCATGGAGATTCAAGCCTCGCGCTTCCGATCCAGGATAGGCTCTCGGGGAGAGCCTATCCTGCTCATGGACCAGAATCGCGCACTATGGGACCAGCTGCTCGTTCGACGCGGACTAACTGCGCTCGAACGTGCACGGTCGCTCGGCCGACCACTCGGTCCCTATGCGCTTCAGGCCTCTATTGCTGCTTGTCATGCTCAGGCCCGCAGCGCAGAGGAGACCGATTGGGCACGCATTGCTGCCCTCTATGAAGCATTATCAAGAGTGATGCCTTCCCCGGTTGTTGAGTTGAATCGGGCGGTAGCTATAGCCATGGCGTTCGGTCCAGCATTCGGTCTGCAGCTCGTAGATGAGCTGAGGAAGGAGCCATCGCTGAAGGAGTATCATCTGCTGCCAAGCGTGCGCGGTGACCTGCTTGTTAAGCTGGGGCGGCTCGGAGAAGCTCGCGAGGAGTTCGAGCGAGCGGCAATGCTCACTCACAACGAGCGGGAGCAGGAGCTGCTGCTGAAGCGGGCGGCGGAGTGCGAGTGAGGATATGGCGAGCAAGCAGATTGTGAGTGGGCTCATTGCGAGTGAGCGTAATGCAAGCAAGCTGTTTGTGAGTGAGCGTATGCGAGGATGAGAAGGTTTTTTTTGTGATCATACAGCCAAGAATGTCGATAATGGCCCGCCCCATTCGTTGTTCAGATAGAGGCCAGGATAGCAGAGCATGTTAACTGGTTCTACGATACGAACAGCGGGAGGGACAGAGGATGAGGTATATGTTGTTGGTTAGTGGAAGCAAGCAGTCCGAAGCAGGAGTGAAGCTTAGCCTTGAGGTGAGTGAGGCAATGAATGTGTTCCATGCATCGCTAGAGAGGGCAGGTGTATTGCTTGCTGCAGATAGATTGCTGCCGAGCTCCAGCGGAATTCGCATCTCCTATCCGGGTGGGGGAGGCGAGCCGTGCGTTAAGGTTGGTCCATTCGAGAGTGACGGCTCACTCCTTGCCGGATTCACGTTGATTGAAGTGAGCTCGGAGGCAGAGGCCATTCAGTGGGCGCTTAGGATGCCCGATCCGTATGGCGGAGGAGTTGAGCTCCGGCGGTTGGATGAGCGTAAGCAAGAGCAAGAGCAAGAGGAACCTCATGTTGACCCCAGGATTCATGGGGTTGAGACGTATCTGCTTGAGCAGAGGGCGATGCTGCAGAGGCTGGAGTAATTATTTTTTTTCATATACGAGGCTGTCGATTAAGGGAATGGTCATTCGTTGTCTTCATAGAGAGCGGGCAATGACAACTATATAAGAAGCTGAGGAGAGATACGAGATGAACCAAGAAGTGACAGAATTCATAGCTGCGGTGCAGCAGCAATGGCAGGCCGAATTATGCGTGAAGCTGCGCGAGGTTGCGTATGCGGCTATTCCAGATGCTCAGGAGCGTATGCAATATAAGAAGCCTCATTATCTGAAGAACGGGAAGTACGCGGCGGTTATTAGTACATCGAAGGATGCGGTAAGCTTCACCATCTTCGGCGCGAGCGGGCTGGAGCTGCCGAATGGCCTGTTCGACGGTCCGCCGGAGCGGAAGACAATTAAGCTGAAGAAGGGGCAGGCGGCAGATGCCGAGCTGCTTACGTCCTTGCTTAGGCAAGCGGCGGAGACGCTGTAGCCACCAGTTACGGAAGAAGTGCGACAACTAACGATGGAGAGGGATGTTGAGCATATGAATCAATCACGCTGGAGAACAATCGCATATTGGGTAACAACCATCTTGGGGCCAGCCAGCTTCGTCATTGGGGGGACGCTGTTCCTCATGGGAGCGGAGCAGCCGGTGGAGCAGATGAAGCATCTGGGGCTTCCGCTGTACTTGCTTAACATTCTAGGGGTGTGGAAGCTGCTCGGCGCCATCGCCGTGCTGCTCCCTCGCACTCCGCTGCTGAAGGAATGGGCCTACGCGGGGTTCTTCTTCCACCTGTCAGGTGCGGCCGCCGCTCATGCACTTGCCGGCGATGGCTTCACTGCTATTGCGCAGCCACTCGTGTTCCTGGCACTGACCATTGCCTCCTATCTGCTGCGCCCAGCTAGCCGGAGGTTGCAGCTGGGGTAATCTAGCTGGCAGACTAGCTGGTGGAGCGGAGCAGGGCGAAGTAGAGGTAAAGATTACGGAGCAAAATAGAGGTAAAAACTACCTCTATTTAGTCAAAGTAGCTTGACCGGAGTGAATTAGAGGTCCCCAAAGACCTCTAATCGGTCAACTCCTTCGTCATGAACACACTATAGGGATCAAGGATGTAATCAGCGAATGGCTCGCCATACTGGAAGCCATAGCTCTCATAGAGCTTACGAGCAGGTTCAAAAGCCTCCATAGAGCCTGTCTCTAAGCTCAACCGCTTATAACCCCTCCGCTTAGCTTCTTCGATAATATGCTCCAACACTCGCCTTGCGACCCCTTTTCGAAGATGCTGCGAAGCGGTTCGCATAGATTTGACTTCGGCATGGGTAGGGTCCAGCTCCTTAACTGCCCCGCATCCGAGAAGCTCACCTTGCTCCCACACACTCCAGAAGGATACTTCCGGCTTTTTGAGCCCATCTAGATTAAGTGCATGTGTACTCTCGGGCGGGGATAGAGAGGCCATCCCTTGCAGATGCTCCCCAATTAATGCAATAATCTCAGGTCCGGTTAGATCATCTCGTCTTATCTCCAATGCAATCACTCCAAGCGCATGAATGTATACATAGTAGTATAAGGCTCCTACATGCAAGGCTCAACTATATGAAGTGATACACATCGGAGTGCAGCGTGCAACTAATCTGTCCGAAGTGCGTCTTGTAAGTAATAGGAAATATAGTTAGCCAGTCTCCGACCATCTATTGAATATTCGGCACCATACAACATAGACAAGGAAGTAGAGCAGAGCTTGAATAGAAGCGGATTGAATGAACAGGAGCCTCTCGTCCTCATTGAAAATATCTCTTAAGCTCAGTCCTAGGCTTACATAATAGACAATGACTACGGATGCTCCAGCGGCAGGGTGCAGAAGCAGCTTCGCTAAGAAGCCTATTGCAGTCCCCTGAGAAATTAGCCTCTGAATCACTAAAGATATAGGAACTCCAAAAATGGCTGTCCCAATGGAGCATATAATGGCTGCGTAGCAAAAGCCTAAAAACGTTCCTTCTAAATAGAGAATGGATATAACCCAAGCACTAATGGTTGACGAGACATAGATCGAGAGAATGATTAGCCATATTCGAGTATACATAGATACCTCCTGACATACATCGGTACCTGCAGTATAGCCTTCAATGAATGGATCATGCAGTTCTAAGTTCTGTAGTACCTAACCGTTATGAGGGGGGGGATTAAGGGTGCAAACAATCAGGCAAAAGCGCATAGCCCTATCACTGCTGTTAAGTCTAATCATCGTGCTTGGCTTATTGTGGCGAATAGGGATGCTCGGAATATGGACAGAAGGAATCGGTTATATTGCCGACCGAACGACAGAGTATAGTAATGACAATGGCCACGACGTTCAAGGTGACTACTCCATCGCCATTAACTTAGCAGACCTAGAGAGTAATATTGGGAAAGAGATATACAATGACGGTAATTACAAAATCTATGTGGCGTGGGTAAACACTTCAGAAAGTATTAATACAGGTGGTTACAATATTGGATTCAGGTCTTCTGGAAAATACTCACGAGATGGCGCTACGCTAGTGTCCGGAGTGAAGCATATAACGTTAGATCATCATTCATTTACCTCTGAGATGTCGGCGAAAATGACGGCACAATATCGATCGGTAATCTATAATAGCTCGACATACGGAACTAGTGGACTAAATTATAAGGACGGGGATGACTTTTCCTTTTACATCTTCCCATCAGAAGCTTATGAGTCAGGTGGAGTCACATTAAATGAGACAGGTGTCGTTCAGGTTACTCTCTCTAACCTATACAAAAATGTATGGACCAAGAGATAGATGATATGGGGGGGGACAGGATGGCAGACCGAATTAGTGAGGTAATACGTCTTTATTTTCAGGATGAAAACTATGAGATAAAAACGGTTCCGTTCGGCCTTACGAATCTAACTAGAATAATAGAGCTTGAAGGTGAGAAGTATGTGCTTCGTATTTATAACCCGCATACGAAGAATGCTGAAAGTGTATCATTTGAAGCAGGGCTAACCGCATTCTTAAGTGAACAGGTACTCTCCTTTAAAGTTCCTTTGTTTATACAGAGCCGAGAAAGAGGAAGACCCTTTGTGGAGCTGTCGGACGGAACATTGGGGGCAATGGTATCTTTTATAGAAGGTACAGTCCCGGAGTTGTCCACTATGCAGCACGCAGAGAACTTTGGTTCTGTCCTAGGTGAGCTAAGTTCTGCTCTAAGTAAGTATCAACCTGAGGATCACACCTACGTTGGGATCCCTTTCACTAATCTATACGATTTACATCCTCTGGCTAATCGTTTGACTGTTAGGGATTTTCTTAAGCAGCCGCCATTCCCCATCTCACCAATTATGATTACTAACTACAATAAGGCTGCTGAAGAAGTTGGAAAAAATATACATGTACTGGCAAGCTTACCAAGTCAATGGGTGCATCATGATGTGCTCATTTATAACCTTTTGTCTAGAGATGGGGAAATTCAAGGCGTTTTAGATTATGACTTCACTTCCATGGATGTGGGCTTCATGGAGTTCGCCATCTCACTCATTCATATTCAACAGCGTACAAGCGGTTCTTGGGAAATGATCGAGAATTTCGTTAGAGGATATTCGCATTGGCGCAACCATTCTCTCGACGAACTGAGGCAGCTGCAATTACTAACTCAGGTCTACCATCTTGCTGTGCTCCATATTTACATAGGCCAACATCAAGCAGGGCAAGAGATCGAACAGAACTTTCTGTACATATTGAATCAACTCATATCTACTAATGACTGGTTGGATGAGCACCAAACGAGACTAAGTCAGCTATTATACGCTTATTTATCCTAAGTTGATGAAGATAATTGGAGGTAACGTAACGATGAAAAAGTTCATTCGAGCACTTTTACTAGGAATAGTCTTGGTTGTTGGCTATTATGGATTCCACATCGTACAAGGAATGATTCTAACGATGACCTATACCCCTGACCTATTGGAGGCCTATGACTCTCACGACTATGTGCAGCATAAGGTATCCTTCGGAGTAAGCCCGACCAGCCCGATGCGAACAGCGATGGAGATTAGTGGCTTAATGGTAGTGGGTATGGTTCTCACCTACACGTGGGACCGGTTGAAAAGGAAGAAGAAGGGGAACTAGCCAATGAACATAAGAATATTACAAGAGTCGGATGCGGCGAGCTATCAGCAGCTGCGGCTCAGTGCCTTGCAGAACAGTCCGGAAGCGTTCGGATCGACTTATGAGAGGGAAGCGGCATTCTGTATGGAGACGGTTGCTGAGCGTGTGAAGCCAACTCCAGCCAAGTTCGTTCTTGGCGCATTCGATGACAAAATGACGTTACTGGGCATAGTCTCCTTCGTTCGTGAGACCGGCATGAAGACCGCTCACAAGGCGAACATCTACGGCATGTATGTGGCAGAAGAAGCCCAGGGCAAGGGAATAGGCAGGCTGCTTATGATGAAGCTCATTGAGTTAGCCCAAGAATACAGTGGCGTGGAACAGCTTAACTTAACGGTTGTATCGGACAATGAACCAGCGAAGCGACTGTATGGATCTCTAGGGTTCGAGGTATATGGGGTGGAGCGTCACGCTCTGAAGTATGACGGTCAATATAATGACGAGGACTTCATGGTGCTGAGGCTCTTATGATGGAGTTAGGACTAGATGAGATTGCGGACGATGTGAAGAGGCGATTCCGAGTCCACATAATAGAAGCGTCACCTATCGACAAGGGCTGGCTTAATGTCAAGTGGAAGGTCATGACGAATGAAGGACCATGCTTCCTCAAGTTGTATCATCCAGAGCGGTACAAGCTTCATCTTCATCCCGACCGTCGAATCGCCATCGAGAAGACGCTGCAGCTTCAGGACGGGATGAGTGAAGCCGGTGTTCCGGCTCCTTACGTGCTTGCTGACTATGGACAGTACCTGCAGGCTACTCCTTCGGGAAGGCATTACGCTATGATGGATTGGGTAGACGGCTACAATGCCATGGCAGGATTCATGACCTCTGATCAGATGTACGACTTAGGCAGAGTGACTGGTCGAATGCATAAGTGGCTTCAAGCGGTACCCCTGCTGGATAAGCCAGTATGGAAGCCAGATAAGGCAGCTTACTTGAGAGATTGGCAGACGAATTGGGACAAGGCTGCTGCGGCGGGTGATGACACGGTTATGGAGTGGCTTAGGCGGTCACATGACATTGCGGTGTCTGCTGATTTCCACATTCACGACAGAAGTCCGATTGGATGGCTTCACTGGGATCTATGGGTGGACAATCTGCTGCTGAATGAGCAGAGAGTAGCGGGCATTGTGGACTTCGACCGCATGACGGTGGGGTATCCAGAGATGGATGTGGCGCGAGCAATCTTGTCCGGCTCTCTGAGAGATGGTCACCTGCAGCTTGAGACAGCTAAGTCCTTCGTGGATGGATACCGTACCCAGCAGGAGTTGCCGCACGGCACCCTGTCTCGGGCAATTCGGATGCTGTACTTCTTCGAGTCAATCTGGTGGCTGCGGACGGAGATTCGCGAGGAGAGCGAGCTGCGCAGTCTGCTTGGCCGATTCGTAGAAGAGATACATTGGATTCAAGACCATTGGTCAACCCTATTGGAGCTGGATGAGCTATGAAGGATGAAGGGTGGTGAGAAGATAGATGAGACCGCTATACCCACTTCTACTTATAAGCATGCTGGTGATGTTGCTCGTAGGATGCAGTGAAGAAGTACCTGCTAATGAAGAGCTAGCTGAGAAGCACGTGAGAGCACAAGGGTATGCTATAGAATCTTCCATGCATGAAGTGACTAGCTATACTTTTGAGAAAAGCAAACTAGCCAAGAAGCCGGATTCCACGCCACTTCAACAAATCTGGGGCGTGCAAAAGACAGCACCCGACGCATATTTGGACAAAGAAATAAGCATCTATGGGTTCACCGTCTCCGGTCATCCTCTGGAGAAGCCATACAAGGCACGGACCAAGGTGTACATCATGATCTCCCAAGGCCAAGTAATTGGAGGCTACTCCTTCCCCGATATTGAACGGCTTAACGGAGCTGTATATTCCTTGAATGGTAAGACACAAGAGGAGGTAACAGGACTGAGCTACGAAGAGTGGACGGATCATTGGAAGGAGAAGTATGGACCTTAATGGGCTGGCTTGCCGGTTGGCCTACTTGTTGCAGCACCTACTCCTGCCCCACCCCATAATGCCGAGCCATATCCGCAACCTGTCGCTGCAGCTCCTCCAATAATTCAGTAGGCTCAGCCACCGTCACATAATAACTGTAGCTGAGAATGCTCTTAACAGCCCGTTCCATGGAGGAGTAGCTTGCGTTCACCGATAGTGAACCATCGGAATTCGCGATAATCTTGTCATAGCCGAACTCATCTCTCACCCTCGTCACCACCTCAGGACTGAAGCGAAGCAACGCTCTAATCTTCGCAAAGTCGGCCTTGCCCATGAACTGCTGCTCCACATCCTGCAAGGTATAGCCACGCCTCACGAACGACTTATTCAGCGTCTGAAGCTGATTCATACGGGTGAGCCGGAATACCCGAATATCCTCTCTAGTGAGGCAGTACCCATAGAGATACCAGACGTATCCCTTCAGGAAGAGCCCCATAGGCTCAATCGTTCGGCTCGTCTCCGCACCCTTCTGATCCAGATAGGCGAACTGAACAAGCTGCAGCTCCTTAATGGCTTGCTGGAGGGGGGCAATCTTGTCTCTATCATTGGGTGTCGGAGTGAAGTCCATATCTAAGGAATAGGTGTCACCCATACCGTGTTGACCTGGCATCAGCGCGCCAATCCTCTCCAGCAATCGATCAAGGCTCGAATTATCTGTGGCCGATCGTGCGCCGCGCAGGGCGGAACAGATGGAGGAGAAATCATCAAGAGACAGGATCTGCTTATCCAGCCGATAGCCGGACATAATCTCGAACCCGCCATCCGAACCGGGGAAGGATACGATAGGAATGCCTGCTTGATTGATGGATTCCATATACCGGTAGATGGTGCGGGGAGAGACCTCGAATCGTTCAGCCAGCTCGGTCGCGTTGACTCGAGTCTTATTCAATAAGGTCATAGTTATAGCAAGCAGACGATCCAGCTTCACTAGAGGCTCCTCCTCTCGGGCATATGTCTTATCCCTGCAACATCCATTCTACTCTCTTATCTGAACTGGCGGAAGAACGTCTGTAAGTCAGTTGTCAGCAGCTTCGGTTCATCCAAGGCGGCGAAGTGGGTACCACGTTCGAATTCCGACCAATGCACGATGTTCGTATTATCCCGCTCGGCGAACCGCTTCATCGACTTGAAGTCATTCCCGAACACAGCGATACCTGTCGGAGTCGTATTCGGTTGCTCATGCTGCTGGCCATTGTGCGCATTCTCATAATACAAGCGAGTGGATGATTCGGCCGTCTTGGTCAGCCAATACAGCATGACGTTCGTTAGCAGCGCATCGCGATTAATGAAGTCGACATGGTCGCCGAATCCATTGAACAGCTCTGCAATCCAGGCAAGCTGGCCTGTAGGAGAATCCGTCAGTCCATAAGTAAGTGTCTGTGGCCGGGTCTGCTGAATGGCATTGTAGCCTGCCCGCTCGTGGAAGTTCGCCAGGAACTGCAAGCGTGCTTGATCATCCTCAGACAGATCCACCATCTCCTCTGGATCGCCGGAAGGGAAGGAGAACAGCTGCAGCACATGGATAGCAAGCAGACCGTCAGGCTTCTGCAGGGCCATCTCTCGGGAGACGAGCGCTCCGCAGTCACTGCCGTGAGCGCCGTAGGTGTCGTAGCCTAGACGGTTCATCAGCACGGCCCAAGCTCTGGCGATGCGAGCAATATCCCAGCCCTCCTCGAGGCTCGGGCCCGAGAAGCCGAAGCCGGGCACGGAAGGAATGACGAGATGGAAGGCATTCGCAGGATCTCCGCCATGCGCCCTAGGATTCGTCAGCGGTTCGATGAGCTCGAGGAACTCCACTATGGAGCTCGGCCAAGCATGCGTCAGGATTAGCGGCATGGCATCAGGCTCAGGAGAGCGGACATGCAGGAAGTGCACCTCAGCTCCATCTATCGTGGTGAGGAACTGCGGGTATTCGTTCAGTCGAGCTTCATGCTTGCGCCAGTCATATTCATTCTGCCAATAGGCGGCCAGCTCCTGTACATAAGGCAGTGACACCCCATACTTCCAGCCAGCACCTCGCACGGCATCAGGCCAGCGAGTATGAGCCAACCGGTACTTCAGATCATCCAAGTCAGATTGTGGAATGGCGATGTGATATGGAACCATTTCCGTGCTTGCTTCATTGGTACTCACTGAATAGTTTGTCATGGTATAGCCTCCTCGAATTTAGGGTTACTTGTGTTTGCGTTCTTCTTTATATGCTTATAGTAGAGCACGAACCCTGACAGCTTATTGTCAGGGTTCGTGAGCTTGATCATTTTTTTTTGGCATAGATATAGTTAAGCGAACCGCCTCATAATCCGCCCACATCTCGAATGTGACCAACACGAGTGCATAGGTAATCTGATGAAAATCACCCAACGAGGAGCCGGAGGGAATTAACCTAGATAGTTCCCCTGCGCCTGCTGCTGTGGGAGCGGACATAGCGGAAGGGTTCGCGCTAGCTTTTCAACCCATCCCGGACGTACAGAATATAGAGAAGGTTAGCGGGCTAGGGGAGCATAAGGTTGTTACGAAGCGAATGCACCTGTACAGAATTATTACTCAATAGAGGATGGAGGTATCCTTCCGTTCTTACGGGTAGATACGGGTCATGCGACTGAAGTTGACCTTGATGATGACGGTATCGCTGAGATTGTGTCTACGCACGGCACGCCAGGTGTCTCCTACCTATATCGCTGGGAGGGCGAAGCGTTCTCCGTCTCGTCTGTGAACGAAGCGCTTGGAGCAGACTCTGTTCTGTTGGATGAGAATAATCGGTTCCAAGCTCAAGACAGCAATAGCCGTCTAGTTCAGATCCTAGTGTATCAAGCCGGTGAGATGAAGCTTGTTAATTCAATCAACGCCGACTAGGGAGCAGCACCTTCTTGACCCAGTCCGTGAACTGCTGCTCCACATCTTCTTCCCTCGTATGCAGAATAATGTCGCCAAAAATCGGGTCAGCGTCGCCGACTCTCCCTAGCTCATCACGCTCCTGGTTAGATAGCCAGTCTGCGAAGTAAATATCCCATAGGCCGTCCTCCAGTCTTCTGAAGGCCACAGCTTCCACATCATGGTCATCTTCATAATACCCAACATGCCAATGTCTATCCATATCGTACAAGCTCATACAGCTCCCTAATCATATTCACAACAAGATCTGGTTCTTCTTCCTTGCAGCGCGCACGCTGATTGCATGCGAAGCCTTGTCGCACCCAGATGGCCTTCATCCCAATCTTCTTGGCAGGGATGATGTCATTGTCGATGCGGTCGCCGACCATAATGGCGCGAGCTGCCCGGCAGCCTGTGCGATCCAGTGCAAGCTGGTACAGCCCAAGGTCTGGCTTCGACAGCCCTTCCTCCGCAGAGGAGATAACGGCTTCAATATGCTCGTCCAAGCCATACTCCTTCAGCCGCGCTGCGGTACCTTCACTCTGGTTGGCAATGATGCCGATCCTCACGTAAGGAGCTGCCGCATCAAGCAACCGCTTCGCGTCAGGGAACGGCTGCTCCAGCCGCTTGTTATACTTCATCCCTGCTCGAATGAGCCCTCGCAGCTCCTCTGATGGAATCAATGCCTTCATTACATAACTCATAGGCGAGGGGTCGAAGGAGGTATGAGCCTGTATGAACAGCTGGCGAATGTCATCCACCGCCAGCCTTACCCGGCGCAGCTCAGCTTGCTGCACAAGCTGGTGGAAGATATCCTCCAGTGGAGGCGATTCATCGACAAGCGTCTCACCCACGTCGAAGAACATCCAATCGGCATCTCTCCAGATCATTTGCTGACTAGCCCCCTCACTGTCATCATTTCTCTAATCGTAACATAACGCATCTTGCTAAGGTTCCACATTTTGCTTCTCGGTATCAGAATTTTAGGTGGTGGGCTATAATGAGGCTCTGAATATTTTTTGATTGTGCACTAAAAAAGTGCAGGGTAAGCATCAACGAGTGTCGTCTATTAGAGCAGGAAGGGAGGAGAGCGAGATTCAGAGTGAAGCATGGGTCCAAGCCATTCGCGAGGGCGGGCCTGAACAATTCGAATTATTAGTGCAGACCTACGGAGCTTATATCTATCGAACCGTCTACGCGGTGCTTCGATCGCCACATGATGCCGAAGATATAACGCAGGAAGTGCTGCTCAAGATCTATCGCTCTCTTCCCGATTGCCGGCTCGACGGCTTCAAGACGTGGATGACCCGGATTGCAGTTAATCGAGCGATTGACTTCAAGCGAAGCCGGGCACGCAGGCCGGAAGAGCTGATGGATGAACCTGTTCAGCAGGTCGATATAGCCAAGTCCTCCGCGGGGGCTCCGGCTGTAGATGAGCAAGTGCTGGAGCGGGAAGAACAGCGGCTGGTGCGTGAGCAAGTGGCCCAGCTGCCTGACAATTATCGTGAAGTCGTAACGGCTTATTATATGGAGCACAAGTCATATGAAGAGATAGCCACACAATATGGGCTGGAGCGCAAGAGTGTAGAGTCAAGATTGTATAGGGCACGAAGCTGGATGAAGCGCCACTGGCGGAAGGAGGACTTCGAATGAGGATAGATAACGCAGGTGGACACCCAGCTGCACAGGTCTGGCTGAGTTATGTCAGGGATGAGCTGGACGAGCTAGACCGGGAACAGATGGAACAGCATATGCTTCATTGCGAAGTCTGTCTGGAGAGCTTCATGGCAGCGGTGGAGGAGCATGAGCCAGACATCGGCCTCGACCTGCATGTGCCGGATATGGGACAGATGGGAACTAAGTTAGCAGCTCACATTCATGCGGAAGATCAGCATTACACTAAGTCTGGACAATTGGCTAATGCCGCAATGGTTCTACATGGTGCCGGAGCAGCGGATGCCGAGTTGGATGCCGCCGCAGCGGTCAGCAGAGGAGCGGCGAATGCTGATGCTGTGCGAACAGCCGGAGCTCACAAGATATCGGCAGTGGTTGACCCGACGCCTGCGGCTGAAGCCAGTAGGATTACGGGAGCAGACGATGCCAAGCCTACCACTTCAACTGAGCCATTAGTCGTTCCGATGCCGGTACGTCGAGCGTGGTTCCAGCATCCCGCCATTCATTATGGCGCGGCCGCGGTTATTACACTGTTCCTGCTCACCAGCGGAACATTCAACAGCTTCTCAGATCAGGTGTCGGCAATGGAGAACGCGAAGGCGCCTACTCCGACAGTGGTAATGCCAAGTAACACTAAGGATGACGAGAAGACTGAGACGTGGTCAGACAAGATGGTAGACCGTACGATTACTTGGTTCGATGAGATTGAATCGGTTCGATTCAAGTAGAGAATATATTAATTGAGAGGAAGGGTTCATCAGGTGCATAAGAACGCGATTGCTGCCCTGTTATTATCGGTTATACCCGGCGTAGGGCACGGGTATCTAGGAAGACCAATACGCACGATTATCTATGGAGGAGGCTTTCTATTCTTAATCTTCATCTCATTCTTTATGGCTGAGAACGGCGGTGAGGGTGATGAGGTCGCCATTTTCCTTGCCTTCTCAATCTGGGCTGTCAACGGCCTGGACATGATTATTTCCTTAGCGAACGGCGTGCACAAGAGACAGTCACCTTATCCAATAATGACTGTCCCAGTCATTGACCCGACAACGGGAGAGCCGTTGCCTGGCGCACAGCATCTTCACCACGTTCAGTATGAACATCAGCGGGAGAAGAGCCAGACCATTCTGCTCTCCATCATTCCAGGGCTTGGCCACATGGCACTTGGTCTCATGCAGCGAGGGCTGACGTTCCTCATCACCTTCATCGGATTATTTGCCATTATCGTGTTCGTGGCCAGCATTACGCATACGGAAGTGTTTTTAATCTTCCTGTTCATTCTGCCTGTGGTCTGGATCTACAGCATGTTCGATGCGATTCAGCAGGTGCATCGCAAGCAGCGCGGAGAGGAGATGAATGACCGTGCAATGTTCGAGGATCTCGAGGAGCATGTCGCCTCTGGACGCAAGAACAAGGTGCTTGCGATTGCCTTGTCAATTTTCCCTGGGGCGGGACACTTGTACCTGGGCTTACAGATGCGCGGCCTTCAACTGATGGGAGGCTTCCTCCTGGCGATCTACCTGATGGATTCACTCCGGCTGTCGCTGTTCCTGTTCCTGCTGCCTCTGTTCTGGTTCTACGCCTTCTTCGACGCCTTGCAGCAGATGTCTCGTTACGAGCGGGAGACGGCAATGAGCGATGCGCCTATCGTGGCTCAGTTCGCTCCCTACCAACGGTGGATCGGTCTGGGACTGCTCGTACTTGGTATCTATTACTTAGGAGACCGAGTCGTTGCAGACTATATTAGTGAGAGCTGGCCGGGAATCTACCAAGAGTATATAAATATCCGCTACAAGCTTCCGACAGCAGTCGTCTCCTTCATTATGATTGCGCTAGGCTTTCGGCTCGTGTTCGGCCGCAAGGCTGCTGGTGCTTCCGTGCAACCACCAGCATCAACACCAGCACCAACACCAGCACCGGCAATCATACCCCAGAGAGAGGAGGAGCGCTCATGAAGTCATGGCGTGTAGGTACATTATCAATGGGGGTTACCCTATTATTAATTGGTGTGACACTAGCCCTCTCTCTATGGCAGGGCAAGGATGCCTACAATGCGCTGCTGTGGGCCGCACCATTCGTATTCATCCTGCTGGGCGCAGAGCTGCTCGTGTACCTGAAGGTGGCATCCGGCAGCGAGCGGACGATCGTCCGCTATGACTGGATGAGCCTATTCTTCGTAGGCGTCGTGGGGGCAGCGAGCTTGCTGCTAGCTCTGCTGGCTTCGAGTGGATTGCTGGAGGAATTCCAGCAGGCGATGGATCTGAAGGATCGTTCCACCGTCATTCAGACGGAAGCGGCAGCCGTACCGGCTGCAATTAAGAAGATTGTGGTCCAAGCGCAGCATTCGCTCGTCATCGATACCTCGGAAGCAAGGGATGTGCAGCTGCTAGGGCAAGTGCGTTACCGATCCGTAGAGCCAATTAAGCAAGAGAAGCAAGTGCTTCATACGAACACCGTTGGCACCACTCTATACGTCATCGTTGACGGCTACGACGTTAGTGAAGGGGTGTTCGGTTCCGAGTACGTGAATCCACAGCTGACGCTGGTCGTTCCTGCCGGCGTGAAGGTGGAGCAGCGAGGATTCTAGCTGCTTCTGAGATATATGAAGTGGGCTGCACTCTTCCTCATGCCAACAGGTGAGGGAAGAATGCAGTCTTTTTATGTTTTAGCAAGCTTAATTCAATTTTCATGGTGATTTTTTCTTTACAACCTTAAGGTCTTTTGTACGCTCGACAGCTCTGTTTTCTCCTTTTGCTCACTATCCCCTTCGCTCAGGAACGGTGTCCTGGAACGAATAATTCAATTGAGATTCTCTACAGCGGCGTACTATCCCCTTCGTGCAAGTACTCTCGATATCACATCAATTAAAATCTCCAAATCAAATATAGCTATAATTAGCGAACAAATGTAATCAGGCGGCCTGAAGGCCATGACTATTAAACTCATACCGTCTCCTATAGTCTCTAGCAACAAGGTCCTTGTAAGTGGGGTATCTGCGAAGCATAGAAGTAAGAACTAAGGTATTGAAGGCAGATTGATGTCTAACCACTCTGTTGAACCTGTAGCAATATTCATGAAGATAAGCTTGAAGGTGCTTGCCTCCAATGCCGTTGAATTTCCAATTCATCCATGAAATTGTGTCCGTAACATAGTGGTGTAAGATGGGGATTCGTCTGGTCCTTCCGTAGTGCTGAACAATAGAAGTTATGGTTGCGGATTGCTCTACATGTCGTTCACTGAACTGAGCTGCACCATACTTGGTGAGAAGATTGCCATCTAGATCGGGGGTAGTCAGCTGATGAAGCTTAAGATGCGTGAGACTGTTCTCTTCACCTACATGATGACTTGAGCCAATTAGAATGGGGTGCTCATGAGCGAGACGGTTGAAGGTAGGCTTGCACCTCTGCAGGCCGTAGACGTGAGTATGAATCTGCACCTCACCCGAGAGAAGCTCCTCCTCCTCTACCTGGGACATAGCGTCACGAAGCTTATGCAGCATGAGCCAAGCCGTCTTGTAAGTAACCTGAATAACATCAGCGAGACGTACTGCGTTAATGCTGTCCTGCTGAGACACGAGATACATCGTAAGGATCCACTTCATAAGCGGTGTGCGGGAATTATGCATGACTGTTCCTGCGGTCAGAGAATTCTGATAGCCGCAAGAGGCGCATTCGAATAAGGGCAGACGTCGAGTGAGAATGGTGTAGGCATGAGAGTGGCAGCACTTAGAGCACTTGAAGCCATTAGGCCATTTCTGTTGAAATACCCAAGTCCTGCAGACCTCTTCATTATGAAAAAACTCACAAAATGAATCAAAGCTCATCTTCTCAAAATGAATGTCCAATGCCTCTCAACCTCCCAATTGGGAACACTTGTTCTAGTTAAATTATATCAAACATACGTTCGTGTTACAAGAAAAAAATGTAATAAAACAGTTTCTGAGTGAGGGGGATAGTGTTGAAAAGAGGGGGGGGATGAGCAGGGCAGCAACTCCTGAGCGAAGGGGATAGTGTTGAAAAGGAGCGAGAAAGCTGTACCGCTCCTGAAAAGAGCTGAGAGTTACCATAGGGAACTAAGTGCTTCTGCATATAGCTGGCAGGGATAGCTACCAATTTTATAACAAAAAAAAGCTGTATCCTCCTTACCCACAATGGCAAGAGAAGGATACAGCCTCTATGACTTGACCTTAGTATAGATCTTCCCCAACGACAATCGTCCATACTTGGGACTGCTTGCCCGTAAACTTCAAGTTGCCCTTGTCATCATAATCTGCAATGCCGAAGTCATTGTCGTTCGTAATGGCGATGGTACGCTTATCTACGACCGTTAAGCCTTCGAACTTCTCATACGGGTAATCCAGCTTCACGAGGTCAAGGATAAGCGACTTCGAAGCAGCAACGATCTTCGACTCAGCAAGGGCAGCAGTATTCAAGCCCTCCAGTGCTTCGCTGGTCTTCGTGCCAAGAATGTTCGTTGCCTTAGATAAGTCGATCTTGTAGACTCTCTTAATCTGCGCGGCTGAGCCTTCCAGCTTGTCACGCTCATCTACAAGCAGCACGTCGGTCGCTAAGGCGTGGATATCGGAGATGACAACATCCTTCTGCTCTACGCCAGTGAATGACTTCGCATCCTCAGCTACATAGACATACTCACCCACAACCTGCTTCGTACCAAGGTCCATCTTCAGAATACGCAGATTCCGCGAAGCTTCGCCAGTTGCCTTGTCTGGAACCATCATCGGAGATTGGATGGAAGCATACAGGAACTTGCCGTCAGGAGAGATCGTTACCCCTTCGAAGCCGCGGTTCGCAATCCGCTTGGCGTAGACAGCTGGGAGTGTGTCGAAGATAGGAGTCTGTGCACCAGCAGCAGTCAGCTTCGCCTTGTCCCCTTGCGGTACATATCGGCCAAGCACCGTTCCATCACGCTTCACTTGAATCACGGATGGACGGTATTCATCGGATAACCAGAATGTATCGCCAGAGGGACTGTAGGCGATTCCTTCCAGATCCAGCCCGTCAGGATCAGCAGGAAGCAGCTTCGTTCCAGTCATATCGTAAGGCTTCTCATCTGAGGCTATATTGCTCAGCCCCGTTAGAGAACCTTCACCGCTAATCGTATTCTTCTTGCCTTCAGGCAGCTTAAGCTGAATCGTCTCCAGCACCTTCACTTCCTCGCCCGTCACTTCAATCTTGTAGAAGCGCAGCTTGTAGTCGGCAACCGGGAAGGTTCGATTCTTGGACTTATCAATCGTAATCTGGCCATTCGGTCCACGGTCAGCCAGGGTATAGAATACATTGTCCGGATCTCCAGGCAGATGAACGAGACCAGAGAAGCCGCCTTCCTTCAGCCCTTGGCCGATGGACGGAGGGTTCTTCCACTCATACTTGCCCGTCACGAAGGGATAGTCATGGAGTGTAGCTGTCTTGCTCTCTGCATCCCACTCAATATGCTTGTTCAGCGCTTCGCCCATTGCCCGTACAGGCACATAGAGACTGCCGTTAATGTTCACGAGAGGCTTGTCCAGCTTCAGCTCCTCGTCCCCGAATACAACCTTAGCTTGACTGATAATAGCCTTGAGCGCTGAATCTGCCGCTTGTGCCACAGGCGCGCTTATGGCCAGACCTAAGCCGAATGCTAGAATTAGCAATCTCTTACCCTTGAATACCTTCATGGATACTCTCCCCTTAGTATATGATATCGCTATATCTAGTAACTCTAACAAGAATAGGGATAATATGTTCGTGCAACATCAAGGATTAATGAAGATATTATGAAGAGGCTAGCATCGTGTCACAAAAAAAAACTCGCCAGTCAACTGGCGAGGCAAAAGCTGATAGGTTACACAGGCACGGTTAGCGCGGCAATTGGGACCAGTTCGGTATGAAGCACCCGCTGCTCATGAGTCAGGTTAAGGAACTCGTTGACACCAAAGGTGGAGTGGATGACTTCGTTGAACACGGAGGAAGTGTTGCTGATCTGAACCTCATAGGTCAGGTTGCCGGCGATGAAGAATGAGCGGGTATCTTCCATCCCTGCAGGAAGGTCGAAGCCAATAATATAGAGTGGCGTAAGAGCGGGAGAGGATGGGGAAGCGCCGAACACCTCGACGATTACCGTCACATCGACGGCCCCTAGGTTATGAGAGTTAACGACAACGTCAGAGGCAGCCGTACCGAATGTTCTTGTATTCGTTATTAATCCTGTTGTATAGACAGCCATATCATCACATCCTATACGTTATTCCCTGTTCCTTACACGGATGGGTTGTCTACAATTAAGTTCAGATCCCCAACCCCTTGTTGACTAGGGGGATACCCGATGGATACTGTGCGGTTGCGGAGCTCGTACTTCAATTGACTTACTGTAGGTGCAGTTCCGTTCAAGGCCAGATGACGCTGGAAGAGCAGAGCGGCCGCGCCGGATACATGTGGAGAGGCCATGCTTGTCCCGGTCATATAGGCGAAGTTGAATCCTGGGAAGCAAGAGAGAATAGTGACTCCAGGAGCAATGAGGTCTACTTCATTGTTGCTGTTGGAGAATGGGGCAACGCCGCCTGTGTTGAAGTCATATGCGCCTACAGATAAGGACTCTGTATAGGCAGCTGGATAAGCGAACTCGGACGAGGCTGCAACACCGTCCCCGCCATTACCAGCCGCACATACGACAAGAACACCGCTTCCTGAGGCATTGATAATAGCATTATGCAGCGGAGGATAATCAGCGCTAATTCCGAGAGATAAGTTGATGACACGTACCCGCTCTCCGTTAGGACCTTGGAAGCCTACAGCGCTGTTAATGGCATTGATAACATCAGCAGCATCTCCATACCCATTCTTATTCAATGCCTTGATAATAAGCAGCTTGGCTTGCGGAGCCGCACCGGCCACCCCGGCACCATTCAGGTTGGCAGCAATGGTTCCAGCGACATGCGTACCATGGCCATTCAAGTCCGATACGTCATTAGGGCCGCCCTCGTTCGTAATATAGTTCCAGCCGCCAACAATCTGGGATTGCAGATCCGGATGGTACACGTCACAGCCGGTATCGATGATGCACACGATAACTCCAGCCCCCTGATACCCAGCAGTCCATATCTCTGGAGCGTGAATGTGAAAGATTCCAGGCGGGATCTCATTATAGACTAGTGCGCTTACAGGAACGGATGAACGGGAGACAGATAGGTCCTGAGCATCGATAAGACCTTCTCCTTCACCGTCCTTATCTTTATCTTTGTCCTTGTCTTTGTCTTTGTCTTTGTCCTTAGGGAACTTCAAGTGCTTGTCATCCTCCATCACCTCCTCCGGCAGTGGGGTTGATGGGTCCTTCGTTACAAAGTGCTTGTTGTACGGAAGCAGCTTAACCTTCATCTCTACATTCCTCCCTCTCAATCTAGCACTAAGAGTATATGAGTAGAGAATAGAGACGGACTCGGACATCCGCCTCATTGGGAGAGTACAATTTCATAGATGAGGAAGCAGTTGACGAAGCATCCTGGAGAACTGATCATTGTAGAGCTTGGTGGAGAAGCTTCGCCGAATGATCTGCTCCCCTTGCTCACGAACGGATTCCCTTAGCTTCATGTCTGTCATTAATGCGACTGCCTCGACATAGGCAGACTGCAGCTGCCCGCGAGTGTAGAACTTGCCGGTCTTGTTGTGGTGCAAGAACCTTCGAATACCGTCTGAATCCGTAGCCAGTACGGGGCATCGGCATAGTAGAGCCTCTGCAACTGCATATCCGAATCCTTCCAATATAGAGGTTGAGCATAACAATCCGCCGGAGTCGCCAATCATGGAGAGATAGTCGGCCATCTGCTCGTGCGGGACATTGGAATACCGAATTAATCGGTCTGAGAGGTTAAGTGTACGAACCATGACCTCGAAGTCCGCTCTCTCCGAAGGCTCATACAAGGTGGCATCCTCGAACATCCACAGATAGAGGTCCTTACGATACCTAAGCAGCTGAGCGCCTAGGAGCAGGAAGTCACGCCAGTTCTTGTTCGCCTCCAACCGGCCGACCCAGCCAAGAATGGGGTAGGGCTTGGGAGGATAGGAGACATAACGGAAGTTCTCCGTATCTAGCGGATTGTCGAAGCAGAACTGGGGGAGCTCCGGGAATCTAGCCTGAAGCAGCTGCCGCAGATGTGCCGTCTCTGGATAGAGCAATGCGTCAGCGCAGCTGCGAATGCGGGTGTCGAATTGCTTCAGGAGCTCTATGGCAGTCTGCATCGTTCCAAGACCTTGAATCTCGAAGATGAGCAGGGCACTAGTATCCATGCGTTTAATTCTCTCGAGCAATACAATATCCGTGCACACGACAATGACATCATAATGCTCTCTTTCGACTAGTCTGATGATGCTTGGCTCATCCGTAAGAATATGCGTGCGAATCCCTTTAATGTTTTTGCGGCCTTCCCCATCATACGTGTAGAGCAGATGGCACTCATGGCCTTGCTCCATTAAGGAACGGCTCCGTATCCGATTAAGCGTCTCCATCCCCCCGCTGGGGTTGAAGAAGCTGAACAATATTTTCATCCGGCTCCCTCATCCATTAACCATGTAGTTTGAATAACTCATTGAGGCTGCTCGTGCGGAACAATTCATTGCGTAAGTTCAAGTTAGGCAGCGGTGAACCCGCAGCGCGGTAGCTGACATCGGTATGGGTATCGTTGTAGTAGGCGGAACAGACCTCGCCACCTGCCTTGTTCATCTGGGCGATTAGAATGTCCACATCCGTGGGCTCGGCGAATAGTCGCGAACCTAATACGAGTGTATAAGGGGTCTGAATCATCTGTGCGGCGTACATGATGGCGGATGCTTCATCCACGGCTGCGAATCTCTTGAAGTCGGTAGACGGGTGGGAGATGGTCGACAGGAGGCTGGTGACTTCCCTGCCCGGGGATAGATCAAGCACGTAACAGACGTAATTGGAGAAGGTCTGCTCATATAGATTCTCGATCCGGTTGGCAGCAGCAGCACTGGCTTGCGCGAGCGGGTAGAGTACGGTGAGCACTGGGGCGATGCCCCTCCTCGAGCGAGCCTTGTGCCTAGCCAGGTGGTAGGTATAACGCCATCTGCGATGCTCATCCACGGATCCAAGTCCGGCAGATACGCTGAAGGTAGAATTGACTCGGTAATCCATGAGCTCTACAGGGACATACTTCATCTCGCAATGCTCGGTTAGTCTAAGCCAATAATCATAATCCTCCACAGGTACGAGTTCATACCCGTCAATCATTCGGGCATAGCGGCTCTTGTACATGAAGGAGACGCCAACGATACATGCATCCAGTAGCTTCTCCTTAGGCATAGCTTGATATTGGCGCAGAGCTGCTAGCTGGCTCTCATTGTTAAGCGGCTTGTTGTCGTTATCAATAGACTGGAAGGAGCTGTAGACGAGTCCAAGCTCCTCAGGTCCCTTAATGAGTGTGTTGCGAAGCGTTCTAAGGAAGGAAGGATAATAGACATTATCGCTAGACACCCAAGTTAAGTATTCGATGCCTCTAGTTCGGAACAGCTGGCGGAATCCGGTATTCAGTGCCTGGGCTACTCCCTGGTTACGATCGTGCATGAGAATCTGTACACGGAAGTCGCCCTGAACGAGCTGGCGGACCTGAGCTTCCATCTCAGGAGCTCCGTCTATAACGATAATCATCTGGAAGGCACGGAAGTCCTGCTTCAGTATGGATTGGATGGCGGCTTGCAGGAATTCGGGCTTCTGCTTGTAGACGGGCATGACTATACCCAGATCAACCATCATGATAACCTCCTAGCTTGTTGCTTGTATGCTGTATTATATTGCGGAATTGTTGTTCTGCTTGTGCGGACATCCCAGGTTGCAGATGGAAGAGCCGAAGACAGGGAAAAGAACCCATCCCTATTAGCGATGGGCTGGGGCACTTCTTCTTAGCATTAGAGCGGTACAGAGAGTGCGGCGATAGGTGTCATCTCCGACTGGAGGACCCGTTGTTCTGTGACCAGGTTGCCGAATTCATCAATACCATAAGTTGAGTTCACTATCTCCGAGAAGATCGAGGTCTCGCTAATCTGAACCTCGTAAGCGACATTGCCTGCGATGAAGAAGCTGCGGATGTCGACGGAGTTAGGCGGAATGATGAATCCAGTAATATACAGGGGAGTCAAGGTCAAGGTAGTGATGGGGACTCCGAACACTTCTACGAGGACGGTAGCACTCCCTCCACCAAGATTGTGAGTGCTTAAGACAATGTTAGTCGCCGCTGTTCCGATTGCTCTTGTATTCGTTATAACACCAGTAGTGTAGACTGCCATATTGTATCCCTCCTCTCTATGGAAGCTTCTATACTATATTCAGCTAGAATAGGATGTTGTGGGACAGGATAACCACGGCTTGAGCGTAATTTACAGTGGGGTTGGGACTGTTGTCCAATCGAGAGAGGGGGTCAGTCTCATATAATGGTAGATGTCTTGGAGGAAGGAGCTATGTAATGGCTAATTTTAATTTTCAAGTGACTCCTGGTGGGAACCCGAAGTTCGAGCCGGAAGTGGCGGTGAATCTGCTTATTCCTGGCATTATGGTTGCCGTAGCGGTAGATACAACAACTGGGGTGCCGAATACGGGACTATATCGCTCACTCGACGGAGGGAACTCATGGTCCAACTCCATCCTCCCTCTTCCCGCGGGATTCACCGGAGCAGAAGCTCCTGCCGTAGCCTATGCCTTCCCGAATACCTTCTACGTGACTGCACATGCCTTCCCCGGCGCGTCAAGCGGGACGACAGTAATCTATATTAGCACGGATAATGGAGCCACCTTCAGCAACCCCATTATTGTTGCTCCAGGTTACGGATTGTATATTAACAATGACGAGACGAATGTTGAGGTGGACAACGGTCAGTCCAGTCCGTATCTTGGCCAGATCTACGTGACCTATAATCATCAATTCAATGTAGCTAATGGAGGTAATTCCACAGCGTTCCTGCAACGGTCCAGAGATGGAGGAATCACATGGGATAAGACCGTGCTGCTGTCAAGTGAAGCGGATCAAGTCGAGCGCCCAGATGTAGCGGTAGGATTGACAGGTACCGTATTCGCTGCGTGGATTACGACGAATCCAACTACGCGCTTCGTTATTAGGAAGTCACTCGATGGCGGGGATACGTATGACCAGCCGCAGCTTGTGGCGAACATTGTGCCGGTTCCGACCGTCCTGCCAGTGACGGGCTATGCCTTCCGTGTGCTGACGTTCGCCAACGTCGCTACAGATAACTCGGTGGGTCCGTTCACGAACAATGTGTATACCGTATGGCAGGATAACCGCCAGGGGTATGCGGATATTTTCATGGCGAAGTCTACGAACTTGGGGGAGAGCTGGAGCACGCCGGTCAGCATTACGGGAGCTCCTGCCGGCTCGCAGAACTTCTTCCCTGCCATCGATGTCGATCCGCTGACCGGCGTGGTGAATGTCGTCTATTACAGCAATCAGGTGAACGGCTTCGACCTGGATGTATACGTGGCCAGATCGATTAACGGAGGGCAGACCTTCACGAATACGCGCATCACGAACCAATCATTCAATCCCAATGGCTCGAGTCCCGTGCCCGTCCCCCTCATCGGAGACTACATTGACATTATGAGCGTTCCTCCCGGAGGCTATATCGCTGTCTGGGCAGATACGACGCCAGGCACCCTGGTTATCTATGCAGGATATTCGAATATTGTGATTGGCTAGTGAGCCTGTGTATGAAAAAGCCCGACCATACCGCCTATGACTAGGCAAGTAAGGCCGGGCTATATAACGTTATACATAGGTGACGCAGGTGACGCATGTGACGCATGTGTATGCTAGTGAGCTACTGTATTGTTCAACATAATCCAGATGGAGCCAGCTACGATTACGAGCATAATCGTCAGGCCGAAGATGAGGGCCATCAGATTGTAGCGAGGCTTCTCCTCGTCACGGATATGCATGAAGAAGATGAGCTGAACGAGGAACTGCAGTGCCGCCATGACTAAGATCAGGACAGTCGTTGCGGTCTTGCCGAGCATGTCGTTCATAACAACAACGAGCGGAATGATCGTCAGTACGATCGAGAGCAGGAAGCCGATCAAGTAAGACTTGAAGCTGCCGTGAGCCCCGCCTCCATGTGCATCGTGTGCATCATGTGCACCGTGCGAGCTGTGACCGTGATTATGACTGCTGTTGTGCTGTGCCATCCTACATCACCCCCATCAAGTAGACGACGGTCAAGACGAAGATCCATACGACATCCAGGAAGTGCCAGTACAGCGAGATGACATTAACCTTGCGCTTGGTCACGGGTGTAATCCCGCGCTTGCGCAGTTGAATCATGAGTGCAATCATCCAGACTAGGCCGAGCGACACGTGAAGACCGTGTGTGCCGACGAGCGTGAAGAAGGCGGACAGGAACGCGCTTGTCGAGATCGTAGCTCCTTCGTGAACCAGATGAACGAACTCATATACCTCGAGGGAGATGAAGGCTGCACCCAGCAGCGCGGTCACCGCAAGCCAGCCGATCAGGCCCTTCTTGTTCCCCTTATTCATCTCCAGCACAGCAATACCGCTAGTGAAGGAGCTCGTTAATAGAATGAAGGTCTCTGCAATAATGATGGGAAGCTTGAAAAGCTCCTCCGGCGTCGGCCCGCCGCTCGTATTGCCCCGAAGGACAACATAAGTGGCGAACAGGGTTCCGAACAGGATGACGTCCGTAATGAGGAACATCCAGAAGCCCATCACCTTCATGCCTTCCAGATCATGATGCCCCCCATCATGAGGGTCATGCTGACCGTGTTGACCATGCTGGCCATGACTATGGCCGTTAGTCACTGCTTGTGCCATTAGTTAGACCCCCTTAATGCGGCTTCCGTACGCTTAATCTCATCAACCGGTATATAGTAATCGTCATTATAAGTGAATGAACGAGCGAGCATGCACACCGCTACCCCGATGAACCCTGGAATCGCCATCCACAGCCAATCCCAGACGAGTCCGAAGCCGACTACGAACCAGCAGAAGGACATGATGAACGGAATTGCGGAATTCTTAGGCATATGAATCGGCTCAAGCGGCGGCTTCGGTGTCACAATCCCCTTAGCCAGCTTCTGCTTCTCTTCCCACCAAGCATCCTGCGAATCTACGTGCGGCTCGGTAGCGAAGTTGTAGAGCGGTGCCGGAGATGGAATCGACCATTCAAGCGTGCGGCCGTCCCACGGATCTCCATTCTCATCCTTCTTCAGGAACTTGATGCTGTGCGCAATCTGCCATACTTGGAAGATGAACGCCGCACCCATCAGGAATGCCCCGACGGTAGATACAATATTAAGCGGCTGCCAGCCCATGTCGAAGTCATAAGCGTTGAACCGGCGGGTCATCCCCATCAGACCAAGCGCATATTGCGGCATGAAGCAGACGTAGAAGCCGATGTTCCAGAACCAGAATGCCCACTTGCCCAGCCCCTCATGCAGACGGAAGCCGAACATCTTCGGCCACCAGTAGTACAGACCTGCGAAGTAGCCGAACACGACGCCGCCGATCAGCACTTGATGGAAGTGCGCAATCAGGAAGTAAGAGTTGTGGAACTGGAAGTCAGCAGGCGCCACAGACAGCATGACACCGGTCATTCCGCCGACGACGAAGCAGGGAATGAAGGCGAGCGTCCACATCATCGGAGTGGTGAACGTAATCTTGCCTCGGAACATCGTGAACAGCCAGTTGAACACCTTAACCCCTGTAGGGATCGCTATGATCATCGTCGTAATCGCGAAGAAGATATTCACATTCGCCCCGGAGCCCATCGTGAAGAAGTGATGCACCCATGTGAAGAAGGACAGCAGCGCAATGATCATCATAGCGAAGACCATGGACTTGTAGCCGAACAGTTTTTTCTTAGAGAAGGTGGCTACAATCTCCGAGAAGATCCCGAAGGCCGGCAGGATCACGATGTAGACCTCAGGGTGACCCCACATCCAGATGAGGTTGACGTACATCATCGGATTGCCGCCCATATCGAGCGTGAAGAAGTGAGCGCCCAAGTAGCGGTCCAGGAAGAGCAGCGCCATCGTCACCGTCAGGATCGGGAAGGCGAACATGATAATAATGCTAGTCGATAGGACAGACCAAGTGAACATAGGAAGCTTCATCAGGCTCATGCCCGGAGCACGCATCTTCAGGATGGTGACCAGGAAGTTGATGCCCGTCGCGAGCGACCCGATACCCGAGATCTGAATGCCCCAGATATAGAAGTCCTGCCCGACCCCGGGACTACCCGAGAGTCCGGAGAGCGGCGGATAAGCGAGCCATCCAGCATCCGGTGAACCTCCGATGATGAAGGAGACGTTGAACAGCATGGCGCCGAAGAAGAACATCCAGAAGCTAAGGGAGTTCAGGAACGGGAAGGCCACGTCGCGCGCGCCAATCTGCAGCGGAACGACAATATTGAATAGTCCGAACATGAACGGCATCGCCATGAATAGAATCATGATAACCCCGTGCGTGGTGAAAATCGCGTTATAATGCTCAGCATGCAAGAAGTCCAGCTGAGGCACAGCCAGCTGCGTCCGCATGAGCAGCGCATCGACGCCGCCGCGGAAGAGCATGAGGAATGAAGCGATAATATACATAATACCGATCTTCTTATGGTCAACCGAAGTCAGCCACTCCGTCCACAGCCACTTCCACTTCTTGAAGTAAGTGAGGACGAATACGATGGCGACCATCGTAATCCCGATGGACACTTGCGCGCCTAAGATGAGCGGGTCGCCAGTGACGAAGAATGTCGACATGAAGTCTCTAATCTGGTCTAACATATGGAGCCTCCTCTCGTGTGTTGTTAATGGTTATTCGAATCCGAATGCCCCTCTTGGGCATCCTTGCTATGATCAGTCTCGGCGCTATGTCCGCCGCCATGATGCTGGTGTGCGCTGCCGCCTACGGCGTATTGCGCCATAATCTTGTTGAACAGTCCTTCAGGGAAGGAGGAGTAAGTGACGACACCGGAAGTTCCCGGCTGCCTTAGCTGCTCGAAGCCCTCCATCGTAAGAGCTGGAGATGTATCCTTCACTTCTTCCACCCAGCTGTTGAACTCCTCTTCGGACGTCGCGTTCACATCGAAGGTCATCTTCGCGAAGTCCTTGCCCGTGAAGTTCGCTCCTGTGCCGAAGTAGCGGCCTTGCTCATCCGCTTGCAGATGAAGCGTCATCGCCATACCGGACATCGTGTACATCTGGCCTCCAAGCTGCGGAATCCAGAAGGAGTTCATGGCCGTATCCGAGGTGAGCTCGAACTTAATCGGCACATCCTCAGGAATCTGCAAGTAGTTCACTGTAGTAATGCCTTGCTCCGGATAGTTGAACATCCACTTCCAGTCGAGCGAGGTCACCTGAATCGTCATCGTCTCCTTAGCCGATTCGATAGGCTTCGATGGCTCCAGGGCATAGGTGTACTTCGCCGTAACAAGAGCAAGTGCGATGATGACGACGATGGGAATGCCCCACCAGATCGTCTCCAGCTTCGTGCTGTGCTCCCACTCCGGCGTGTAGGCAGCCTTGCTGCCCTTGCGGTCGCGGTAGCGGTACGCGATGATGCCGGTCAGCACCAGCACCGGCACGACGATGGCCGCGCATAATATAGTAGTAATCCAGATTAAGTCCTTCTGGGATTCACCGATTGGACCTTTGGGATCCATGACAATATACTGCTCGCTGCTGCATCCTGAGAGCAGGACGAAGGTGAGCACGAGCATTAGAGGAGTTAAGACTCGCAACCAGGGTCTCACGACGATTTTCATCTCCTTTATCTACATACCTTACATTCATTACTCTTAAGATAGCAGAATTGAACCAGCAGTAGTTGCCCCTTAACCAATCCGTCAATAATTCGTCTTACTTCCGTAATAGAATTTTCACCAGTTCGACAACTGTTATTTTATACATTGGCTGGCGCAGGTTAGGGAGGGAGCTGGACCCAGTTATAGTCGGCGTGGTTGCCACAGAGGTTGCCTATCGCAGCTTCACTGTCGTGAAGCCCGAAGGCGCAGGGAAAAGCAGGCCGCCTATAGCGGCTTCACTGTCGTGAAGCCCGAAGGCGCGCAAAAAAGCAGGCCGCCTATGCGGCTTCACTGTTGTGAAGCCCGAAGGCGGCCTGCTTTTTTGCTTAATTATGCTGCTATTCGTCCGTGTGCTGCTCGCTCTGCTCGGACTTCAGCTTGTTAATCCGAGTCTGCACGAGACCCATTGCGGTGCCGATCACATAGATGTGAACACTTCCTACAAGGAAGCCTAATCCCACCATTAAGCCTGTATTTCTATCGTTGAACTCACCGAGATTCATTAGGCATAGGATAAGGCCGATCGCCAGTGCTGCCCAAGCGATTACCGTTGTAGCGGCTACCAGCTTGCGAATGTTGCCTGGCTCACTTTCCTTCACGCTGCTTACCGTCGCTGTTTTTGTCGTCATCATGAACACCTCACATCATGTAAGTGCTTTAATTACTACCACTATACCATAATTTATGGCGCATGTTCAAAGAAAATTCACTTTTTGATCAAAAGTTAGACAAATATCACGGTAGGGACGATGAATGTACGCCGCCTCCATGCTGGAGGTCAAAGCAAGCAGGAAGATGACAGTAACATGGCTAGCGGTCAGCCTAGGGTAGCAGCTGTGGCCACTAGAATCAAAAGTGTTCGAGTTGGGGGCCAGAGCATTGATAATGTGTGTGCTGGCTACCCATAGCGACACACTTAAGACTTCTCACAGGTCATAATCCAGCTTCTTCCCTCTCACACGGGGGCGATAAGACCATTCTGAGGTCTTAACATTCTGAATTCATCCCCTCAAGAGAGCCAATAGCCAACTTAAGACTTCTACGAAGGCTTAAGTCAACACGATGAGGAACCTTGGAGAGAGTTAAGACCACTTAGCGGGCTTAACTCTCTAATGGTCTTAATTCTCTAAGCGGTCTTAACTCTCTAAGCCTGCCCATCGCGTCTGTGAGCAACGCCCGAATAATCCAACTAACTCAATTAATCCTTCCACCACCGCTTCAGGTCGTTCCACCAGCCGTGCTGCCCATCCCCGGCTGCCTTATCGGCGGCTGCATCGTCCACGCTCGCGGGATCGCCGCATACCTCCGTCGGCTGAGTGCCCGCCACGAATGCTTCCAGCCGCTTCGATGGGCAGCCGTCCGCTGCGAGCTTGCCGCTCGCAGGGTCGATATAGACGCTCACCACGCCGTCCGGGATCGGGAACAGCTTGGGCGGAACCGCCTCCAGCGCCTTCTCCGTGAACTGAGCGAAGATAGGGGCTGCCCGGTGCGCCTCGGATACCGTCAGCTTCCGCCCCTTGTCGTACCCGACCCACACAGCTGTCGACAGCTCAGGTGTATACCCGACGAGCCATGCGTCATTAGCTGTCGTTCCCGTCTTGCCCGCCACCGGGCGCTTGAGCGCCGAAGATACCCGGTAAGCCGTACCTCCGGTCTCGAATACGCTCTCCATCAGGTTCGTCATGAGGTAAGCATGGGCAGGGTCAACTGCCTGCTCTGTCTTACGCTCGGTCTCATAGATTACCCCGCCGCGGCGGTCCTCAATCCGCAGGATCGCGATCGGCTCCGCGTGAACTCCACCAGCGGCGAGCACCCCGAACGCTTCCGCCATCTCGAACGGGCTGACGGGGAAGGTGCCGAGAGCCAAGGAAGGAACAGGATCCATCCTGCTGTCAATGCCCAGCTTCCTCGCCGTCTCAATGACCTTATCCGCTCCGACCGTCATGAGCGTGTTCACCGCGTAGATGTTGTCAGAGGAGGCGACAGCCTCACGCATGTCAATGTAATCATTCGTGTACTTCTCATTGTAATTGTGCGGCTCGTAGAGCTTCCTGCCCTCATCATACGTGAAGGTCGTCGGCTCGCTCTTGTAGCGGGTAACCGGCGTCATGAAGCCGCTCTGCAGAGCGGTCAGGTATACAATAGGTTTAAAAGAAGAGCCAGGCTGCCGCGTCTTCGCGAACACTCGATTATACTGGTTCTTCTTATAATCCCGTCCGCCGACCATCGCCTTCACATACCCGTTGCGAGGATCTATCGCCACGAGAGCTGCTTGCTGCTCCGAATCGGCAGGCATCCCTGCCGCAATCGCCTCCTCCGCTGCCCTCTGAGCCGTGCTGTCCAGCGTCGTGTAGATGCGGATGCCGCCTTCATTCAGCAGCTGCTCCTGAATGCCGAGCTGATCGACCGCGAGCTGCCTTACATAGTCCCGGAAGTAGGGGGCGAAGCCTTCCTGCGTCCCAGCTGCGCCTAGCTCCTGGAAGGTGAGCACCTCGCCATAAGCGGCAGCAGCCTCCTTCTCCGTAATCGCCCCGTCGCCTTTTAGGATGCTAAGGATCGTTAATTGTCGGTCCTTTGCATTTTTCATATTCAAGTAGGGAGAATAATACTTAGGTCCCTTCGGAACGCCGGCGAGCATCGCGCTCTCCGCCAGCGACAGCTCCGAGGCATGCTTGCCGAAGTACATCATCGCCGCGGCTTCAATGCCGTAGGCGCCGTGGCCGTAATAGATCTGATTGAGGTACATGCCGAGAATCTCGTCCTTCGAGTAGTTCATCTCCAGCTGCACCGTGTACATCGCTTCCTTCAGCTTGCGCTCCCACGTTCGGTCCTGCGTCAAGTACAGGTTGCGAGCGAGCTGCTGGGTCAGTGTGCTGGCCCCTTGCCGAGCCTCCATACTGCGCGCATTCACCATGACCGCCCGGGCCATCCCCTTCAGGTCGAAGCCGAGATGCCTGTAGAACCGCTGGTCCTCAATCGCAAGCGTCGCTTCTATTAGATAGGAAGAGATCTCGCTAAGCGGGACCGACCGCCGGTTCTCCCCCGCGTGGAACGTATCAATGACATTGCCTTCCAGATCAAGCATCTGTGACGTCTGGGAGATGGAGGCGGCAGGCAGCGACTGCACACGTAGATAGAGCAGTGCTCCCGTCATACACAGCATCACAACCGATGACACGAGCAGCACCCGCCTCAGCCAGCGATGGTAGGGTGCAGCTAAGGGGCTCAGCAGCCCGCGTAGCGAAGGAAGCGATAGAGAGCGGCGCGGTTTACCAGGACCGGGGGCAGGCTTGTTCATGATGGATGCACTCCTTCAGTAGTGAAGCTTCTTATTTCCTTAGTATGGAATAAGGAAGGTGCACCTATTCAACTCTTCGACAGCAACCATGAATATTTTGTAGATGTATGGATTAGAGGTTGCTTTTTTGGCTCGTTTTACTATAATACAGGTTGAACTAAGATGAGAGGGTTGTCTCCGCCCAGCTGACGGAACACCGCATAACTACGAATGACTGATATGGGAAAGAAGGGATCTTCTACTATGGAATTATGGTATACAGAGAAGCAGACCGAGAGCTACGGCATCACGGCTAAGATTACAGAGACCTACGTGCACGAACAGACCGACTTCCAGATGCTCGACATGATTGAGACGGAAGAGTTCGGTACGATGCTTGTATTGGACGGCATGGTCATGACAACGGTGAAGGACGAGTTCGTCTACCATGAGATGGTGGCGCATCCTGCGCTGTTCACGCACCCGAATCCGGAGCATGTGCTCGTAGTGGGCGGCGGCGACGGTGGCGTCATCCGCGAGATCATGAAGCACCCCAAGGTGAAGAAGGCTGTACTCGTTGATATCGACGGCAAGGTCATTGAATACTCCAAGAAGTACCTTCCAACGATCGCAGGCGAGCTGGACAACCCTCGCGTTGAAGTCATCGTGAACGACGGCTTCATGCACATCCATGACCACAAGAATACGTACGATGTCATCATGGTTGACTCCACAGAGCCGGTTGGCCCAGCGGTGAACCTGTTCACGCGCGGCTTCTACCAAGGCATCTACGAGGCGCTGAAGGAAGACGGCATCTTCATTGCTCAGACGGACAACCCTTGGTTCAAGGCGGACCTGATCCAGAGCGTGAACAAGGACGTGAAGGAAGTATTCCCGATCGTACGTGTCTACTGTGCGAACATTCCGACTTACCCGAGCGGTCTGTGGACGTTCACCATGGGCTCCAAGAAGCACGATCCGCTGCAGGTGGACGAGGCGTCCATTCCTGAGATCGATACGAAGTACTACTCGCCGCGTCTTCACAAGGCTGCCTTCGTGCTGCCGAAGTTCGTGGAAGATCTGGTGAAGT
This sequence comes from Paenibacillus sp. GCM10023252, assembly GCF_042653305.1. Classification (NCBI taxonomy): domain Bacteria; kingdom Bacillati; phylum Bacillota; class Bacilli; order Caryophanales; family Paenibacillaceae; genus Paenibacillus; species Paenibacillus sp. GCM10023252. The sequence continues at coordinate 71,090 of NZ_JBHSHW010000032.1, forward strand.
AGGCCCCTTATGAAAATCGACCAAAAATACTCCGGCAACGTATTCATCCTCTCCTCAGAGGACTATGCCGCTTCCAAAGCGGTTATCTACGGTATGCCGATGGATTACACCGTCTCCTTCCGTCCCGGCTCACGCTTCGGCCCTGCTCGCATTCGCGAGGTCTCCATTGGGCTGGAAGAGTACAGCCCATACCTAGACCGCAGCCTCGAAGATATCGACTACTTCGACGCTGGCGACCTGCTGCTCCCGTTCGGCAACGCCGCTCGCAGCCTGGACATCATCGGCGAATTCGTCCGCGGCGTGCTCGCCGATGACAAGATGCCAGTCGGCCTCGGCGGCGAGCACCTCGTCTCCTGGCCGGTATTCCGCGAGGTGTATGCGAAGCATCCCGACCTCGCGATCATTCACTTCGACGCGCATGCCGATCTGCGCGAGCAGTACGAAGGCGAGCCGCTCTCGCACTCGACGCCGCTTCGCAAGGCAGCGGGCCTCATGGGTGGGCAGAACATCTACCAGTTCGGCATTCGCTCCGGTTCCCGCGAAGAGTGGCAGTTCGCTCGCGAGAACATTAACTTCCACCCGTTCGAGGTGCTGGAGCCGCTGAAGAAGGTGCTTCCAGAGCTCGCGGGCCGTCCGGTCTATCTCACGATCGACATTGACGTACTTGATCCTTCCTGTGCACCGGGCACAGGCACCGCGGAAGCGGGCGGCATCACATCGAAGGAATTGATTGACGCGGTTCATGCCATTGCACGTTCCGGTGTGGACGTCGTCGGCTGTGACCTGGTTGAGGTTGCTCCTGCATACGACCCGACCGAGCAGACACAGATCGTCGCAGCCAAGATTATTCGTGAGATGCTGCTTGGATTTATTAAGTAAGATGGCAAGACTCTGCTAATAACAAGAGCATCGCCTGCTGTTTCCGTCTAGCGGAAGCGGGCGATGCTCTTTTTTTGTCATTCTAATACTATTCGAGCTGTGGGGTTGTGCGCTATTATAGCTAATATTGGGAATTGAAATGCTTATACATAATGACCATATTCATGGGAGGGAATCATCATGGCGATAGCAAGGAAGATAAGGAAGGTCATAGCGGCTGCTTCTGTACTGGTCCTGTTGAATGCGGGGGCGCCGCTAGTGCCGAAGGCCGTAGCAGCAGTCAGCTTCACCGATATTGAAGATTCTTACGCAGCGGATGCGATTAGGAAGCTGGCTGAAGAGGGGATTCTGGGCGGCAAGGGAGGAGAGACCTTCGATCCTACAGGGGAGATCGAACGGCAGGACTTCGCCATCATTCTAGCTAAGGCTCTCGGACTGGACGTCACCTCTTCGCCTGCAAGCCCAACCTTCAGCGACGTCCCCGCTAATCACTATTCCTATGACGCTGTCGAAGCAGCGGTCAAGGCGGGCCTGATCAACGGCATGGGAGACGGTGTATTCGGTACGGATCAGAATCTAACCAGAGAGCAGATGGCTGTACTGTTCATCCGCTCGCTGGATGTTGAAGCGCAAGCCTCTGGAGATCTTCCATTCGAGGATGCTGATGATATCTCGGACTGGGCCAAGGATGCCGTAGCAGCGGCCTACGAGCTTAAGCTTATCCAAGGCAATGAAGAGGGAGCGTTCAACCCAAGCGGGAATGCGACTCGGGAGCAAGTCGCCCAGGTGGCGGACAGCTTCCTTACTTACAGGGAGCAGCTCGCGAACAAGCCGCCTGCCGCCTCGGCTATTCCCTCTCAGCTGCTGAAGGTGCAGGGCAGCAGTTCGTCGGTTAATCTATCAGGCTACTTCACGGACCCAGAGGGCGGTGAACTGAAGTATGAGGCAGCCGTGAAGAACGGAATCATTGCATCGGCGAGTATGACAGGCAGCGTGCTCACGCTGTCCCCGCTGACTTCGGGCACCACCGAAGTCACGGTGACTGCCGCAGATGCCTTCGGCCTCACCGCTTCGGCTGTGGTCAGCGTGACGGTCGAACCCGCCTACGTACCGCCTGCGCCAAGCCCAACGCCAACCGCTCCGCCTGTTAATCGCGCTCCGGTTGTATCCTACACGGCTTATCCGGCATCTCTCATTCAAGGGTCTTCATCTTCATCTAACAATGTTGCCTTCACGGATCCGGATGGCGATACGATAAGCTACACGGCAACCTCCTCAGATGATCAAGTGGTAGAGGCTGATATAGTCGGCGGCAAATTAAGCTTGAAGACGCGTTCCCTTGGCGAGGCTGCCATTACGATTACGGCAGCAGATGTGCACGGCCTTACAGGCACATATACCTTCAACGTGAAGGTTGAGCAGCTGGTCGTGGAACTGCCGGCATCGAGAGCGGTCCACTATATAGACTTATATGCCCAGTATCCATTCACGAAGAATGTCTCAGCTGATAAACTAATAACTTCTGTATCTGGGCCAAGCGGTGTAGAGGCAGACAATAATGGTAAGTTAACAATAGGTACCTCTCTTATCCCTGGGGAATATAAAGTGAAGCTGGATCTGAATCTAGTAGTGAACTCGTCCCCTGAGCATTACCCTGTTATTCATATCATCATTCGAATAACCTAGCCCTAGATTGCAAGCCCAGCGAGGTCTGCCGAGTCCAGTCTCGCCGTAGACTGCAAGCCCAGCGGACTCTGCCGACTTCAGGAGTCAGACCCGCCCGCCAGAGACTGTCCTCAAGTTCAAGGTCGACAACCTTGCAGGGGCAGTCTCTTTCTTGCTCATCCAGGGTAAGATAGAGGCAGCACCTTCATTCAGCAGTACGTGGTGAGCAGTAAGCACTAATCTCTAATCCGTATGCGATATGCAATAAGCAGCAATCAGCACGCAGAGCGCAGCGATCAGCAATCCGTGATCAGCAAGGAGGCCATCCATCCCATGCGCATCCATTCCTTCCCTCCCGTCATCGACGAGCGCGCCCGCGTGCTCATTCTCGGGACGGCGCCCAGCGTCAAGTCGCTGGAGCACCATCAATTCTACGCCCATCCGCGCAACTACTTATGGAGTGTGGTGTACGGTCTGTTCGGCGACGGGCAGCCCCCTGATCCTGACTACAACAAGCGTCTCCATTTCCTGAAGGATCACCGTCTGGCGCTGTGGGATGTCATTGAGTCCTGCGAGCGCGAGGGCAGCCTTGATATGAACATTCGCAACCTGAAGCCGAACAACTTGCCGGGTCTGCTCGAGCGTTATCCGGGTCTGCGCTGCTTCGCGTTTAATGGGAGCAAGGCCCATGAGACGTTTATGAGGCATTATCACGGGAATCCGGTATTCGACACCATCACGGTGCTGAAGCTGCCATCGACTTCGCCGATCCCAACCCCGGCTATGCGCAGTCTGGAGGACCGAATCGGCGCGTGGCGCGCCATCGTTCCTTATACAGTCGACACTAATCGTTGAAAAATCAATCCTTCCTGTATATAGTAGTTACATAAGATCAGACTGAAGAGTAGGAGCAAGGCCATGGCAGACAGAAGCAAGGTGCAGATCACCTTGGAGAGTATACAGGACGACGGCGAGCCGCAGGTCAGCCGCTATACGGGCGATTGGTTCCGCAAGGAGCTGTCCATGTACGTTCGCTACGAGGAGCAGGTGGAAGCAGAGGGCGGTGCTGCGCAGTCGATTCGCACCGTTATCCGCATGCGAGAGGATGAGCTGACCTTAACCAGACGCGGTCTGGTGAACTCCGAGCAGCTGTTCGTTCCCGGAGTAAGGATGCCGGGAAGCTATCGATCACCGTACACGGCCTTCCAGCTTCATACCGTTACACGTGAACTGCGCTACCGGACAAGCTCGAATGGCGTACTGGTGCAGGGGGCAGATGTAGCGGCTCTGGAGCCATCTTATATCGTAGAGTGGAAGTATGACTTAATCGTGAATGAAGAACTATCGGGCCGATTCCATATCAGGCTCCATATACAGGGGGAACCGAACACATGAGTACGAACGCATTAGATCAGATGTATGACAAGGTCAAGTCCGCAATCGCGGATGCGGCGGTCGCAGCCGGACTTGCAGCTAGAGAGGAGCTGCCAGTGTTCGTGCTGGAAGTGCCGAAGGACAAGACACACGGAGACCTGGCAACTAACGCAGCGATGCAGCTCACGAAGCTGGCGAAGCGCAATCCGCGCCAGATCGCGGAAGCCATTATCGAGAACCTGGACCTGGCTGCCGCATTCATTCAATCCGCAGATATCGCAGGACCGGGCTTCATCAACTTCCGCATGGACCGCAGCTATCTGTATCCGGTTATCGGGCAAGTGCTGGAAGCGGGCGATGATTACGGACGCGTGAACGCAGGCGGAGGGCAGCGCGTGCAGATGGAGTTCGTCAGCGCGAACCCGACGGGCAGCCTCCATCTTGGACATGCACGGGGCGCCGCTGTGGGCGATGCGCTCTGCAACGTCCTCGACTTCGCCGGATACGAAGTAACTCGCGAGTACTATATTAATGATGCCGGCAAGCAAGTAGAGAATCTAGCCAAGTCCATCGAAGCTCGTTACAAGCAGGCGATGGGCCAAGACGCCGAGATGCCGGAGGACGGCTATCATGGGGAAGACATCATCGGCTTCGCCAAGGAGCTTCTCGCCCAGGAGGGCGACCGTCTGCTCGCTATGCCGGAGGAGGAGCGCTTCGCCTTCCTGCGCGAGTTCGGCCTCTCCCGGGAGCTAGACAAGATTAAGCGTGACCTAGGCCTCTTCCGCGTGGAGTTCGACGTCTGGTTCAGCGAGACGTCCCTCTATGAGACAGGGCAAGTCGTGAAGGCGCTGGACGCGCTGAAGGAGAAGGGCCAGGTGTTCGAGCATGAAGGCGCGACGTGGCTGTCCACGACCCCTTACGGAGACGACAAGGACCGCGTGCTCGTGAAGAATGACGGCTCCTACACGTACCTGACGCCGGATATCGCCTATCACATGGACAAGTATGGACGCGGCTTCGACCGCATGATTAATATATGGGGCGCTGATCACCACGGGTATATCCCGCGGGTGAAGGCTGCTATGGCTGCGCTGGGCAATGACCCTGCGAAGCTGACGGTGCTGATCGCACAGATGGTCTCCCTCTTCCAGGACGGGGAGAAGGTCAAGATGTCCAAGCGTACCGGCAAGGCTGTTACGATGCAGGATCTGATGGAAGAAGTAGGCGTCGACGCCATTCGCTACTTCTTCACGATGCGGAGCATGGATTCTCACCTGGACTTCGACATGGACCTTGCCATCTCGACCTCGAATGAGAATCCGGTGTTCTACGTGCAGTATGCGCATGCCCGCATCTGCAGCATTATCCGCCAGGCGGCGGAGCAGGGCATCAACGTGCCTGCCCTGAACACCATCGACTTCAGCAAGCTGACGGCTGAAGCCGAGTTCGACCTGCTGCGCAAGCTCGGCGAGCTGCCGCAGGAGATCACGGACGCTGCGGAGCAGTACGCCCCGCACCGACTCATCCGCTATGTCTACGAGCTGGCCGCTCAGCTTCATAGCTACTACAGAGCCGAGCGCGTCATTACCGAGGACGCGGCTCAATCTGGCGCGCGCCTTGCGTTGCTCGTCGCGGTCCGTACGGTCATCGCGAATGTCCTCCGCCTCGTCGGCGTGTCCGCGCCCGAGCGGATGTAACCACTATTCTTCACGAACGCAAGAGACAAGCCCCTCCATCACAGGAGGGGCTTGCTTCTTATGCCATATACAGAAAATAACCGCAAACCTATAACCGGTCTGCGGTGTGCAGCATACGCATAATATCAAGCTCGCCTGCGCGAGAAGTCTTCGACGCTCTCAGCGGCTGCATCGAGCGCTTGAGAATCGCCTTAATCTCATTCGGGGACAGTCCTGGCCGGTGAGCCAGCAGCAGTGCGATTGCGCCGCTTACATGAGAGGTGGCCATCGAGGTGCCGCTCATCTCTTGATACTTGCCTCGCAGCCAGGAGGAGACGATCTTATCTCCCGGCGCATAGATATCGATGTGGCTGCCGCGGTTGCTGAACGGAGCGATCCTGCGCAGCCTGTTCGTAGCGCCGACCGAGATGGTCTGCGCATAGCGCGCCGGGTAATCGACCGAGCGCCGCTTGCCGTCGTTGCCTGAGGAAGCGACGATGATGACACCCGCATTGTGAGCATTCGTCACCGCGTTCAGCAGAGCCTTGCTGCGCGTCTTCATGCCGAAGCTCATATTAATGACATTCATCTTGTTGCGCACGCACCAGTCGATGCCAAGAATAATATCGGAGACGAATGCGCTTCCGTTATGATCGAACGCCTTCACGGGATGGATGAGCGACCGCGGGGCAACGCCGATCATCCCTTGCAGCTGATTCGCCGCGGCAATCGTTCCAGCGATATGGGTGCCATGACCGTTATCATCGTGGGGAAGCATGCTGCGGTTCAGCAGATTGACTCCCCGGGACAAGGACTGCCTGAGATCAGGGTGATTGAAGTCAACTCCGGTATCGATGACGCCAATCTTCACCTTATGACCGGTGGTTGTGCTCCACGCTTGCGGGGCTTTCACTTGCGAGACACCCCAGGGGATGCCTTTGTCCATAGCAATGGCCTTCTGAATATTACCATGGAGGGAGATGCGCCGATCCTTCTCGATCCAGACACGCCCAGAGAAGCGCGGCAGAGTCTCTTCGGTCGGCAGCGGACATGAGATGCCGCGGATGATTTGCATTTGCTTGACGGAATTCAGCGGCGAAGAAGCATGCTTAGCCTCAGACATATCCTGGAGGAATCTTCGATAATCGCTCACATGGTGGAATCGGATGATCCTTTTGCGCATGGCAGAACCCTTGCAAGCCATCGTGTCGTGCAACCAACGGAGAAAAGCAGTAGTGTCCAAATTAGGCGTCCCCTCCCGACGGACGATGTTGGACTATCATATGAACGAGCGGGGCTCGCCCGCATGAGCCACTTGCCTTTTTTCCAACAAATAGGCTGGAATTCGTGTCAAAAATCAGCAAGGGACATAGTATAATCCAAGAGCCTCTGCACGGGGTTCTTGCGTATCCGGAGCGCAAGGTTAAGCCTGTCCGGGCGGATACAGTCAAAGCGAAGGGGACACCCTTCGCTTTTTTGCGCGGGGCCCTAGTGATCCGTCTTGCTTTTTCATAAAAAATAGGTTTTACTATAGGTTGATAAAGATATGGCAATACCATATAACAGGTACTCTGTAGATAGGCGAGAGGATGTGTCCATATGAGCAGCAGCGATTACACTCTGAAGCTCGATCCAGAACGGATCAAGGAAATGCCGATGGTGGACTTAGCATTTGAAGTGCTTAAGGCGGCTAATACCCCTTACTATTATCGTGATCTTATGATGGAGATTGCGAAGATTCGCGGCTTGTCCGCCGATCAAGTGAATGAAGTCATTGCTCAGGTATATACCGAGATTAATATTGACGGCCGCTTCGCTTGCGTAGGCAGCAACACATGGGGACTGAAGAGATGGTACCCGGTTGAGAAGACAGAGGATCCGATCGGCAATGCGAAGCGTCCGCGTATTATTAACGATGACGATGACCTGGACGATGAGGATGTCTTCGCCGACGAGGAAGATGACTTTGCAGCAGAAGCAGACGAAGAGTATGACATCTTCGATGCGGACCGTGAAGACTTCGAGGAAGCTGAGGAAGAGGCAGAAGTCGACGAAGAAGTCGCTATCGATGACGATGAATTAGATGAGGAAGCGCTGGACGAAGAAGCATCCGAAGAGGATGAGGACAGCGAAGATTCCGATTTTGAAGATGACGCCGATGAGGACGAGGAAGACGACAAATAGTTGCTTGACATGTCCTATTGGGGCGGAGTACACTATTGCATGGGCTTTAGATTAAGTTAACAATTCATAGCTGTGATAATGAAAAAGTGCCCCGTAGTTACGGGTGTCACTTTTTTTGTTTGTAGAGATATGGATTGTCTAATAAATGGGCAAACCTAAACATTAACCATATGAGCTTGGAGGGTATCATCACAGTGACTAAGTACATTTTTGTAACCGGTGGCGTTGTATCGTCCTTGGGCAAAGGGATTACGGCAGCGTCGCTAGGCCGATTACTGAAGAACAGGGGTCTTAAGGTAACGATTCAGAAGTTCGATCCATACATCAACGTGGACCCGGGAACGATGAGTCCATACCAGCACGGTGAAGTATTCGTAACCGACGATGGTGCGGAGACGGACCTTGACCTTGGCCATTATGAGCGCTTCATTGATATCAACCTGTCTAAGAACAGCAACGTAACGACGGGCAAGATCTACTCGACCGTCATTACGAAGGAACGCCGCGGGGAGTATCTGGGCGGTACCGTTCAAGTCATTCCTCATATTACGAACGAGATTAAGGATCGGGTATTCCGCGCAGGCAAGGAAGCGGGCTCGGATGTCGTCATTACCGAGATTGGCGGTACAGTAGGCGATATTGAGAGCTTGCCGTTCCTGGAAGCCATTCGTCAGATCAAGAGCGATATCGGCCGTGACAATGTCATGTACATTCATGTCACTCTCATTCCTTATATCAAGGCAGCTGGTGAAGTGAAGACTAAGCCAACTCAGCACAGTGTCAAGGAGCTTCGCTCTATCGGCATTCAGCCTAACGTCATCGTATGCCGGACAGAGTATCCGCTTGCCGAGGATCTGAAGCGCAAGATCGGCCTCTTCTGCGATATTGATGCGAACGCGGTTGTAGAGTGCCGGGATGCTTCTACGCTATACGAAGTGCCGCTGATGCTGCGTGAGCAGGGTCTGGACGACATCGTCGTGAACCACCTGAAGCTGACTACGACTCCTCCGGATATGACGGAGTGGGAAGGCTTAGTGGAGCGCGTGAAGTCGCTTCACAAGACGACAGAGATTGCAATCGTTGGTAAGTATGTCGCGCTCCATGATGCATATCTGAGCATTGTGGAATCCCTTAGCCATGCCGGCTTCGCATGGGATTCTGAAGTGAAGCTGCGCTGGGTGAATGCCGAGGAGCTGACGGAAGAGAATGTTGCCGACCACCTGCATGGTGTTCATGGCATCCTCGTTCCTGGCGGCTTCGGTGATCGAGGGATTGAAGGCAAGATCGTGGCGATTCGTCATGCTCGTGAGCAGAATGTGCCGTTCTTCGGCATCTGCTTAGGGATGCAAGTGGCCGTCATTGAGTATGCCCGCAACGTTACAGGCCTCACAGGCGCGAACTCATCCGAGATTAACCCGTCCACTCCATATCCGGTCATTGATCTGCTTCCGGAGCAGAAGGATATTGAAGATATGGGCGGAACGATGCGTCTTGGGCTGTATCCTTGCAAGCTGGTACCAGGTTCACTGGCTGCTAGAGAATACGGTGAGGAGCTTGTCTATGAGCGTCATCGCCATCGGTATGAATTCAACAATGAATTCCGCGAAGGAATAGAGTCTGCAGGACTTCGCATTACAGGCACCTCGCCGGACGGCCGTCTGGTAGAGATGGTGGAGATGCCGGAGCATCCATGGTTCCTGGCGGTGCAGTTCCATCCGGAATTCACCTCTCGTCCGAATCGTCCGCAGCCGCTGTTCCGCGGATTTGTACAAGCTGCCTTGAAGTACTCTGGACAATAGTTACTTTTTATAATATTGGCTATAGCCGCTAATGTTGCGATGGTCCAACTTTTTTCGCCAGCGAGAAGGATTATCGGACAAATCCCGCGAATATATTAACGATTATGGAAGAGTTGACCAGTTCACCATGATAGTGAATAGTCGCTCGATTCGCGGGAGGTTGTATCAGTTGGAGAAGAAAGTGCTCATCGTTGATGATCAGAACGGGATTCGTGTTCTTCTGATGGAAGTGTTCAGCAGCGAAGGTTATTCGACTTTTCAGGCTTCTAACGGTAAGCTCGCCCTCGACATTGTGAAGAAGGATACACCGGATCTCGTTCTGCTCGATATGAAGATTCCAGGAATGGACGGGCTCGAGATTCTCAAGCACATTAAGGCTATCAATTCAGACATTAAGGTCATTATGATGACGGCTTACGGGGAGCTCGACATGATCAAGGAAGCGACCGATCTGGGCGCGATTATGCACTTCACGAAGCCGTTCGATATTGACGAGATGCGGATTGCGGTGAACATGCAGCTGCGTGGTGGAGAGTCGAATAGCCGTTATGCCGTAGGGTCCTAACTTTTAGGGCTCTTTTTTTTGCCTGATGGCGGTCGTACGGCACTTCCAGGCTTGTACAGAAGGACTTTACCATTCCGTTATTCATTGTGGTATAATGGCTCAGGATGACAAGTCTGAAGCGGCTTGACAAGGATGAACAATATAGACATTAGGAGGAAGACAACTATGCCACTCGTATCGATGAATGAGTTCTTGCCGCGTGCTAAGGCGAACAAGTTCGCAGTAGGCCAGTTCAACATGAACAACCTTGAGTTCGCTCAAGCGATTGTTGATGCGGCAATTGAAGAGAATGCTCCGTTTATCTACGGAGTAAGTGAGGGTGCCCTGAAGTACATGGGTATCGAATTCACTGTAGCTATGGCAAGAGCAGCAGCGGAGAAGTCCGGTCTGCCAATCGCTCTTCACCTGGATCACGGTTCTTCATTCGAAGTAGCGATGAAGTGTATCCGCGCAGGATTCTCTTCCGTTATGTTCGATGGTTCCCACTACGGACTTGAAGAGAATATTGCTCTGACGAAGGAAGTTGTTAAGGCTGCTCGTGCGATGGGCGTATCCGTTGAGGGTGAGCTCGGAACAATCGGCGGCGTTGAGGATGACCTTAGCGTAGACGAGGAAGATGCAACTCTGGCTAAGCCGGACGAAGCTATCCGCTTCTATGAAGAGACTGGCGTTGACTGCCTCGCTATCGCTGTTGGTACGGCTCATGGCATGTACAAGGGCGAGCCTAAGATTCACTACGATATCATTCAGAAGGTAGCCGATGCGATTCCAGTACCGGTTGTGCTTCATGGCGGCTCCGGCGTTCCAGATGAGGCGATTCGTCAATCCATCCTGGCCGGCGTAGGCAAGATCAACGTGAACACAGAGAACCAAGTCGCTTGCACGAACACGATTCGTGAAGTTCTTGGCGGCAACGCTGAGATTATCGACCCTCGTAAGTACTTGACTCCTGCTCGCAAGGCTATGCAAGCTGTTGTTCAAGAGAAGATTCGTTTGTTCGGATCCAGCAACCAAGCGTAACATCAACAGAACTAGATCTAGGCAACCGCCCATTACGGCAAGCGTAGGAATACTGTGCTTGCCGCGGCGGTTTTTCCTTATTGGTTCGCTTCGAATGGGAGGACTATGATTCACATGGAGAAATTGATGATACGCGGCGGGCGACCGCTGCGCGGCACCGTACAGATTAGCGGAGCGAAGAACAGCGCTGTGGCACTTGTTCCTGCTGCCATACTCGCAGAGTCTGAGGTTACACTGGATAATCTGCCGCATCTAAGCGATGTTGCCGTCTATCGCGAGATTCTAGAGGATCTCGGCGCTGAGATAGAGTGGCATGGCGATGTGATGAAGATTGATCCGTCAGCAGCCGTCTCAAGGCCGATGCCTAACGGCAAGGTTAAGCTGCTGCGTGCGTCCTATTATCTGATGGGCGCGCTTCTAGGGAGATTCGGGGAAGTGACAATCGGACTGCCGGGTGGCTGCAACTTCGAACCTCGGCCGATTGATCAGCATATTAAGGGCTTCGAAGCGTTAGGTGCAACAGTTACGAATGAGCATGGTTCCATCCGCATTCATGCGAAGGAGCTGCGCGGAGCGAAGATCTATCTGGATGTAGTCAGTGTTGGAGCTACGATTAACATTATGCTTGCGGCCTCTAGGGCCAAGGGACTTACCATTATTGAAAATGCGGCAAAAGAGCCTGAAATTATAGATGTAGCTACTCTTCTAAGCGCAATGGGTGCTAAAATTAAAGGGGCAGGCACAGAAACGATTCGTATCGAAGGAGTCGAGCGTCTTCATGGCTGCCGCCATTCCATCATTCCCGACCGGATTCAAGCCGGGACTTACATGATTGCAGCCGCAGCCACACACGGAGATGTTGTCATTGATAACGTCATCCCTAAGCATATGGAAGCCATGACCGCCAAGCTCGAAGAGATGGGTGTTGAGGTCATTGAGCTGGACGAGTCCATCCGAATTATCGGCCGTCCGGATTACTCCGCTATCGATGTGAAGGCCTTGGTCTATCCGGGCTTCGCGACGGACTTGCAATCGCCTATGACAAGCTTGCTTACGCAGGCCAAGGGAGTAAGCATCCTGACGGATTATGTATATAGCAACCGCTTCAAGCATGTGCCCGAGCTGGCGCGCATGGGTGCTAACATCCGGACGGAGGGCCGTTCAGCTATTATTGAAGGCTCCACTCTTCATGCGGCTAAGGTGCGCGCAGCCGATCTTCGTGCAGGAGCAGCGCTAGTCGTTGCGGCGCTAACCGTTACGGATGGAATTACCGAGATATCAGGAGTAGAGTATATTGACCGGGGCTATGACAATCTGGTGGATAATCTGCGAATGCTAGGCGCCGATGTATGGCGTGAAGTGGATACCGAAGAAGAGGAATGGGGCGCTGTGGAATAGACAGCGTAAGTTCCGGCGACAATGGTCTAATATTGAATAGAAAATTGAATAGAGTGGTGAGATGATGACAGATCTTCAGATTAACGATCTGGAAGAATTGAAGCTGACGGAACTATACAAGCTGGCTAAGCAGTATCAGATTCCTTATTATGGTCAGCTGAAGAAGAAGGAATTAATTTTTGCCATCCTCCGTGCCCAAGCGGAGAAGAGCGGCCTTATGTTCATGGAAGGCGTGCTAGAGATTCTGCCTGAAGGCTTCGGCTTCTTACGTCCTATTAACTATCTGCCGAGCAAGGAAGATATCTACATCTCGGCATCGCAGATTCGCAGGTTCGATCTTCGTGCGGGTGACTTGGTATCTGGGAAGTGCCGGACTCCGAAGGAGAACGAGCGTTACTTCGGATTGCTGCAAGTGAATGCCGTTAATGGAGAGAATCCTGACCAAGCAAGTGAACGACTGCACTTCCCTGCTCTAACCCCTCTATATCCAGAGAAGAAGCTCGTGCTGGAGACCGCACCATCCAAGCTATCTACCCGTATTCTCGATATCCTTGCTCCTGTTGGCCTCGGTCAACGCGGACTCGTTGTTGCCCCTCCCAAAGCTGGTAAAACTCTCTTGCTCAAGGAAATTGCAAACAGCATATCGACGAATCATCCTGAGATTGAACTGTTCGTTCTGTTAATTGATGAGCGTCCGGAGGAAGTAACGGATATGCAGCGCTCGGTTAAGGGAGAAGTCGTAGCTTCTACCTTCGACGAGCTGCCGGAGAATCATATTCGTGTAGCTGAGCTTGTGCTCGAGCGTGCTCTTCGACTTGTCGAGCACAAGAAGGATGTAGTCATTCTACTGGATAGCATTACAAGATTGGCGCGTGCCTACAACTTGGTCATTCCTCCATCCGGCCGTACGCTGAGCGGCGGTATTGACCCGGCAGCCTTCCATCGTCCTAAGCGGTTCTTCGGATCTGCGCGGAACGTAGAGGAAGGCGGCAGCTTAACCATTCTTGCGACGGCGCTCGTTGAGACGGGTTCGCGTATGGATGACATCATTTATGAAGAATTTAAGGGTACGGGCAATATGGAGATTCATCTTGACCGTAAGCTGGCCGAACGGAGAATCTTCCCGGCTATCGATATTCGCAGATCGGGAACACGCCGCGAAGAGATGCTGCTGTCCAAGGAAGAGCTGGACAAGGTGTGGGCTATCCGCAAGAGCATGACGGATACGCCGGACTTCGTCGATGGATTCCTGAAGAAGCTCGGCAAGAGCGCGACGAATACCGAATTCCTCATGTCGCTTGATACAACATCAGAGCCTTCTAAGCCTGTCCGCACAGGTCCTTCCTCAAGCTCGAGCGCAGGCCGTAGACCGCCTATGCCGCGAACGACGCCTAGCGGATCCGGATCTTAGGATCATCAGGCTCAGCAAGGAAGGAGGACAACCAACATCATGAATCTCGTATATGCGGATGAACAAGGGAATGTATTCGACCACCCTGACTATATAGGACTTGGCCGGAGCGCGGATATGGTCGTTGAGCTGATGGAAGATGAGCTCATTCCGCTTCCGCACGGGGCAACGCTCGTAGGGCTGCCCTTCACTCGTCCGGCTGCTCTGGATCCGGACAGCGGGGAGATGCTGCTGCTGCCGGGCAACGTTCAGGCAGTAGGAGCCCTGCTTCCCCAAGGCTTCACCCGGCTCTGCCTGCCGGGTTATATCAAGACCGACAAGAACGAGAAGCTTCCGCTCTTCGGGTATACCGCTGTCGTATGGAAGGACGGAGGATTCTACGTGGCTGCCGAACAGAGCGACAGCCCGGATAAGTGGGATCCGCTGAACTGCGACCGCGGCGAAGTTGAACGCGGAGTAGAGCGGCTGACATCGAAGTATCCGGACAACCGCCTATTCAAGCACTTATCGAACTGTGCGCTTGGCTATGAATGCCTGACTTCATCCAACACATTCCTGCAGCGCTGGGAAGGGGCTGTGCCGGTCTCTTACTCCTGTAATGCTGGATGCTTCGGCTGCATATCCGAGCAGCCGGACGACAGCGGGTTCCCTGCTCCTCAGACTAGGATGGACTTCAAGCCGACAGTGGAAGAGATTACAGAGATTATGCTGGAGCATCTTCGCACACCGGAATCCATCATATCCTTCGGTCAAGGGTGCGAGGGCGAGCCTTCTACCCAGGCTAAGATTATTGTGGAATCGATGAGACAGGTTCGCAGTCAGAACCCGCTCGGGTATATCAACATTAATACGAATGCCGGGCTTACTGATCACATTCGGGCTATTGTAGATGCGGGATTGAACTTAATGCGCGTCAGTACCATTAGCGCATTGGACGATCATTACAATGCCTACTACAAGCCCCGCGGCTACACACTGGCTAATGTGGAGAAGTCATTGCGGTATGCAACCGATAAGGGTGTGTACACCTCCATCAACTATTTGATCTTCCCCGGGGTTACTGACCGCGAAGAGGAGATTGAAGCAATGATCGGATTTGCGAAGCGGACGGGACTTAAGCTGATTCAGATGCGTAATCTGAATATTGACCCTGAGAGCTACTTGGAGCTGATTCCGAAGGCACAAGGCGAGATCTACGGAATGAAGCAGATGCTGGAGATCTATCGCCAGGAGCTGCCGGATGTCGTCATTGGCTCCTACACGCATATTCCGCCGAGTCAATTGGCTAAGTAATTCGTTAATTCCCAGCGAATACCCAGCCGACAGTCATTGCATACCCGGTGCACTCATGCTATAATCGGGCTTATGTGTGCGATAACTCTGGGCCCGCATGTGGCTCAGGGCAGAGAGAGGTGAACGAGATGAAACAAGGTATTCATCCGACATACCACATCACCACGGCAACTTGCTCATGCGGCAACACTTTCGAGACTGGTTCGATTAAGTCGAATCTTCGCGTAGAGGTTTGTTCCGTATGCCACCCATTCTACACGGGTAAGCAGAAGTTCCTGGATGCTGGCGGCCGCGTCGATCGTTTCAAGAAGAAGTACGGCATCTAATCCATTCATTCTGGCCATATTTGGCAGAATACAAGAACCTCCCTCAGCCATCCTATTGGGTAGAGGGAGGTTTTTTGATATGGTTCAGCTTTTCAAGCTTAATAACGTTCTTCTTATACTTCGGAGGCGTCGACGCTTCCTGCTGCTCGGTCTGGCGCTGTGCACGATGTGTGCGCTGTGCGCCTGCGGGAACGAAGGGAAGGACAATAAGGGAACTTATGGACATGATGGATACATGGGTTACTCGAACAGCAACCCTAATCTGCCGAACGGCCGCCAGTTCATGGACTACCGATCCGACAGCAAGATGGTGAAGCAGGTGCTGGATCCAATTCCAGGCATTAGAGACACGCAGATCTATATGAATGGAACCAAGCTGCATGTGAATCTGAAGGTCGATCGGGACCTATCTGACGAGCAGGTCGAGCAGCTTCGCCGCAAGGCTCAGTCGGTTGTAGCCTATAATATGCTTCGTTATGAGGTTCATGTGGAGACGCACAAATAATCAGATCGTAATGAGTTAACTCTAGATAACACATTCTGCCGGTTGCCTCCCCTCGGTTGCGCTTTAGGACAGAATGGGCTATACTTATTTTTGCCGTGCTAGACGGGGAGGTAGCGGTGCCCTGTAACTCGCAATCCGCTGTAGCGAGGTTGAATTCCTGTCTGAGGTTATGCTGATATGGGGTTTGGCGCTTGATAGCAGTGTTGACAGCTTGGTCCTCCGCAATGGACGCTTGTGAACCCGGTCAGGTCCGGAAGGAAGCAGCCGTAAGTAAGTTAGTTCATGTGCCGGGGGAGTGCCGAGCTCGAGCTGTGATGCAAGAGTGCCGCCTGGGTCGCATGGATCGAAGGTAGGTGCACGGTACCTGCTCTATATACGAGTACTCTATTTCTAAGAGCATTCACAACTGGATGACCCGCAGGGTCGAAGGTGTGAATGCTCTTTTTTTCATGCCTTGCGCAGGCTGTTAGATGAGCCAGCCTCCGTCACATTCTATTTCATACGGAAGTTTTGTATCTGTTGCTGATGATGTATAATAGAAGGAGATTTGAAATGCCAGCTGAAGGGAACGAATTCTTGTGGCTCATATTGCTCTGTATCGCGCCTGGCGTCCCCAGACGTTCCGGGATATGGTCGGACAACAGCATATCATACAGACGCTGCAGAATGCGATTCGAGAGCAGCGTGTTTCTCATGCTTACTTGTTCAATGGTCCTAGAGGAACAGGGAAGACGACGGCTGCTAAGGTTATGGCCAAGGCTGTCAACTGTGAACGCGGGCCTGCGCCAGAGCCTTGTAATGAATGTGATGCTTGTAAGGGAATCACAGCAGGACATATTATGGACGTTGTCGAGATTGATGCCGCCTCCAACCGCGGGATTGATGAGATTAGAGATATCCGGGATAAGGTCAGATACGCTCCTTCCGAGGTTCGCACGAAGGTCTACATTATTGATGAGGTGCATATGCTCACCTCCGAAGCCTTCAATGCGCTGCTGAAGACGCTTGAGGAGCCGCCTAGCCATGTTATTTTCATATTAGCTACGACTGAACCGCACAAGCTCCCAGCTACAATTATCTCTAGATGCCAGAGATTCGACTTCCGTCAGGTATCTCTAGAGGAGCAGACGGAGCGGCTACGTGAGATATGCACCGACGAAGGCATTGCTGCTGACGAAGATGCTCTATCCTATATTGCTAGACTATCTGACGGCGGGATGCGGGATGCTATCTCCCTGCTGGAGCAAGTCTCTGCCTTCAGTGGAGAGAGAATTACGCTCGGAGATGCTGTTGACGTAACAGGAGGTATGGCAGCTGAGCAGTTCTATGAGCTTGCTGAAGCGGTCAGAGATCGGAATGCAGCAGCCATTATGCCTCTCGTTGAAGCTCTAATGCAGGCGGGCAAGAGTGCGGACAAGTGTATCGAGAATCTGGTATACTACTTCCGCGACTTGCTCGTACTCAAGCTGGCTCCACAGAGCGGGGCGTCCACCGAACGGGTAGTGGATGCTTCCAGGTTCCAAGAGATGGCTGCCTCCTTCGAGTCGGAGCGGCTCTTCCTCATGATCGATACCTTGAATCAGTACCAGACGGACATGAGGCAGGCCGCTCAGCCGCAGACGCTGTTCGAGGTCGCGCTGATGAAGATCTGTACCCAGGGCTCTGCGGTCCAAGGCAGTGCTGCTCTAGAGACAGCTGCTGCTGTCCATCCTCAGGCGAGCGGGGAGATTAGCAGGCTAAGGCAGCAGGTTGAAGCGCTTGAGCGTAAGCTGGAGCAGATCATTCGCTCTGGCGGGGCCGGAGCCGCAGCTGGGCAAGGCGCCAAGTCCGATGATAGTGCTGCTCGCGGACAGCAGCCAGGACCGAGAGGAGCTGCTGTCAGGAGCAGCTTCGGCAGCGGCTCCTCCACAGGCGGAATGATTCGTGCCAGTGTCAAGCTGGAGCCTTATCTGGCTGCTTCCCATAGCGGGAGCTCCACGCAGGTACGATCGAAGTGGAGCGAAGTGCTTCAGCGTGTGAAGGAAGCGAAGATTACCGTCCATGCGTGGCTGGTGGATGGAGAGCCTGTCTCTGCGACGGATGACGCGGTGCTCGTCGCCTTCAAGAATACGATGCATCGCGAGACGACGGAGAAGCCGGCTAATCGGGAGATTGTGGAGCGTGTGCTTCACGATACCTTCGGCAGGCCGATCGCTCTAGCGACGGTTATGATGAAGGATTGGCAAGCGGCTTCCGAAGGCTCAGTGAGATCGAAGGGTGAGACGCTGGAGCTGGAGCAGGAAGGTCCGGAAGAGGCCGCAGTGCCCTCTAGACCCGAATGGGTAGAGGAAGCAGTCAAGCTGTTCGGCGAAGAGCTGGTTGTCGTGAAGGACAAATAAGTTAATTCTATAGAAGAGGTGACTGAAGATGAATAACATGAACCAGATGATGAAGCAAGTGAAGAAGATGCAAGAGCAGATGATGAAGGCGCAGGAGCAGCTGGAGACGAAGACAGTAGAGGGAAGCGCTGGCGGCGGAGTCGTTACGGTTACCGCTAACGGCCATAAGAAGCTGCTAAGTATTGCTATTAAGCCTGAAGCGGTAGATCCTGAAGATGTAGAGATGCTGCAGGACTTAGTGCTGACTGCTGTGAACGATGCCCTGTCCAAGGTAGATGAGCTGGCCAATAACGATATGGGCAAGTTCACGGGCGGCATGAAGATCCCAGGCTTGTTCTAATTATTCGTTGAGTTGAGTTAAGGACATAGATGGAGCAGCTGTTACTGCTGTTACAGTTAGAGAGGAGCTGCCCCAGTTGTATTATCCAGAACCTATAGCGAAGCTGATTGATGCCTTCTCACGTTTGCCGGGAATCGGTCCTAAGACTGCGGCCCGGCTTGCTTTTCACGTGCTGAGGATGAAGGAAGACGACGTCATCGACTTCGCTAAGGCACTAGTGAGCGTGAAGCGCAATCTGACGTACTGCTCGATCTGCTGCAATATTACCGATACCGATCCTTGCAAGCTCTGCCAAGACAAGACGAGAGATGCTTCAGTCATCTGTGTAGTCCAAGAGTCTCGAGACCTGGTAGCGATGGAGCGGACGAAGGAATTCAACGGCTATTATCATGTGCTGCAAGGGGCGATCTCTCCGATGGAGGGAATTGGGCCCGATGACATTAAGATTGCTGAGCTTCTGCGCAGGCTAAGCGACGAGCAGGTTCAGGAGATGATTCTCGCAACGAACCCTAACATTGAGGGGGAAGCCACCGCGATGTATCTATCCCGGCTTGTGAAGCCGTTCGGCATCAAGGTGACGAGAATCGCACATGGTCTGCCTGTCGGCGGAGATCTTGAGTATGCGGACGAGGTTACGTTATCGAAGGCGCTTGAAGGGCGCAGAGAACTCAGTTAGCAGGGAAGCAGGCTGCCGTTTTGGCAGTCTGCTTTTTTTTATAATGCTTGGCCTATATCATCCGTTCTATTCTTCTATGTCCATCCATACATCTAATAGTGGATAGTCAATAGAAGGGACAAGCGGAGGGATCACTATGCCATGGATACCAGGGTTGCAGCGGAGCGAGGAGCGTCAAGCTCAGCAGGCCGTTCGGGCTCTCACGGAAGAGACCGCCATCTCTACAGAACGGTTGCGTAAGGAGATTGTAGAGGCGCATCGGGAGTGGGTTAATGCGTGCAGCTTCTTCGAGGTAGCTTGCGGGCATGACGAGGTGGAGTATGCCATCTATAATCTCATATCTGCTGAGAAGCGGTATGGGATGCTGCTTAATCTTGCGAAGAGGCCGGATCGAGTATGGCCTGCGTGGAGAGAAGGGTTACTATGAGAGCGGTGTGGATGGCAATCTTAATCGGGTCGTCTCTGCTGCTCCTTGGAGTACTTCTTAGGAATAAGATCTCGTGGGGCTGGATGAAGCGCTTCTCTCTTCATCTAATCGCTGCAGCAATCGTGCTGTACCTACTTAACTTCTCAGGCGTACTGCCCGGACTGTATATCCCGCTTAATCCAGTTACCATAAGTACAGTTGTTGTGTTAGGCCTGCCTGGTGTGGCACTGCTAGCTGGTCTGCAATGGTTCGTGATCTGAATGATTAAGGATGTTAATTACATACGAGCCCTATAATTGACGCAGATCTGCGGTCTATGGTAGATTAGATCCTGCGTCTTTTGGTTGGTTTTTTGGTTGAGAAAAAAAGAATTTAAAAAAGTGCTTGCATTAAGCTAGGCACCTGTGATATATTATTTCTTGTCGCCGCTGAGGTAAACGCGAACGACACACAAGAAACAAACAAGCAATT
>NZ_JBHSHW010000033.1:0-2374 GCF_042653305.1 Paenibacillus sp. GCM10023252
CAACCTTTCGCTCTTGCGGCTCTTTAAGGATACAATTTGAATGATCCATGAAGTGACCGTAAACACGAATAAGGAAATGAGCAAATGAGTGATGTTTATTTTCTCATTAAATGCTAAGTTCGCGGATATAGCACCTAAAATGATAGCAGTAACGAATTCATGAATATTCATATTCGACAAAGTCTGTTTGCCAATTAGCCTTGTAATAGCCAATAGAATCAGAAAAGCAGCAATACTTCGAAATAAAATGACGATATGCTCTGTCATTAGTGTTCCTCCAGTACAACAGTCAGTATAGGCATATTTTGTTCATTGGCTATTCATTTATTCTCACCATTTGAAATGTAGTGAATATGATGACATGTGCCTACCATCTGCGGACCATGGAGGAAAGTTATGAATGTTGTGAATCCTTATTGGAGAGCTCCTTCCCTTGTGCCTGTCTGGCTCACTACTCCCCAGCAGGCAGTTGAATTGATTAAGGAGTCTGTGCAAGGAGAACGGAATGACGAACTGTTTTATGATCAGTTGATCAAGATGGCACCGAATGCACAGCAAGCTGCCATCATCGCCTCGATAAGAGACGATGAACGGGGTCATAATCGTATGTTTAGGCAAATGTACAAGGACTTAACCGGCTATGAAGTTACAGGGACATTGAACGAAGATAATCCTATCGTGACTACGTACATGAATGGATTACAGCAAGCGTTCGAGGGTGAATTAGCCGCGATTGAGAAATATAGAAAAATCTGGTTTGGGCTTCCGAGTGGTATCTATAAGGATACCATTTACGGCATTATCGTGGATGAACAGAAGCATGCTGCTAAGTATAATAATTTGCTTTTGCGTAATTTAAACACCCGGTTCAGTTGAACCGGGTGTTGTCTGTCCTTAAGACTTCAACTTTTATAAGTTTTTGAGTTTTTAATGAGATCATCGCAGAAAGCCGCTACGTCTGTGCCCGTCACTTCGAGTACGCCTCTCCCCATGTTCGCTCCCTCTTCGAAGAGATCAACGATTCCCGAGAGCAAGCTTGATCCATCGGTTAGCTCTACAGGTCCAACCTTGAACAGATAGTTCTGAATCTCTTTATAGACAATCCGATAATCTTGCGGGAGACCTTTTACACGAGCCACATGCGCTCGCCACTCTTTTTTGCCATTCATGATATCCTGAATACTCATATATGCTCCTCCTTTTTCTTACCTAGTTTTTTAGCAATTGTATCGTTAAGCTGTTGACGCCACTTGTCGCGATAGGACCTCACCCCTTCTTCGCCGGCCAGCGCTGAGCAGAAGCCTCTGATATCATCACCAAGCACCTCATGAACACGCTGGCCGTCAGCTGCCGTCTCTTCGAGCAGACCAAGCACACCGTCAAGAATAGGCATGAGATTGCGACCAGTGAAGTTGGAATGCGGCCATAGATAAGCATTGATTTCAGCCCAAGCCGTTTGATAATCCTTCGGCAGTTTTTTGGCTCTAAGCTCGAATTGCTTTATTTCTTTAGTCAAGTCGCTTCCAGTGATTTTATCCCATACATTCATTGTTTTTTCTCCTTTAGCTCGTTGATTTTTGAGGATACGAATTCCCACTTCTCCCAGAATATTCTCAGCTCCTCACGCCCAGCATCATTGATTGCAAAAAACTTTCGCGGCGGTCCCATATCAGACGGTTTCTTGGTCACTTCCACCAGCTTGTTTTTTTCAAGCCGAATCAGGATCGTGTACACGGTTCCCTCCACAACATCTGTGAATCCAAGGGCATTCAGCCGCCGCGTAATTTCGTAGCCATAGGTCTCATTACGGCTAATAATTTCTAGGACGCAGCCCTCGAGCGAGCCTTTGAGCATTTCAGTTAGATTATCCAGCACAATCACTCCTAGCTATTCAGTAAGACTTGTATTCAGTATCACTTATTACAGGTATATAGTATCACGCAGTAGTGGACCTGTCAACAGCATTCCCAGTGTGTCACAACCATTCAAGTGTCATCGCAATTGCCAGCACACCTGAGATTTCGCATCATTACTTGGGGCAAGAAAGTCGCTCGACATTACACTACTCAACTACAGATCCAACGGTTTACTTAGTCGATCAGGATAGAAATCTAAATAAAGCTTTCCATCTGTACCCTTCACGGCGTAAAAGACATCACTAATTGAACAACCTTTGTTCCGGATAGCCTTTTCAATTACCTCGGGTCCCATATTGGCTTCGCGCAAATTTTCGGGAATCAGCCTGCCCTCCATAATGAGTTCAATTGGATACCTAGATTTCATCGCAGGTGTTGATCCTGGTTGTAGGATTGATTGAGTTTGCTGTTCGATTTGTAACTGCGATTGATAATCTTTCAGCGTGAAGGTCCGATAT
>NZ_JBHSHW010000034.1:0-66650 GCF_042653305.1 Paenibacillus sp. GCM10023252
CAACCTTTCGCTCTTGCGGCTCTTTAAGGATACAATTTGAATGATCCATGAAGTGACCGTAAACACGGATAAGGAAATGAGCAAATGAGAGATGTTTATTTTCTCATTAAATGCTAAGTTCGCGGATATAGCACCTAAAATGATAGCAGTAACGAATTCATGAATATTCATATTTGACAAAGTCTGTTTGCCAATTAGCCTTGTAATAACCAATAGAATCAGAAAAGCAGCAATACTTCGAAATAAAATTACGATATGCTCTGTCATTAGTGTTCCTCCAGCACAACAGTCAGTATAGGCATATTTTGTTCATTGGCTATTTATTTATTCTCACCATTTGAAATGTAGTGAATAGGATGACGGAATGACGAACTGTTTTATGATCAGTTGATTAAGATGGCACCGAATGCACAGCAAGCTGCTATCATCGCCTCGATAAGAGACGATGAACGGGGTCATAATCGTATGTATAGGCAGATGTACAAGGACTTAACCGGCTATGAAGTTACAGGGACATTGAACGAAGATAATCCTATCGTAACCTCGTACATGAATGGCTTACAGCAAGCGTTCGAGGGCGAATTAGCCGCGGTTGTGAAATATAGAAAGATCTGGTTTGGGCTTCCTAGTGGTATCTATAAGGATACCTAGTACGGCATTATCGTGGATGAACAGAAGCATGCTGCTAAGAATAATAATTTGCTATGACACTCGAAAGAACCTCCCTGGCATCACGGAGGTTCTTATTCTGTAGAAATGTATATCCCAAGTTATGCGTGAATTCATAAAAATAGCAACCGGTAATAGTAGGCTGCTGCTCTCTAATTATAACACTCCCCGAAAAGCAAGCACTCCGCGCAGCGCCACTCCGAAGTCCGCAGCGGCCTTCCTCCGCCACTTCGTCTCGGATGGATAGAACATCTCCGCATACCGGTTGCGCACGATCTGCTCCGTCGTCTCATTCGATGCCCCGTTCCAATTCAGCCGGTTCTCATCAATTGTGTTGCGAAGAGACTGAATCGATGCCACTGTACCGTCCCCCAGCGTCCCGAACTCGAAGCAGGTGGAGTACAGCTGCTTGCCCGGATATTCCGTCTTCTTAAGATGGTAGAAATATTCGCTGATATCGCCGCTGGCTGCGTAGAACTCCTCCGAATCCGGTGTGAATACGAGTGGATATCGGAACGCTTCCACTGCCTCCTGCTCCTTCATCGTCTCACTCATCGTGGTGAAGATACTCATCTGATACCGCGGACCGTAGCCCGTATGCACGTCGATATGGGTGATGCTCTCATAATCGCTCTCCAGCACGTCGCGGAACATTCCCTTCATATACGCGGTTGCTGGCTCGTCCTGAGTCCCGCCATAGTAGACACCCTGTGGGCTCCGATACTGCCCTGTCAGTAGAGCATCCGCAATCACTCCAATCCCGGGAGAGATTGCCTTAGTTGCGAATGCCGAGTAGAATCCAAGTTCATGATGAGTCGCATAACCAAGCGGCCTGCTGCTCTCCAGGAACGATTGCACCTTCGGGTAGTCCAGATTAACATCGAGATTGAAGCTCTTCCAATCTGGAATGAAGTTCCGATTGAGATCCACATTGTTCTCGTTATAGCGGCGCTTGTGCTTCATTCCCCAAGGGTTCACGCTGTGCACGAGCAGAATTCCGGTAGTCTCAGGATTGAGCTCACTGGCATGCTGCTTGACCAGCAGGTCCAGCATAGCCGAACCGACGAACCCTTCCACTCCGTGTACCCCAGTAGTAATAAGCAGCAGATTCTTCTTGGCACCGTTCGGCTCGGCATGAAGGCTATCCGTATATAGTCCAGGCTCGCCGCCTACCGCTTCGGATGTCAGGGTGACCTTCTTCCAACGCTGCATCAACGACTCTTGATAGGTTAGGAATCTTGCTCTGGAGCTATTGTAATCGGTTGGATAAGCATCCAGCACGGGGTCGCCTTGTCCTGCCTTATCCGGTCTGGACAATTGTAATAGAGCGGTCGGAGCGGCAAGTTCTACCAAGATCAGCACAGCTAGAAGCACCAACAGTAGTCGGTTTTTTTTGCGGCGTAGAAGGCGTTGAATCATTGAGGGTATTGATAATGTCATGTTGTTCCTCCGGTGATGTAAGATTGTGTACCTCCCTTTATTCGACAATAACTACATAGATTATTAGAGCCTGCCGATATAACCTAGGAACAAAGTATTACAATCATTCAACAAAGTGAGGTTACAACATGAGTAACGGAGCATTCTTGCGCGAAAATGGGGAAGCGGTAAGCCGCACCCTGTACAAAATGTTTGTCGTCGCATCAATCGTCATGATGTGCAATAGTGTATTTCAGATCGCAGTATTCGGACTTCCTGAGCTTAATTTCATGGGAATTTCCTATCAGCTGCTCTTTCTGTTATTCCTAATTCCAGCACTGTACTATCGGTTCGGTTCCAATAAGGAACGGTTCAAGCCATTGTCGGTTGCCAGCTTGATGGTATTCGCCTTTCTGCTTCATACCGATTCTTGGGTGAATGTACCGTTCATCTGGCTGTTCCCTATCGGACTTGCCAGTCTATACGCGGATTATAGACTCATTCGCCGTACCTTCTACTTCACACTGCCTCTGCTGGTTATATCGCAATTCACGCACTACTACTTTGCGGCTCCGATGCGCATTGAGACATCAATGAACCGTTCCGTGTTAACGGCTCTCTACTATGGAGCGCAGTTCCTGTTCATCGGCTTCATCTTCATTAATAGTACCCGCAGGTCAAGTCTTATGCTCCAGCAGAGTCAGCAGCTGACGGATCAGATGGGCAGCGTGCTGGATACAATTCAATCCGCTTCTGATCAATTGAATGGCAATGTGAGGGATCTGAACCGGAGCATCCAATCCGCTGACCATACCGTGTCAACTATTCATGGCTCGGCAGGAGCCATCTCCGAGGAGTCACAGCTCTTCCTCTCCTCGATTCAAGGAGTAGAGCAGGATATCGGAGCAATCGTGGATGGGATGGGCGATGCGTCAGACAAGACGAAGAGCGCTGGCCATTATACGCTCCAAGTTGTACGGATGGCCGATCGGAACAAGGAAGAGCTCCTGACCGTGATTGAGCAGATGAGTGAATTGCAGCAAGCATCCAATCAATCTGGAGAAGCAGTTAATGAACTCGCGGCTAAGATTGAGCAGATTCAGGAGATTCTTAGCGGCATTCAAGGAATTGCTGGGCAGACGAATCTATTGGCGCTGAATGCGTCCATCGAAGCTGCACGCGCGGGCGAACAGGGCCGAGGCTTCGCTGTCGTAGCTGGCGAAGTGCGCAAGCTTGCCGAGCAGACGCATCAATCGTCTGGGCACATTCAGGAGCTGCTCACTGAGGTCGCCGTCACGAAGGAGAACGTGATTACCTCATTGCGGGCCTCGGATGAGAGAATTCAGAGTACCGTGCAATCCATCCAGTCCAGCGCGGCGGACTATGGCAAGCTCGTCGAAATGCAGTATGAGATGAGTCGAATGCTGCAGGAGATGAATGACACGGTTTTCCGGCTCGCTGAAGACGGTCTGGCTTCCGCCTCTGCCGTTGCTTCACTACGCGAGACTCATGCGGCGAACATGCGTGAGCTGTCTGTCATGACAGAGGGCATGCGCGAAGTGACCGAATCATTCGGTCAGATGGGCGCTGCTGTGCAGCTGGTGAGCGAACGGTCAGATGCCCTCGCCTCACTTCGCTCGAAGAGTGAAGCGAAGTAGCTGGTAGCAGGCACCCCAGCCACGGGCGCTCCTACAGAATCTCAATATACCCTTCTGTTCCATTCAACCGGATACGCTGCCCATCTTGAATGAGATGGGTGGCGTTCTCTACTCCTACAACGGCGGGTAAGCCATATTCTCGAGCAATTACCGCTCCATGGGTCATTAATCCGCCAACCTCGGTGACTAGTCCCTTAATAGAGACGAACAAGGGTGTCCAGCCAGGATCCGTGAAGGGAGTAACCAGTATATCTCCATCCATAATATCCGCATCCTCCAAGCTTAGAATGACTCGTGCCCTGCCTTCTATTACCCCGGAAGAGACAGGCAAGCCCGCAATCGCTCCGTCAGGGAGATTCGCACGATTATACTGTCCTGTAACAACCTCACCATCTGACGTCATTACACGCGGCGGAGTCAGCTTCCTATAGAACTTGTAATCCTCCACTCTTCGGCTGATGATCTGGCTATCTAATTCATGACGGCTTACGACAGCATGCAGCTCCTCTAACGTGATATAATAGATATCCTCAACCGCATGAATAATCCCTGCCTGAACAAGCTTCTCGGATTCTCTGAGCAAGGTCTGCTTGTAGACATAGTAGCGGCTAACCCATCCATACTTGGGGTATTCCCGATAGCCGATGAAGTTCCGGACGAGGTCGATCATTCGTTTTGTCTCTTTGGCTTTTTGCTCACCATCCGGCAGTAGCTTTAATCGCTCCAATAGATCTTGTTCCTTTTCCCATGCCTCCCGGCGTCCTTGCTCGAACCTTTGCTTGCCGGCATTAGGCTTCAAGTTCTTAATATGACCAACAAGGATAGGCACAAGTGTAAGGGGGTTCTCACTCCAACGAGTGTTCGCAATATCAATCTCTCCGGGACAACGCATGCCGTATTTACTGAGATAATCTTGAATAGCGTCTTGAGCTAGCCTGCCACCTTCATACTTGACCAGTTCATCCAGGAAGTTATCATCTGTTGTATGCTGCAAGTAGGCAATGACTTCTGGATAAGGCCGGATCACATCCGCGACGTCCATTAGGGCTAGGCCCATTTCTGAAGTAATATTGCCAGGTACCGATTGAGATAGCGTATCTGCGGCGTTTTTCTCACCTAACCACTCATACATCTTCTCATTAATCCATGACGAAGCATCCATAGCTGTCATATAGACAGACGAGCTCTGCGGGTCGAATAAGAACTTCTTCAATTGCTGGATATCTTCCCTAATGTAATCAAGCAAATCCGATCCCGACTTCGATTGGATGTTGTGCTTCAGCTCTTCTATTGAAGCTTGATTACGCTTAATCATATCAGTAACGATTGTCGGATCGTTCTCGAATGCAGAGTGCCTAACAGATTGACTTCTGTTCGGAAGCGGTGCTGGTTGATCAACTGGTAACAGTGGTATATAATCTCGCTCTATTAGGGTCTGGAGTGCGTCTTGGGTAAGCGGATCAGATCCGACGGTAATTAATAGAGCTTCTCGGCCTGCAGATGTAGTCAGCCTTGGGGCAACATCAACGAATAACCTCCCACCGGCCTGACGCATAGGCGCCGGAGTAATGGACAAGTATAGAGACAGTCCCAGAGGAGTAATGGGATCTGTCATCATCTGTTGATGGCCTACAGATAGATAGACGTGATTGTGGTGATCACTCACTTCCGGGATCGGATATAGCGTCGTAATGGGACGGCTCTGCACCATATAGAACGTATCATCAGCCAGACACCATTCGATATCTTGCGGGCTCCCGTAATAAGCCTCAATCTGTCTTCCAAGGCGTGCCAGGTGCAGAATCTGCTCGTCTGTGAGCGTCTGAGCCTGCTGCTGATCAGCTTCAATTGACTTGGTCTCAGTCCCTCCTTCTCTTCGGCCATAGACAGCGAGCTTCTTGACAGCTATCCGCTTATCAGCCAGACTTCCCTCCTGAACCTTATAGCTGTCTGCAGATACCAAGCCGGACACCAGAGCTTCTCCAAGTCCATAGCTGGCATCAATAGCGAGCAGCTTACGGTTAGAAGTTATTGGATCGGCAGTGAACATCACGCCCGCAGCCTCCGAGAACACCATCCTCTGAATGATGACGGACAGGTAGACTTGTCTATGGTCATATCCATTCTGCATCCGATAGATGACCGCGCGATCTGTGAATAAGGAAGCCCAGCATTCGCTGATATGCTGCAGAATGGCATCCAGTCCAATGATATTCAGATAGGTGTCTTGCTGACCGGCGAACGAAGCGTGAGGCAGGTCCTCGGCAGTCGCACTGGAACGCACGGCATACGCATGCTCTACTCCTAGCTGCGAGTGATAGTGAGTTACAGAATCTACAACGTCGGTTGGAATCTCAGCTTCCCTTATGAGCTGCCGAATATCCCTGCTAATATCACGAATTTGATCTCGATTATCGATTGTCAGCTTAGACAGCCGGTCCAGTAGAGCATGATAAGCTTGGTTTCTTTCCACCGCTTGCCGATAGCCGGCCGTTGTCACACAGAAGCCTTCTGGTACATGTATCCCTTGAATCTTTATTAACTCAGCTAGATTAATTGCCTTTCCACCGACTAGCATGAGCTGAGACCTGGTTATATCATCAAGCCCGATTACAAGTGAACGCATTCCTGTATCTCCCCCTAACCAATATCATGTAAAAAAAACATTTGACAGATGCTTTCCTGCATGGTATCTTAATAATATAAGATGAATTTACTATGCATTAATTTAGACACTGATGCGTAGATCGATTATATCATCATCTCTTGCTATAGACAACCTTCACTCATTCATAAAATAAACCCGCCAAGCTGGCGGGTTTTTCTATTTAGAATTAGTCATCTAATCCCTTGCCATTCAAGATATGCGGCAAGTACTTCTCAATTCGTGACTCTCTCGTCTTCGCTTGCTTAGCCCCGGAGAAGTGAAGCAGATACCCCTTCTGCCGCCCCGGCGTCAACGCTTCGAATGCGGTCTTCAAGTCAGGAATCTCGATGAACTTATTGTGCAATTCCTCAGGAATCGCATACTCTGTCTCCTTCTTGAAGCTCACTTGCAATCCGGACTTCTCCACTTCGATGGCCTCATCGATATAATCCTTCAACATGAGCTGCATTTCATCGATCTGCTCTGCACTTGTGAACCGAATCTGCCGTGCAGCTTGTACATTCTCTGTCTGTTGGACGAGTATACCATGCGGATCCTTAAGTAACGCCCCCTTGTGGAACAAGAGCGCACAGTAATCCTTGAATCCGTGTATGAGAACGACATTCTTATCCTCATAGGTGTAGCATGGATGCATCCACTTGAAGTCTTCCGTGAGGTCGCAATCAAGCACGATCTCTCGCAGCAGCTGGAATTCATCCTTCCACTTCTTAGCCTTGGCAAAAAATGGGTCGATCTTCGCATTCTTAATGCCTGCTGTCATCTAACTACCCCTCTCCTCATATTAAGTACTTGCCAGTAATCGATTGATCGGCATGGATGATCTGCTCAGGTATGCCTTCGAACACGACCTGGCCGCCCCTGCTCCCGCCATCCGGCCCCATATCGATAATCCAATCTGCCTGGGAGATGACTTCAAGGTTATGCTCGATGACGATAACCGTGTTACCGGCATCCACAAGCCGATTCATAATGTCCAGCAGATGACCAATGTCGGACATATGCAGGCCGGTCGTTGGCTCGTCCATCACATAGATGCTGCCCTTCTTGTGCAGCTCGCTTGCCAGCTTGATGCGCTGACACTCCCCGCCGGAGAGCGTGCTGAGCGGCTGTCCAAGTGTAATATAGCTCAGCCCTACATCATGCATAGCCTGAAGCTTGCGAACGACCTCCTTGATCGTGAAAAATTCCAGAGCCTGCTCCACCGTCATCTCCAACACATCAGCTATGGATTTGCCATTCAACTGGTACGCAAGCACTTCTTCCTTGAACCGTCTGCCTCCGCATACCTCGCAAGGCAGCTTCACGCTATCGAGGAAGGCCAGGTCCGTATACAAGACTCCCAGCCCTTGACAATTCTCGCAAGCCCCCTTCGAATTGAAGCTGAATAGGCTAGGGCTCACCTTGTTCGCAGAGGCGAACGCCTTGCGTACATCATCCATAATGCCCGTATAGGTGGCTGGATTCGAGCGTGTGGACACCCCTACCGCTGATTGGTCAATGACGATGGCATCCGAATGCTTGCTGAGGAATATGTCATTGATTAGGGTGCTTTTGCCCGAACCGGCGACTCCTGTCACTACCGTCAACACTCCCGTTGGAATGTCTACACTCACATCCCGCAAGTTGTGAAGATTAGCTCCTACGATGGACAGCTTGCCCGAGGACTGCCTGCAATCACGCTTCAGCTGGAGCGGACGCTTCATATAGTTGCCGGTTAGAGTTCCGGACTCCAGCAGGCCTGGGTAGGTCCCCTCGTACACAATCGTACCGCCGCGGCTGCCCGCATGAGGGCCAACGTCGACGATGTGGTCCGCCACCTTAATAACATCGGGATCATGCTCCACGACAATGACGGTATTGCCCTTGTCACGCAGCTTCTGCAGCAGTTCATTCAACCGATGCACATCACGGGGGTGCAAACCTACGCTCGGCTCATCGAATATGTATGTGACATCCACCAGGCTGCCGCTTAAGTGCTTGACCATCTTGACACGCTGCGACTCCCCGCCTGACAAGGTGTCGGTCTCACGGTTAAGCGTCAAGTAATCCAGCCCAATGTCGACCAGATGCTGCAGACGCTCCGTTAATGATCTGACTATCGGCGCAGCAACGGCGTCATCCATCTCCTGAATGACACGAACGAGCTGACCAACCTCCATCGCAGACAGCTCAGCAATGTTATACCCATTGATTCTGCAGCTGAGAGCCGCTTGACTGAGTCTCGCACCGCGGCAGCTGGAGCATGGACCTTCCGTAATATATGGGGCAACGGCCTGCTGGGTACGCTCGGACTTCGTCTTCACATCCTGCTTAATGTACTTGTTGGTGAACTTCTCGAGGATGCCTTCCACGGTAATATTCATAGCCTTCCCGGCAAAATCCATCTCGACCTTCCTGGCCTTGGCATAGAGCAGCTGATCAAGCTCTTCCTCGGAATAATCGCTCAGCTTCTTATCCGTATCGAAGGCTCCTGCCTGAACGGTCATATTCCATTCCCAGCTGTTCACCGTATAACCTGGCAGCAGGATGGCCCCTTCATTCAATGACTTGGTCATGTCGATCGCCTTGTCTAGGTCGAGGCCCAATCTGCGTCCAATTCCGTTACACTCCGGACACATTCCTTGTACATCGTTGAAGGAGAACATGCTTGCTGGCCCCACATAGGGCTGACCTGCCCTTGAGAAGAGAAGTCGAAGAATGGGAGAGATGTCGGTAATCGTACCCATCGTGGAATGGGAGCCCCCTCCCAGCCGCTTCTGATCGACAATGACAGCCATGCTGAGATTCTCAATGCCATCTGTATCTGGCTGAGGTACACGTGGGAGGAAGTTGCGCACGAACATGCTGAAGTTCTCGTTCAGCAGTCGCATCGATTCTGCAGCAATCGTATCGAACACAATCGATGACTTGCCGGATCCGGACACCCCGGTGAAAATCGTAATCTTCCGCTTAGGTACTCGCAGCGATACATTCTTAAGATTATTCTCTCTCGCACCAGCTATGACGATATACTCTTGACTGGACTCGTTCATAATTAGCTCCTTCCTTCATTGCGATATGATGAACTCTACGTTGCATTATACCATTATTGTCCAAAGTTAGTCGTCAATGACCTTATCCAATGATAGATCCCTTATAGATCAAACGCAGGGACATCCAGAATGAGATCCGGCTCATCATGGACGAATGTAATCTGAAAGGTTCCTCGCAGATCCTTGTCCGAGCGGAGCAGAGACTGGCGGGCCAGCTCTGTCAGCTGCTGGAGTGTCTCCTCCGTGTTCTCATATAGAATGAGCGAGGTCTGCTTAAGATCTGGATATAGCTTGACAGCGTCTGTCTGTGACATCTCGAATTGCAAGCATATCGACTTATTGGATAACATCTTATAATCATTCACCCAGCCGCCGCTGTCTTGTATAATTCGCTTCGCATCATCAATGGCTTGATGGCGGTCGTACTTGGCAATCGTATTAATCTGGATAAATGATGGAACTGGTTGCATGGATAGTGATCCTCCTGATTTTTACTGCTTGGCTGCTTGTTCATCCATTATCATTGTACTAGCCTAGATCCTATAATAAAAGCCTCCATGCAGCACTTGCTGCATGGAGGCAGGGGCAAAAATTAACCTATTATTCGTAACGAAGCGACTCCATAGGATCCAGCTTAGCTGCCTTGGATGAAGGCATCAGACCTGCAAGGATACTGACGACCAGGCTCACGACAATACCGAACAGGATATTGCCAGCGGATAAGCCGATAAGTCCTACTCCGAACGCTTGATTCATGACTCCGTTCGCAGCGAAGCTGATTACAACTGCACCAACGGTCGCAATTAGGCCGCTGAACAATCCGATTAACGCAGATTCCGAGAAGAAGATTCGCTTAATATCCTTCTTCCGGGCACCAATTGCTCGTAATATGCCAATCTCCTTCGTACGCTCAACTACACTGATATATAAGACAATAAGAATCATAATGCCAGATACGAGAAGCGAGATGCCAGATATACCTGCAAGAGCACCTGTTGCCATACTCAGATACGTGTTCACTTGCTCCAGCATAGCGGCTTGCTGAGAGCCGGAGAAGCCTGCTTCTTCTAATTCGCTCTTAATCTGAGCGACATGATCTTCATCATCCGTGAACGCATTAATCTGCGTTGGATTCAGAGTAAGTCCCTGTGCCTGATAGCTTGCTTCCAACGTGTCATAAGGTACATAAGCGGTAGTCGCTTGTGGAGCCAAGCCTTCGGTCTTGTAGATACCGGACACGGTTAGCTGCATCTCTACGATAACGGGCTTGTTATCTTCGTTCACTTCGTTGTTGTAGACAGCAATCTTCTTCCCGATTAAGGAAGTGTACGGTTCATCCTTCGCCAAGGCTTCGGCTGCATCCTGCGTCAGGAGAGCTTCATTCTCCTTCGGCAGCTCGCCTGCCTCTAGATTGTCCGCTCGTACCGAATCTGATACAGTCATGAGCTGCATAATGTCTGTGCGATTCTGTCCATAGGATGCGCTGCTCTTCATCGTGAACGAAGCCGCCAGCTCTACGGAGCTGACATGCTCCACTCCCTTAACCTGCTCCAGCTCTGCAGCTGTGAACGATGCTTTCTCCTCCAGCATGGAGCTTGGTGCGATGCTTGGGCTGTTGCCGCTCTCGGAAGGCTTCGTCACTTCGACCATCAGAGGATTCAGGTTCGCATTAATCTCGTCATTAATATACTTGGTTACCCCGTTACCAAGGGACAGCATGAGGATGACACTCATAATGCCGATCGAACCGCCTACGGCGACAAGCGTATTGCGCTTCATGTTCAGCTTCATGTTCTTCATCGCTAGCTTGAATGAGGATAGGAAGCTAAGGCTGCCCACCTTCTGATCGGACCGCTTCTCTTCCCCCTTCCCGCTGACCTCTCTTAGCTCCACGTCTTCCACGATACGTCCATCTTCCACTCTGATGATGCGGCTGCCGTAATCGGCGACCTTCTGGGAATGGGTCACGGTAATGACTAGCTTGCCCCTCTTCGCGATGTTCCCTAGCAGGGCAAGCACTTGCTCGCTCGTCTCTCGATCAAGTGCACCTGTCGGCTCATCGGCAAGAATAATGTCTGGGTCGTTGGCCAGAGCTCGGGCTATCGATACACGCTGCTTCTGACCGCCAGACAGTTGATTCGGACGCTTCGTCAGATGATCCTTCAGACCAACCTCGGTGAGGAGCTGCTTCGCTCTCTCTGTGCGCTGCTCCATTCCTTGATCAGACAGCTCCATGGCAATCATGACATTCTCAAGGATGCTTAGATGAGGGATTAAGTTGAAGCTCTGAAAAATAAAACCGACCCTGCTCTTCCG
The DNA here is from genome assembly GCF_042653305.1 of Paenibacillus sp. GCM10023252. Classification (NCBI taxonomy): domain Bacteria; kingdom Bacillati; phylum Bacillota; class Bacilli; order Caryophanales; family Paenibacillaceae; genus Paenibacillus; species Paenibacillus sp. GCM10023252. The sequence goes on from NZ_JBHSHW010000034.1 coordinate 11,763, forward strand.
ATATTGATCGATCTCCTGCTCCTTCATCTCGCTCAAGTTCCGGTTCTCGAGTATAACCTTGCCTTCGTAGCTGGAATCCATTCCCCCGATAATATTCATGAGCGTCGACTTGCCGCAGCCAGATTCCCCTAGAATCGAGACGAACTCTCCTCTTCGGAAGCTCAGGTCAATCCCGTGAAGAATCTGAACCTTCTCTTGCTTATCAATTGTATATGCCTTGCGAACACCTTGTACTTGTAAGAATGTCATATGGATGTCTCCCCCTCATTGTTATAGACGCCTCTCTTAATCAAGTTCAGCTCTTGCTTGTAGTTGCTAAGCGCCTCATCTACGGACCACTCATTGACGAAGTGCTGCGTGAGATTATGGAACGTCACAGCATGGATAATATTAAGAAGATGGAACAGCTCCTGCGGATGCTGTAAGCTCAGCCTGCCAATGTTGATCTTGCTAGCTAATTGCATGAGCTCTTGCTGCCTCTGCTCCCGCATACTGCTGGCGAACGCCTTCTCCACCTTATGATTCATGTTCAGCATCATATTGCGGAAGAAGTCCCGATTCTCCAAGCTCTCGAAGTTCATTAAGTTCGTGTGGAACATCGTAATGAACGTCTCGAACAAGTCGCCCTCATTCTGCTCAATTGCCTTGCGGAACAGATCCTCGTTCTCCTGGAGATTCACTTCGAGCAAGTAGAAATACACATCTTCCTTGCCTTCAAAGTATTGGTAAAAGCTGCCCCTCGGAATGCCGGCAGTCTTCACAATATTCGCAATGGATGCTTCTTGAAGTGAGGAAGCAGAGAATTCCTTCTTCGCGGCTCTAAGCAATACGGCACGCTTGTCTTCGGACAGATTGTAAAAGGTTGGCTTGGGCATAGAGCTCATTCCTCCTATTTTCTTAATGTGACACAGTGTCATTTCATCGATGTCCTTATGATATATGACACCGTGTCATAAGTCAAGACCGAATATGACAACCTGTCACATTCGGTCTTGACTTAACTTCTCTATATGAACCAGGATGGACTTGCGCCCCGTCACAACAAGTCCCTCACTGGCAAGCTCCCTCAGAATGAGAGATACGGCTTCTCTTGTGGCACCAATCATATTAGCGAGCTCTTGATGCGTTAAGGGAAGATTAATCCTCTGATATCCATCTGCCTCAGCACCGAACTTCCTGGACAACTTAGAGAGTAAGAACACGATTTTCCCCCTAAGATCCTTCCGTATAATCTGCTCAAGCAGTTCATCCCGCTCCTTCAGTCGGCTGCTAAGCTCGTTCAGAATGGTTACCGATAATTCTGGATACCTAAGTAATAAGTCTTCGAAGGCTTGAGTCTGCACAGAGCAAGTAATTGCGTCCTCGATTACTTCTAAGTACGTTCCATGAGTACCTAGTGCGAAGGATATACTCTCACCGAACATACTTCCCCCGCTAAGTATACCTACGGTATATTGCTTACCGGCAGCATTCGTCTTGTAGACACGGATCTTCCCTTCTATAACAAAAGAAAGCTTGGCACTCTCATTCCCTGGGGCTTGGATAACCGTTCCTGCAGAGTAGGGGCTGAAGTCTGATTCACCGGTTAGTTGGTCAAGCTCCTGCAATACCTTTGGTGATAGTGAGTTGAATAAGGACAAGTTGGATAACAGCATTCGTGTGTTCTTCAATTTCCAATCCTTCCGCTTCTATTCATTTTCTGTGGATGCTGACAAGCTCGCGAGTGCCTTGTCTAATTGAATGGCAATTGATTTGCGGCCTGTGGTAAGTATTCCGTCTCTGGCTAGTTCTCTCAAGGTCAGTGTGACACATTCACGTGCTGCACCAATCATGTTAGACAACTCTTGATGAGAGATGGGGATATGTACATGCGTGCCGTTCGCATCTTCCTCTCCAAGTGGCTTGGACAAGGTTAGCAACAGATGAAGCACTTGCTCTCTTAAGCTGTTCAGGATGAGCTGTTCTAATAATTCATCTCTTTCTTGAATCTTGCTGCTCAACAGCTTGAGGAATTTTATCGCTAACTTAGGCTGGGTAGACAGGAAGTTCTCGAATGATTCCTTGGGTACCGAACAGATCATGGTCTCCTCCATCGTCTCCATGTACACATCTCTTGTCTGTATGGAGTACAAGTCCCCGAATACGTCTCCGGGTCCTAGGAATCCGATAGTGTAGGGATTGCCACCAGAATTGATTTTATATAATCGGACCTTCCCTTGCTTGATGAAATGCAACTCTTGCCTGTTCTGTTCTGGCGATTGAATAGTGGAGCTGCTTGGCAAGGTCAAGGAATGTGTCAGGCTTGCTAATTGTTCAAGACTCCCGAGTTCATCTGCGGACAGTCGTTCGAATAGACGAATATCGTTCAAGCATCTTATGTTAGTGTCTCTCAAGGTCAGCTCATCCCGCTCCATATTACGTTGATTTATGGTTCTAGAATGTACTGTTCCGTTTATTTTATTTAGCAGCCGATCTGTTAGTTTCATTACAGATGCCAATGATGCTCCATTGTAAGATAGAAGTGCGAGGAGATAGGACAAGCTACACTTATACTGGAGGAGATAATAATGTCTGAATATTTAGATGTAATGGGACCGCGTGTATTGCTCTTGACCGATTCGGAGGATAACAAGGAATATAGTGTTATGAAGGCTGAAGTTCCTGCGGGTGTCGTCGTTCCTGTTCACAGTCATGATGACAGAGAGACTTTTGTTGTACTGAGCGGAGAACTTGAAGCTTATCACGGAGATCGATGGGTGAAGGTACCTGCGGGAGAGACACTTGATGTTCCTGAGAATGTTAAGCACGCTTGGCGGAATGCCACGAACGAGACCGTCACATTGTTAGTCGTATCGACTCCAAGAATGGGAGATTTCTTCCTTGAGATAGGTACGCCTGTCAGCAAGCTTCAGCCGGGCTTGCCATCTCCAGAAGCTCTGAATCACTTCGTCAAGGTAGCGATTGAGTATGGATATTGGCTGGGCACACCGGAGGACAACGCTTCGATTGGGATCAGTTTGGGCTAGATCGTTTCGTCCGTAAAAAAAAGCGTATGACCCTTCTATGGGCCATACGCTTTTTTGGGACGATTAAACGATTACTTAACAGCAGCCTTGCTTAAGTTATTATGATCAAGGTCTGTTGGATGATTGAAGATGAAGGCCAGCTGGTAATTACCACGCTTGTATACGACCTTGTTCTGCTTCAGCTTGCCCTATTATCATAGGTATTCTCTACTCTCTTACAACCATTGTTCTATCTCGTTGCCAGAACGCATACCTATAATGTGTTTGCCATGCGCCTGCAGTAAGGGAGATGACCTTCATGACCGTCACCTATAATAAAATGAACGTGGATGGCTTAAGTATCTTTTATCGGGAAGCAGGATGCCCTAGCAATCCGGCAATTATCCTTCTTCATGGCTTCCCCAGCTCCTCTCACATGTTCAGAGACTTAATCCCACGATTATGCGATCGGTATTATGTCATTGCACCCGATTATCCAGGATACGGATATAGCAGTATGCCGCTGGTTACTGACTATGAGTATACCTTCGACAATCTCTCTCTCATGATTGAGAAGCTTATCAACGGACTTGGGGTGTCGAGATTCATCCTGTATGTTCACGATTATGGAGGTCCAATCGGCTTCCGAATAGCGGTTCGCAATCCAACTCGTATTCTAGGATTTGTCATTCAGAATGCCGTGGCAAGCGAGGCTGGTCTCGGACAGCCATTCGACCTCTTCAAGGCTCTGTGGGCTGACCGCAATCGAGCGACAGAGACTGCATTCGCTGAACTGGTCACCCCTGAATTCACCAGGAAGCAGTATCTCTATGGTGCATGCAACCCTACTAGTATTAGTCCGGACGGATATACGTTAGATCAACTATTTTTAGATCGACCGGGCAACAGCAGCATTCAATTAGCATTAGGTTATGATTACCGTAACAATGTAGATCAGTATCCGAACTGGCAGCAATACTTAAGGCTGTATCAACCCCCAATGCTCCTAACATGGGGCAAGAATGATTTTATTTTCACAATTCAAGGAGCGATAGATCTAGCAAGACAGCTGAATGGTGTAGAGATTTACTGGTTATGCGGGGGGCATTTCGTATTAGAGGAGCAGAGCATACAGGTCTCGTTCCTGATCAAGAGCTTTTTCGGACGTGTCTACCCTGCGATGCCTTGGCACCCTTGCTAAGGCATTTCTTTTTGATATAGACCAATAAGCTTCCTGGCAGTTAAGTGGGCCATGTGATGAAGAGCATGGTTCCTTCTATTGCTGCTTCTATTGCTTCCTATGTACTTCATGTGCACAGCCACGTCAGGGTACTTCACCTTCACCTCAGCTAGGATGGCTAGAATGCGCTCTCGTATGAGCTCGTAATGGTGCTTAGAGAGGTGTACTTGTTGAAGGAACTTGGCAATGCGGCTGTAATCGGTATAGATGATCGCGAACTTCGGACGATGAGTCTCTAACGTAATCAGAAGATTCTCTAGGCTGAATATGACAGCTAACAATTCACCGTACACAGAATCCCCAGGATACGGGTACCCTTCTCTCCTCCCTTGCACATAGACCGAACCATCACAGGTGAGGGTGCAAGCGACACCGCATTCATCATGAGCCAGGTGGCCTGAATAATCACAATAGATGGAGACCATACTTGTATTCAATATGTTCTGCCGAAGGCTCGGAGTGGCATAAGCTTGCTTAAGCAGTGCAGGATAGATCGCTTCCACTTCTCTCACCTCACTCACGTCCCTCACGTCCCTCTCAATCTTCATGCTCTTCTCAGACATTAGTATCTCCAACTTCAGGTATGGCAAGTCATTGTGCATGAGCCAAAAAGAGACCTCCCATTATCCTCTAATGGAAGGTCTCTCATGTCCCGGTGCACTTATCTAACCGCCGTCTGTATCGTCTGCACAAGCGGTCTCTGTCCGTTCTTGTCCCGGATATCGAGCTCTCCCTGGGAGGAGAACTTCACAGCAAGCACTGTGCCGGCAGGCTTGCTATTGAGATGAAGGAGGATCGTCTTGCCTCGGTAAGAGGCTGATGTCGCACTGAGTGCAGATCCTCCAGCCGTGAGGGTGAAGAGATTCGTCTGACCGCTCATTCCTTGAACAGGCTCACTTAAGGTTAAGATGAGGAGCGATGACCACGCCTCCGCTGTCAGGATGCGAGGTCTCTCATTGTCTGCATCTGTCCCTTGGAAGCGGAGTTCACCAGCCCCTCCGTCCGTCTGGAGCCTTGCTCCTTGATCATCCGTAATCTGGGCTCCATCGCCTCCATAGGTCAGCTTGTAGGTCTTGCCGGAACGAAGCGGACCTGAAGTGTCAGCCTGCAAGCGAATGATGACGGACATTCGATCATCGGATCGTTCATAATTCGCATAGGAGCCCTTCGTCAGTCGGACACCTGTTCGATCGGTCTCGTTGTTGAGGGAGTACACTTCTTGATCTGCACCTCTGACTGGTTCAGTGAATGAGACCATGAACGTATAGCGGTCTATGGCAGACACGGACTTCAACTTAGGTGCCGCATTCAACTGGTCTGTCCCTTGGAAGGAGACACGGTATGGTTCATTCCCCTCCGTTATGGTCCACTCGTTCCAGCCTGCTGCATCCGTAATGCCTCGATTGAAGGAGAGTCTATAGGACTTGCTGCCTGTGAGCGGCGCATTAAGGTTAAGGGTCACCTGTGTTACGACCTTGCTGCGATCACCTAGCTGATCCGATGCGATGGATACGGCATTCCCATCTGAATCAGTCAGCTTGAATGCCGCGGAGTGCACATTCTTGACGGGCTCGCTGAACTGAACAGTCACGGATGTGCGGTTATCAGCTGAGGCCTTCGTCACATAAGGCTGCCTATTCGGCTCGTTCAGACCGGCGAACCGCTTCTCATTGGCTTGATTCGCTGTGTTCAGCCCAGGAAGGCCTGTAATGCTGGCCAAGTACACATGCCCTTCGCGGAAGAAGACAGGGTTCCCTTCACTGGAGCTTCGCAGCTGTATGCGTACCGCCTTGTCGTCACCTGGCTTCGCGGATACGTATTGACCTATTCCAGATGTGTTCACTGATGCTTGGTTGTCGGATATCAGGTTCAATCGTATTCGCGAGATATCCATGTCTGTCAGGACGCGGCTGAAGACGACATCTACCGTGTTCTGATTCACAACGCCGATGCCTTGGAGCTGGTAAGGAGTGGATGTGTTGGTGCCCGACCCGGTAAGGGAACGGCTAGTGTTCGCAGCAATAGAATTGCCCGCTGCATCCTTAACCCCATTAATCGTTAATGTGTATAACCTTCCCCCAGCAAGGTTCCCGATTGTTAGCGTAACTGTCTTGTCATTGTCGTTGTAGATCGCTCTGGAAGGATTGCCAATCCCTCCATCGATGACGTAATGGCCTTCCCATTCAGCAGAGCCGAAGTCGAGCTTCTCACTGAATACAAGGACAACCTTGTTCGCTGTCACCGTCATGCCAGTGACGGCAGGTGCTGTCTTGTCAACGACAGCGCCGAAGTATAGATTGCTGCGAGCATCCATCGTATTGCCTGCCAGGTCCTGAATGTTGCGGACAGTTAACGTGTACACCTGACCGGACGTCTGCTTATCCGTTACGATCCAGACCGTCTTCTTATCAGAGGATAAGGTTGCACTCTTGACGCCAAGATTGCGATCGAAGCGATAGTTCGCTCTATTCTCTGCGGTATTCTGAAGAATCGCTTCACTGAATACGAGCTCAACTCGAGCATCGGCAAGAATGCGGTAGGACGAGATGACAGGCTTGCTCTCATCCTTGGAGTAGGAGACGTAGGTCCATGTGACATTCCCATTAATAGATAAGAAGTACACGGCATTCGAGGTCTGCTTGTCGGTTGTTATCGTAATTGTCTTGTTCTGATTGCTCAGCTTAGCCGATAGCAGCCGAACACTCTTCGCACCAGCATCCTGCAGCTTGAATTGATCCATGGATACAGATTGGACCGCCTTACGGAGGTCGATCTGAATGGCTGTGCTGGAGATCGCCTTCACAGAGACAATATCAAGTGGTTCATAGTCAGGATTCATGTCCCTGTAGACTTCATAAGCAGCAACGACGAGCAGAGAGCGCAGGGCGTCCACCTTATAGTCCATCTGCTCGGGAATCCATCCCTTGCCAAGGGCAATGCCGACATCCTTCTTCGCCCAGCTGGAGACCTTGCCGTAGACTTGCGAGCTAGTCGAGCCGGAAGCCTTGTATGCTCTGACGAGTACGACGGCAAGCTGCTCGACGCTTACTTCGGCAGTTGGGGAGAATCGGCCGTTACCTACTCCCTCCATGAGATCTGCTCGAGCTATAGCGCCAATCTCGCCATAGGACCAGCGAGCCGCCTTCACATCGTTGAAGGAAGCGCTTCCTCGCCATTCCTGAAGCTTGAATAATCGGAACAGTACCGCGGCGAACTGCTCTCTTGTCATACTCTCATGCAGTCGTGATGAACCATCTGCATAGCCTGTGAATATGCCTCTCTGCACGAGGAAGCTGTACTTCTGCTCTGTCGTTAGGTCTGCAGCTGATACCCATACTGACGGAATGCCTGTGAACAGCAAGACTGCGCATAACAGCATGATACACCGTGCTCGAATGGTAATCCCTCCTCCGAATAGTTGGTCCTCTTCAACCATCTAACGCAGCAGAGATACAGAATGTTTCACTCATACCGAACATTCATAAGTGACGCGTGCCAGCCGTGCAGCCTCCACCATGTGACGGAGTGAAGCTATCGTCTCCTCCCGCCCTCGCGTCTTCAATCCGCAATCAGGATTAATCCAGAACAGCTTCGGATCGAGTACGCGAAGCGCTCGTCCAATCATGCTGCTCATCTCCTCGACGCGCGGTACTCGAGGGCTATGAATATCATAGACGCCAAGGCCGATTCCAAGCTTATACGTGTTCTCCTCGAAGCTCTGGATCAGATCACCATGACTGCGAGAAGTCTCGATGGAGATGACGTCCGCGTCCATTGCTTCAATGGAATGAATCATGTCGTGGAACTCGCAATAACACATATGAGTGTGAACTTGCGTCGTACTCTGAACGGTGCAAGTCGTCATACGGAATGCCTTAACGGCCCATTGCAGGTACTCCGCTTGCTCATTCTCCTTAAGCGGCAGCCCCTCACGGACCGCTGGCTCATCGACTTGGATAATTCCGATACCTGCCCGCTCCAGTGCCTCGACCTCTTGTCTCAGCGCATACGCCAGCTGATAGGCAATCTGTTCCCGCGAGATATCCACACGTACGAATGACCAGTTCATAATTGTAATCGGACCTGTGAGCATACCCTTCACCGGCCGCTTCGTCCTGGACTGGGCATAGACGGTCTCCTTCACGGTCATCGCTTCCTCGAAGGCCACATCCCCGAAGATGATGGGCGGCTTCACACAGCGGGAGCCGTATGACTGCACCCAGCCGCCTTGCGTGAATGCGAATCCGGCCAGCTTCTCCCCGAAGAACTCGACCATATCGGTTCGCTCGAACTCGCCATGTACGAGTACATCCAGTCCAATCTCCTCTTGCAGCTTAATCCATAGATCAATCTGCTCCTCGATATAGGAGGTATATTGCTCCTCGCTCCACTCGCCCTTCCTCCACAGCTGGCGGGCCTTGCGCACCTCCGCAGATTGCGGGAAGCTGCCGATCGTCGTAGTTGGCAGCAGCGGCAGCTGCCACTTGTCTTGCTGGAGGAGCTGTCTCTCGGCATGAGGTATGCTCCTCGCAGGCTCCGTCACAGCTAGCTTAGCTGCAGCTTGCTGAACGCTGATGCGATTGCGATCGTCAGATCGATTCAGAGCATCCAATGCGCGCTCGCACACCTCCAGCTCCTCTGCAACTGTCCCCTCCTCAGCATGGCCTGCCGTGGCGAGCAGAACGAGCTCGCTCAGCTTCTCATCAGCGAAGGCCAGTGCGCCGCGAAGCTCCGTCCCAAGCTTCGTCTCACCTGCGACTGTAACCGGAACATGAAGCAGGCTGCATGAGGTCTGTAGGAACAGACGGTCAGGAGATACCTGCTCTGTTAACTGCTCTACCAGACTAAGCTTGTCCCGCAGCGATGCTCTCCATATGCCGCGGCCATCAATTAGTCCTGCGCCAAGCACCTTGTCTGCTGGGAATCCGAATTCTTCCAAGGAGCGCAGGTTGCCGGTGCAGCCATGCACGAAGTCGAGCCCAATGCCTTGCACAGGAAGCTGGATCACATCAGGGTAATGCTCGACCGATTCGAAGTAGGTCTGAAGCATAATCCGGAGGTCGGGCACGGAAGCAGCAATGGATGTATAGACGAATCTTAGGCGCTCTAAGTCCGCCGCGCTTAGCTTCGTAACGAGAATCGGCTCATCCATCTGAACCCATTGCACACCCTCCTGCTGCAGCTCTTGCAGCACTTGTATGTATAGCGGCAGCAATCTCGCAAGCCAGCCATCCGTCTCTCCTTCCGCATACCCCTTGGACAGCTTCAGGAAGGTTAACGGTCCGACAAGGACTGGCTTGCCGTCGATCCCGAGCTCCTGCTTCGCCTCGCGATACGCTTGCAGAGGCTTGTTCTCCGTCAGCTGAGGCTCAGCCCCGTCCCATTCAGGAACGATATAATGATAATTCGTGTTGAACCACTTCGTCATCTCGCTAGCAGCCGCTTCACTCGTCCCGCGCGCTGCGGCGTAGTAGACGGACAAGGGGACAGGTCCTCTCCCATACCCGAACCGCTTCGGAATGATCCCGAACATGGCGGCTGTATCCAGGATATGATCATAATAACTGAAGTCGCCTACAGCGATGAGGTCAATTCCCTTCTCCTGCTGCTTGCGCAGGTGACTCAGGCGTATATCCTTCAGCTGTTGATGCAGGTCTGATTCCTCCAGCTTACCGGACCAGAACGCTTCCAGCGTTTTTTTCCACTCCCGATGCTCCCCAATTCGCGGATACCCCAGTGTACTGCTCTTCCCCATCACGCAACACTCCTCTATCAGTTGTTACGAGTAAGATATCACGGATAGGGAGGTATAGCGTAACTGAATGTTACTATACCTGGTTATAGCCAATAGCTATAGCAAGTTGCAGCCTAAGCTATAGCTTCCTTCAGAGCTTCAATATAGGCAGCCCCAAGCTTCGATAACGGTATGCTCTTGTGTGAGATCCACCCGACATGAATCAACTCCTCACAATCCAGTGGAACAGGAATAATCTCGTTGCCGTTCAAGTCTGAACTGAGAATGCCTGTAGATATGGTATAGCCGTTCAGTCCGATGAGAAGATTGAATAATGTCGCTCGGTCAGTGACCCGAATGCTCTTGCGATGAGTCAGAGTGCTCAGAATCTCTTCGGAGAAGTGGAATGAATTGTACTCCCCTTGGTCGAAGCTGAGGTAAGGATAATGCTGCAGTTGATCAATGGTCACGACTGATTGCTGAGCCAGGGGATTATTCATCGAGATGAAAATATGCGGCCTAGCCGTGAACAACCGATTAAACGTTAAGTTAGCCGTCTTCAGAAGGTTGTGAATGACCTTGCCGTTGAACTCATTCACATAGATAATGCCGATCTCGCTGCACATCGACTTCACATCGTTAATAATCTCATACGTCTTCGTCTCTCTCAGACTCAGCTCATACTCATCCTGCCCGTATTGCTGAACGAGACTGACGAATGCATTCACCGCGAATGCATAGTGCTGGGTGGATACGGAGAAATGCTGCGGCGAAGGCTTAGCGTTCAAGTACCTGCTCTCGAGCAGCTCGGCTTGCTCCACGACTTGCCTTGCGTAGCTAAGAAATTCGACTCCATCCTTAGAGAGGGAGATACCCTTGTTGGACCGGTCGAATAGAGTAATCTGTAGCTCCTCCTCCAGATCCTTAATGGCGCTGGACAGAGTGGGCTGAGAGATGAACAGCCGCTTCGCCGCTTCGTTAATGGAACCGCGGCTGGCGACCTCTATGATGTATTTCAATTGCTGAAGCGTCAAGGTGAACTCTTCCTCCTTCTGTGTCTACTTCATCGGTCAAGCATGCTCCAGATGCTTCAAGGTCTGCAGGAATACGACCTTAACATGCTCATCGTCCAGGGAATAGTAGACGGTCTTCCCTTCCTTGCGTCGCTTCACCACTCGAACATTGCGCAAGTATCTGAGCTGATGAGAGATGGCCGATTGTGCCATACCGAGCACTTCGCATATATCATGAACACATAATTCTTGGTGAAGCAAGGCATATACAATTCTTACTCGGGTAGGATCGCTGATCGCCTTGAACATGTCTGCAAGATCGGCAGCGCGCTGGTCATCAAGCCGAACCTGATGAAGCTCATGCACAGGCATTTCGGTGCCATGACAGCTATCTTCGCACTGTTCCTCCGCGGCTTTATTCATAGCCGTTTCACTCCTTATTTTTTCGTGACATAAGTATAGCAGAAGGATTGACAGATGTAACGAGTGTAGCATAACATATGAGCAAGTATTCATATATGTCTCGGAAGGAAGATGAGCCATGAAGGAGTATCGGATTCAAGGTCTTAGCTGCGGCCATTGTGCGCTGAAGATAGAGGATCAGCTTAAGCGTCTCGAATACGGGCAGGATACGAAGCTCAGCTACGCATCTGCGAAGCTGACCCTGGACCCTCGCGTCAATCTGGCCAAGGTAGAGCAGATTCTGCATTCGGACGGAGCGTCCCTCATCCCTCCTGCACCTGAGGCTAAGACGGACGGACATGGACATTCTCATGGACATGAACATGGTCATCCGCACGAACATTCCCACGCACATGGGCACGAGCATGAGCACGGACATCAGCATGCTGGCAATCGGCGGACGATTCAGCTGCTCCTCCTATCGGTTGTGCTCTATGCAGCTGCACTCATCGGGGAAGGGACGTTAAGCGAGCCCGCTACCATCCTGCTCTACTTGTCAGCGACGGCCATTAGCGGCTATACGACATTCATCCGCGGACTTCGCAACCTCGTTAAGCTCAGCTTCAACATGGATACGCTGATGACGATCGCGCTCATCGGCGCAGTTGCCATAGGCGAATGGAAGGAAGCGACCCTCGTTGCCCTGTTGTTCGGAGTGAATGAGCTGCTCGAAGGCTATGGCATGGAGAGAGCGCGTCGGTCGATGGAATCGCTGCTCAAGGTTGCTCCCAGAGAAGCGCTTAGAGTGATTAATGGTCGTGAAGAAGTTGTTCCAATCGCTTCCCTATCCTCAGGAGACTTGGTCAAGGTCAAGCCGGGCGAGCAGATTCCTTCAGACGGGTACGTCGTAGAGGGCAGAAGCTCGGTTAATGAGGCCGCTATTACCGGAGAGTCCCTTCCAGCAGAGAAGGCTGCCGGTGAGACTGTGCTTGGTGGGAGCTTGAATAATGAAGGCGTGCTGCTCGTACACATTACGAAGGCATATAAGGATTCCTCGTTAGCTCGAATCTTGCATCTGGTTGAGGAGGCGCAGGAGACGAAGACGAGGACGGAGCTGTTTATTCATTCTTTTGCGAAGGTGTATACTCCGATCATTATGATTGTGGCCGCGCTGGTCACGCTGATACCTCCCCTGCTGCTTGGGCAGGAGTGGATGACCTGGGTGTATCAGGGCTTGTCGGTGCTTATCGTTGGATGTCCATGTGCGCTTATCCTGTCCTCTCCTATCGCGATCGTATCCGGCATTACGCGAAGTGCCAGGAACGGGATTCTCGTGAAGGGCGGCGTATTCCTGGAGCAATTGGGAGCTATTGATATCTTGGCGTTCGACAAGACCGGGACGCTGACCAAGGGCGAGCCGCATGTGGTTCGAACCGAGGTGTGGGACGACGAGAGATTCCTGAAGGTTGCTGGAGCGCTAGAGTCAACATCCTCTCATCCACTCGCCGGAGCGATTGTGAAGCATGTGAATCAACTTGGCGCCAGTTATCCTAAGGCAGTGGATATACGATCAGTGGCTGGAAGCGGGATGCATGGCATCGTTGAGGGGAAGCCGTACTGGCTTGGCAATGAGCATAGCTTGCAGCACCTAAGTATTCCGCAGGAGCAGCAAGCTAAGATCGACGCGTACAAGGAGCAGGGACTGACGATTGTGCTGGTGGCGGACGACATTCATATTCTTGGCATGTTCGGCATCGCTGACGAGATTAGGGAGGAGAGCCGGGATGTGATTGCGGCTCTGCATCGACTAGGAATCAAGGAGACTGTCATGGTTACCGGTGATCATGCCAAGACGGCGGAGAGAGTCGCTGCCGCCGTAGGAGTAACCCGGCATTACAGCGGTCTGCTGCCTGAGGATAAGGTAGCGGTCATTCAACAGCTGTCGAAGCGGGGACGCGTCGCAATGATTGGCGATGGAATGAATGATACTCCGGCACTCGCTGCAGCCGAGCTCGGCATAGCGATGGGCAAGGGCACGGACAGTGCGATGGAGACCGCAGACATTGTACTCATGCAGGACCACCTCGGGAAGCTGCCTGAGGCCATCTCAACCGCAAGGCTCGTCAATCGGATCATTCGCTTCAATATCGGAGTCTCCCTCGGACTCAAGGTCATTGCACTATTGCTCACGATACCAGGATGGCTGACTCTATGGATCGCCATCCTCTCGGATATGGGAGCGACGGTCTTCGTTACCTTAATCAGCTTAACCATTCTAATGGACGGGAGCCGCTTGAAGAGACCTAAGCATCTTTAGCTTAGGTCTTTTTGCTGGTGTAATTGGACTAATTCCCTTAACAGCCTGTTCTGTTCGATGTGCAAGTCCTTCAATTGCTCTACTTCACGAACTAGCATCTCCTGCTGCCTCTGAAGCTTGCTATTGGATGTACTAATCTCAACGGATGAAGAATGAATGACAGAATGATTAATGGCAGCCTGAATAATACCGTATAGAATGATACATCCAATAACTGTAGTGATTAGCCATATGAAAATTGCAAGCATATGGATCCCTCCCTCCTTACAATCTTATTGAAGATGATGACATGGGAACGTTACTAGATTAAATACCGTTGCTCAATTCAATTCTTCTGATCAAACCTATGTCCTCCTCTCCGCTGTACAATCTTACATACTTAACGCATTAACTCCTATGTTAGTTAGCCTAATCTACAATGAACCTGCTCCTCGAAGGAATGCACGTGCTATTGCCATATGTCCAATCTGATTCGGATGAATACGGTCGGGAGCAAGGTGCATGGAGGGTAGCGCTTGCAGCAATCTGTCGAATTCAGCTTGAATATCGATGAACTGTGCGCAATTACGGTCGGCTGCTCTGCGGGAGGCTTCGCCATATCGATCAGTCAGCTGGCGAATCTCATCTGCAGAGTTGGACTCCACGAAGAAGGGCGATAGAACGATTATGTCCTGCACCTTCGTATTCAATCTAGCAGCAGTCAGCAATTCCTCAAGCGTCTGTTCATATTCTAATAGCCCGACATGCAGTTCATCCATGAAGGGCCGATTGAAGTGCCGGCATACGTCATTAATTCCAATCATAATAGATAGGCCATCAGGCTGCAGGTCAATGACATCCGTCTTCCATCTGGCCTTAAGCTCTCTGACGGTATCTCCGCTTACGCCCATGTTCACCATTCTAATGGCACAATCAGGTCTGCTGGCATGCAGCCATGCATGGATCATTCCGACATAGCCGCTGCCTAGAGGGTCTCCCTTCCCCTCACCGATAGGACGGACGCGTCCGCAGTCCGTAATGGAGTCGCCAATCATGAGCCACTTCGTTCTAGGCTTCATTGTGATGGACACGGGTTGATTACTCAATTGTTCATCTCCTCTAATAGATGAAAGTTAGGACAATAGCTTCGCATACAAGCGTTCAATGTCAGCAACCGGTATAGGCTTAGGATTGTTGTTCATCAACCTGGTCACACGGGATGCGGCTTCAGCCAGCTGGAGAAGATCCGCTTGCTGTACACCGAACGCTGCTAAGTTCTGCGGGATGCCTAGAAGCTCCGTCCACTCTTCTATACGTTCAATAACTGCGGCTGCAGCATCGTCAGCCGTCCATTCCCCGCCTGATGCCGATGACAGCCCCATCGCCATTGAGACATGGGTCAACCGGCTCGTAATGGTGTCGGCATTGTAGCGCAAGACATGAGGCAGCAGCATCGCATTGGCTACGCCATGAGGAATATGGAAGGTCCCTCCCAGCGGATAAGCCAAGGCATGAACGGCGGCCGTACCCGAGCATGAGAGCGCCATTCCTCCATACATAGAGCCAAGCATCATAGCCGCTCTAGCTTGTTCATGACTGCCATCCTGATAGGCAGTTACGATATGATCAGCGATGAGTCGGATAGCTTCCAGTGCGAACGTATCGCTGATCGGGTTGGACTTGTTCGAGATGTAGGACTCGATTGCATGCGTGAAGGCATCCATCCCGGTCGATGCGGTCATGGCTGGCGGCAGAGTTAGGGTTAACATCGGGTCGAGCAGCGCGACAGCCGGATACAAGCAGGGGCTCACCACCCCAATCTTCAACTGCTCTTCCGGTAACGTCACGATGGCATTCGGTGTAACCTCTGAGCCTGTGCCTGAAGTTGTAGGAATAAGAATAGTGGGCAAGCCGGGGCTGTCTATGTTGCCGATGCCAAGCATGTCACGTACCCGCTTGCTCGAAGCAGAATATCTGACCGACAGGAGCTTCGCTGCATCGAGCACACTGCCTCCTCCTATGCCAATAATACCGTCTAGAGGCTGCTCTCTTAATGCCTCCGCCATCCTCTCCAGCTGCTCGATGGATGGCTCTTCCGTAATATCTGATTGAATGATTACCGCCTTCACTTGATGCTCTCCGAGGAGAGCGATTGCCTTGTCAATCCACTGCAGCCGAATCAAGCTTGGCGAGGTGACGATGGCAACATTCCGCCAGTCGAGTGAAGCGGCAAGCTCTCCAAGCTGATTGAAGGTACCGGACCCATATACCACCCGACCAGCTGTCTGGAAGGTTGATGGTTGAAGGATCGACTTCCACTCCCTGCTGCCAGACCAATTGTTCATGCTGCTCTTGCTGTTCTTACTGCTCTTGCTGTTCATCCTGCTCATGGCTTCACTCCCTCCAGACCTGATTGCGGTGTGAGTGCTGCAGCCTGCAGCAGAGCTTCGATTAAGCTTCGCTCATCAGCCACTCCCTGCCCTGCTATATCGAATGCCGTCCCGTGATCCACGCTAGTCCGCAGGATGGGCAAGCCTACTGAGATATTGACCCCTGATTCGAGACCGAGCACCTTCACGGGACCATGTCCCTGATCATGATACATCGCTACGACCAGATCATAGTCCCCCCTCCTCGCTCGATAGAATAAGGTATCTGCCGGTAGCGGACCTTGCACATCTATGCCTTCAGCCAGAGCTCGGTGTATGGCAGGCTCTATCTGCGCAGCTTCCTCACCTTCCCCGAACATCCCTCCCTCACCCGCATGAGGATTAATGCCGCATACTGCAATTCTAGGGAAGGTAATCCCGCTCCTCCTTAGTACCTGGTGGCCTAGTTGAATGACCTCGTAGACGCGCTCGGGCGTAATCCGACGAATCGCTTCCAGCAAGCCGCAATGCGTCGTCACATGAATGACCCGCAGACCTGGTGCTGTCAGCATCATGGCCACCTCTCCCGCACCCATCAAGTATGCGAGCAGCTCGGTATGTCCAGGATAATGGTGCCCGGCCAGATTCAGAGATTCCTTATTAATCGGCGCCGTGCAGATAGCGTCAATTCGTCCTTCCATGCCTAAGCGTACGGCTTCCTCAATACACCGGTATGCCGCGTCACCTGCTTCAGCGGATCGAATGCCATAGGGCGGCACATGGTCCATCTCCGCGAATACACCCAAGTCAACGATAGGTACAGCTGCTGCCGTGCTGCTAATCCCTTCGCCCAGCCGCGATGGCGCAATATTCAGTAACTCAGGAGCTTGTGTAATGACCTTCCTAGCCCGCTGCATAGCTGCGCCATCTCCTATGACGACGGCCGTTAATTGTTCATGCACTTCAGGAGATGCCAATGCCTTCCATATAATCTCTGGTCCTACCCCGGATGGATCCCCCATCGTAATTCCGATTACAGGCTTGCGCTTCACGTTCATTGGTCCCCGCTCCCTCTCACTCTGGCTCTCGGATACTGCACAATATCCGTCACTGCACTTGCCTTGCCGAAGCTCCCGGACTTCGTGATTAGCGTTATAGAGGTTCCTCCTGAGCTTGATAGACAGCCTTCGCTAACAATGGCACCATGGCTAATGGCTCGCACAATTCTCAACTGCCGCAGGCCGAGTGCCTCGCATACTCCTCTAGCTGTCTCTCCCCCGATTACATAGATGGAACCTTGCATACCTGATTGCAGGTAAACGCTGCCAACGAACTTCCCGAATCGCTCTGTCACCTGTTGATGGAAGTCTTCGCTTGTTCGGCAGTCGTAACGAAGCGTTAGCTCTGCCACACCAGCTCCTCCTTCATCCGGCATGAGCTGGAGGATAACGTCTTGACCTGAGGCAAGCCGCTCTCCAGCAGAACGCTGCACCTTCACGCACTGCTCAGCAGCTAGACGATGTGCTTCGAACAGCATATCCAGCGTGACGGGAACAAGCTCATGACCTGTATGCTCCATGGCATGAAGCAGTTGTTCCCTCGTTAACTTAGTCTGACTGCCTGCGGCAACAAGCATCGGTTCGCCATGCAGTATGGGCTGGTCAGCGGAATGCTCAGGTAAGTCCCAGGCCATCCTCCTAGCCATTGCTTCAGCCAATCCGGCTGATCCGGCGAAGAAGGAAGTGAGCGGCAGCTCATCGGCGAGAGCAAGCAGCCTATCCAGATGTTCATCCGTCACTGCATCTACCGCGATGAGCCTGCAGCCCTGCTCAACCTGAGCAATCACTTCACGCTGCAGAGCTTCTTCACTGCCTTCCTTCAGCAGCTCTAAGGGGATATAGCCGACTGGGAACCGCGACCCTCTCTCCAGAACAATCTGTATACGACTATCTGTAACCGGTGTCAATGGATCCTGCGACAGCTCCGTCTCATGAACGGGAACATCTCCTATGTAATGGACACCTCCGACAGTTGTTCGATTCATTGCAGGATAAGCGGGAGCTACGAATCCAAGCTGCAGTCCGCTCTCCTCAAGCACGGCATCGCACTCCTGCGGGAAGTGTCCTCGGATGGCAGAGTCCATCTTCTTGTACAGCCGCTCAGGCGAGTACGCCTTCACTGCCTGCACGGCATGCAGGGTACTGCTGTATGCCGCGCTCTGAGCGAGTCCTCGTGAACGTACATCCAGGCTAATGACCTGAGGCACATTATCCTGGTTCTCATATATGGCATCGCACATTTGCAGCGATAACAGCAGCTCAGTGCGGAAGCCGTAACCTGCGAAGCATGCTCCTGTATCGTTAGCACCTGTTAGATCATCAGCTAATATAGCAAGCTTCACCATAGGCTAGATAATCCCCCCACTGTCCCGAATTCTTAGTAGAAGCAGCTGCTTAGAATGCCGCAAGTGCTCTTGAATCTGCTCCGTGATATCGGACTGTAGCCCGCCCGCCAATGCTTCTACTATCGCTTCATGTTCCTGCTGAGCGGCTCGAATCATCTCGAAGTCGACGCTTAATGTCTGATACAGAATGTGTCGATAATTCATGAGCTGCGAGTAGATCTCCACATTCCGGCGATTGCCCCCCAGCTCTACTAGGCTGAGGTGGAATCGGAAGTTGTAGTTATGACTCAAGTAATCAGGGAGGAGGTCAGTATCCAGAGCCTCAGCCGACTGCTTCAACAGCTGCTTCAGCGAATCGATTGCCTCCATCCTGTCTGTACTTGATAATTGCAGGAATCCGTAGACGGACCAGCATTCGAGCATCTCTCTTGTCCCCATGATATCCAGAGCACTAGCTTCATCCAGCGGCGTTACGAACGTACCGACCTTCGGTACTGTGCGCACTAACCCCTCCATCTCTAATCGGTTCAGCGCATCTCTGATTGGCGTTCGGCTCACTCCAAGCTGGCTGGCCAGCTCTGGAAGCGAGATCTTCTGTGTGGGGGAGAATCTGCGAGTAATAATACTCTCCTTCAGCAAGTTATAGGTACGATCCCATAGATTCGAATTGTCGAGCTTCTGAAATTCCACTGGATTGGCTCCTGTCATGATAATGTTGGATGTTGTATACAACAACAGAGTACACCCATATCATAGAAGCACTTCAACCTCATGTCAACAAGAACAAGTGAACTCTCCTCCCTCCCATCCTTCTCTCAGATAAGTGTGAATCATTCATCACATGACGATCAAAAAAAGACAGACGAACTGCACGTTCGTCTGTCTAATCCTGATCCATCACTGGAACTCCTATGTGAGAATGACGTGCTTCCTCCATTATTCCCATCCTTGCATCACAGCTAGATGTTCAGAGGTGAGTTCCCCTCTCTCCTCTGCTCGTCGATTGGTACCAATCCACTCTGATCGACGCATCGACACGATGACTTGATCCACTTGTGGTTGGCCGGTTATCCATCGAAGGAGCAGTTCGGCTGCAGCCTCTGGATCATAACCGCTCTGCTCCAGCTTCCACCCCCGCTGGAATGGGGATAGGGCGAAGGTATGAATGCCTCTACGCTTAGCCTCTGCGAATAGCGGAAGAGCATCTTGATGAAAGTAATTACATGGCGTAAATACAGCTGTCACTGGGGAGTCGGTTGGCAAGTCGTTCAGATGCTCCTCACGGCACATCCCAATGCCAATCCCCCTAATCTTACCACGGTTGAGCCATGTCTCGGCTAGAGCAAGCTCTCTCTTAAGCCCTTCTCGATCGCCATGTGCATGCACAACAAGCAGATCGACATAGTCCGTCTTCAGCTCTTCCAGCATAACCGCTAGGTGATGCTCCTCCAGCCTGACGTACGCAGGCGTCTCACTCTGGCCAGTTGAATCCGTGAAGAAGTTCCATACTGCCACGCGAGCTTCCTCCCGGCGGCCAAGCTTCTGCAGACAGCGGCCAAGCGCGATCCTCTCCGGTGCATAGGTCGTGTCGAACCACTCCATACCTGAATTCAAGCAAGCCTGAACAATGCTCAGCTGCTCCTGCTCGCTTGGAACAGGTTCATTCCCAAGGGACGAATAGAAGGAATGACCTCCAAGCCCGAGCTTACTCTTCATAACCATCTCTCCCCTCCATTCCCATTATAGCGCTTGCTCCTGAAATGGGGAATTGGGGCTCATTAGCCTGGCGGTTCCTTCACCGCGCTACCGCGCTTCAATGGCCTGATATTGCCCTTGAGAATGCTTATACAGCTCTTCATAGTAGCCGCCGAGCTTAAGCAGCTTCTCATGGGTGCCTTGTTCTACGATTCTTCCTGAACGCATGACTAGGATGCGGTCTGCTCCCATAATCGTGGATAGACGATGGGCAATGACAAGAGTCGTCCGTCCAACAGATACACGCTCGAGAGCTTCCTGTACGAGCTGTTCGGTATGGGAATCCAGATTAGCTGTCGCTTCGTCCAGGATTAAGATTTTCGGAGCGAACACAAGTATTCGAGCGAAGGAGATAAGCTGCCGTTCTCCGGCTGATAACCCGCTTCCCCTCTCTGAGAGCTTGGTGTCGTAGCCGTCCTTCATTCGCAGAATAATGGCATCAGCACCAATGAACTCACAGGCTCTTATCACATCTTCTCTTGATATCCTCTCATCGAACAATCGAACATTATCGAGTACCGTACCGGAGTACAGATAAGGCTCCTGCTGAACAAGCCCGATAACACGATGCAGATCATGCTGCGCCAATTCACGAATATCGTGGCCGTCTATTAGAATGCTGCCGTCCGTCACATCATAGAAGCGGCACAGCAAGCTGATCAGAGAGCTCTTGCCAGCTCCCGTAGTGCCAACGATGCCGATCATCTCGCCCGGTCGAACATGCAGATCCAGCTCCTTAATAACGGTTGTTCCTTCCGGGTATCCGAAGGTAATGTTGTTGAAGTCCAGCCGGCCTTCAATCTCATCCTTATTCAGCTTCTTAGCCGCGGCGTGATCCTGAATATCCGGTTGAATCGCGAAGATGTTCCAGATTCGATTAATGGCTACCGTGGCAGACTGCAGCGTGTTCCATTGCTGAGTAATGGTGTTGATCGGCTGGAAGAATAAGCGGATATAGGTAATGAAGGCATATAACACGCCGAACTCTAGTGATTTGTCCAGCACCGCCATCCCGCCCAGCCATGTGATGAAGGCGATAGCGATATTGTTTAGAACCTCGAAGGAGCGATTGAACAAGACATTCGTTCGAATCTCTCGAATATTGGCTTGGAAGTAGGAATCATTTTTCTCACGGAACTGCTCCTTCTGTACCTCTTGCTGATGGAATACCTGGATCAGGTTCATTCCTGCTAGATTCTCAGCGACGAATGCGACTAGACGAGACAGCCTTGTGCGTGCCATCTGATAAGTTGCTCGCATATAGGAACGGAAGGCAATCGCAATGCCAGCTATAATCGGCAGCAGAATGAGACTGTACAAGGTGAGCTGGACGTCCAGCTGGAACATCAGGACCAGGATGAAGAGGAGCGTTAGTCCATCGCGGAAGATGCTGAGCACCACCTGATTGAAGAACTGGTTGATGGCTTCCGTATCGCTGGATACGTGAGTAATCAAGCTGCCGCTTGGTACGCGGTCGAAGTAAGACATCGACAGCTTCGTAATATGCTCGAACAACCGCTTGCGAATGCTGGCTACGATGCTTTGCCCCGCTTTTTGCAGCAGATTGTTCTGAAGGTAGGAGAAGACGAAGCTCAGCAGCGATAGACAGAGATAGACACCGCAGATGAGCAGCAGGCTGCGGTAATCATTCTTGCCTGTCATCAAGTTGTCATCGATGGCGATCTTCACCAGGTAAGGCTGCAGAAGCTCCGCTGAGATCGCCACCAGTGTGCAGGCGATGAACCCGATGAAGGTCAGTCGATGCTCTCTGATATAGCCGGATAAGGCCCGAAAGGTTGAGATATACTTAGGCTTCGCCTTAGGCTCATTCAAATCCGCCTTCTGGTCCATCTGCCAATTGTTAATTGCCTGTGCCATGCTGCCTAGTCCCCTCTTCCTGTATGTCGTGCAGAGTCCGATACAATCCATCCTCGGCAAGCAGCGACTCATGGGTTCCACGCTGGACAATCTTGCCTTCATCCAGCACGATAATCTCATTCGAATGCTTCAGCGCACTAATTCGGTGAGCGATAATGATTGTCGTCTTGCCCTGTCTTATATCTCGAATCGTCTCCATGATGTCGGTCTCGGTGACGGCATCAACTGCGCTGACACTGTCATCGAGGATAAGTACAGGTGCATCCTTAATCATGCCTCGCGCAAGACTCGTACGTTGACGCTGTCCTCCCGATAACGTAACCCCCCGCTCTCCGAGGCGTGTCTCGAATCGATCAGGGAACGCTATGATGTTGTCATAGACCCGAGCTTGCTTCGCGGCTAGCTCAATCTCATTCAGTTCCGAGTCACGCTTATAGAACGCAATATTCTCCCGAATTGTCGAGGAGAACAAGAAGCCATCCTGAGGGACATAAGCAATTCCGCCTCTTAGGTTCTCAAGCGTAAGCTCCCGGACATCTGCATCCCCGTAATAGATGGTCCCAGCTGGCGGATCATACGTACGCAGCAGCAGCTTCATGAGTGTGGTCTTCCCGCTCCCCGTCCTGCCTACGATTCCGAGCGTCGTCCCTTGCGGAATAGATAGATTGACACCGCGAAGCACCGGCCGATTCTCTTCAGCCGGTCCTTCCTCATAGGAGAAGGTCAGATTCCGAATGGTAATTCCAGACTTCTGGAAGTCAACCGCTCTCGCATGCGCAGCCTCCTTAATGTCGGGATCCTTGCTAAGCAGCTCATTCAGTCGGTCGAGCGAGGCTCGCGCCCGCTGGATCACATTAATGACGTTGCCAATCTGCTGCAGCGGATTCATCAGCATTCGAATGTACAGCGTGAGTGCAACGAAGCTGCCTAGTGAGATACGCTCAATAATGGTCAGGTATCCGCCGAAGGAGATTGCAATAATGAGCGAGGTCGCCCCGAGGAACGGGATAAGAGCCTGGAACAAGGAAGATATACGTACGAGATTCAGCTGTCGGTCGCGGATGCGCTCGACCGTAACCCCGAATCGGCTTCGCATGGTATCCTCAACGGCGAACTTCTTCGTTACGCGGATTCCTCCGAATTGCTCCTCTGCCGATTCTGTCATGGAGCCAAGTGCCTCCTGCACAAGCATGGAACGTCTACGTATCAGGGGACCGAACACAACAACAATGACTGGAATGAGCAATAGCGGCACAATACTAGCTACAACTAGATAAGCCGGCACATCGGATAGCAGCAGCATGACTACCGTAGAGATCAGCAGAATGGATGCTCCCGCGGTCTGATTGACTCCCATGGAGATGGATTCTCTTACAGCCGTCACATCATTCATGAAGTAGCTCAGCAGCTTGCCGACTCCGTTCTTGGAATAGAACCTCTCATTAAGACTTGTAAAGTGGATATAGAGTCTTCGCCTGTTCATGAATTCGAAGTATCGACCCGTATACATAACCAGATATTGAGCGATACCCCCGATAATGGCGAAGCCAACCCCTATCGCGAGCAGTGTCCAGCTATAGCGAATTACACCTCCTGTCGACAATATACCGTTCTTGAGTTCATCCGTGAAGCTGCCGAGCACGCGCGGGAAGTTCACCTGAATAATATTAGCAACCAAATGGAGCATGATGGATAATGCGTAGAATATCCATGTCTTGCGGAAGAAGTCACGCAGTATTCGCTGTGAATCCACTCCTTCATCACTTCCTGTCTGTAGGTTATTCTACTAATCCGGTACGCTCTACCCCTTCAACGAACCACCGCTGGGTGAAGGCATAGAGCACAAGCAGAGGCAAGATAATTAGGAACGATGCGCCCATCTTAATCGGCTCAAGGAAGGCTCGCAGGCCACCTTCCTGCGCTTCGACAGCGAGCTGCGCATTCAGCTTAGATAATCCTACCGATAAGGGTACATCAGACGCTCCGAACATATACATTGATGGAAAGTAAGCATCATTCCAAGCCCATACGAAGGAGAAGAGGAACACAACAACGATCGCAGATTGCGAGATGGGAAGCATGACTCTCGCGAATATGCGGAACACGCCGGCTCCATCCATCCGCGCGGCCTCCTCCATCTCCTTGGGCAGCGTGGAGAAGAACTGTCTGAAGATGAGCACGAACAGAGCCCCCTTCAGCCCATGGCCGAACAGGGCAGGCACCAGCATGGGCCAGAACGTATTGATCCAGCCAAGCTCCTTGAATAAGACAATGGAGGGCAGGATGGTCACCTGCGCTGGCATAATGAAGGTGAAGAGCAGCGCGGTGAACCAGAGCCTCTTGAATGGGAAGTCCAGCCTTGCAAAAGCATACCCTGCGATTGCGCACGATAGGACTTGAAAAACAGCCGATAAGGTGGAGATCGTAAGACTGACTCCGAAGCTCTTCACGTAGTCCAGCATCTTAACCGCTTCAGCCAGATGTCCTCCATAGAAACGCGTAGGCACCCAGATGACCGCTGGATCTAACAGATCAGGAGCTCCCTTAATCATTGTTGTCACCATATATATAACCGGCTTAAGGTAGATGAACGCAACATCGACCAACAGCAGGTACATGAGAACCCGGAAGAGCAGACCCTTATCTGCTTCCAAGCCAATCAGCTTGTATTTGAACCAAGCCCGCTTCCCCATACACCATCCAGCTCCTCTCTGTGCTAATGCTTCTTGCTCTAATGACGCTGCGGCGACAAGGATCGGTTCACTCTCGCGTAGACCGCCAGCGCCGCGGCGATGAAGAGAAGAACGATAATGAAGTAGATCCATGCAAGGGCACTTGACAGTCCATAGTTCTCCGTCGTGACCTTGCTTATGATTGGATTAGAAGGATAAGTGAATAGATCAACAATCGTATACATAATGTTCAGGAATATGAAGGGAACCATCCCTGGAAGGGTAATCTTCCAGAAGGTGCTCCATGGATCAGCCCCGTCCATACGTGCAGCTTCGTAGACACTTCTCGAGATGGTCTGCCGTCCAGCCAGGAAGATGAGAATCTGAACGCCAGAGTACCACAGCACAAGCACGAATGACCCTATGACGTTCCCGATCGCTCCAGCCCACGATGCAGGCAAGTAGCGAGCCAGCACGTAATCCATTCGCAGAGAGGAGATGCTGCTGAGAGAGCCTTCCCCTTGAGCGATGAACTCACCGATGATCTGTCCGGAAGCGAAGATAACGGGCAGGAAGAAGATAACACGGAACACCATTCGGCCAGCGAACTTCAAGTTGAGCAGGATGGCGATGAATAACGAGAAGACGATAATAATCGGGATCATGAAGAGCGCTTCACGCAAGAACGGGAATAGGTCATCATACAGCAGCCCGCCGTCAGCGAATAAGATCTCCCTGTAGTACTGAGCCCCGATCCAAGTCGTGTCCACACCCGATACAGTAATTCTTACTTGATGAAGACTCATATACAAGGAATAGACCAATGGGAATGCCACGAAGATGAGGAAGCCAATTGCCCAAGGGGCAATGAACAAGGAGCCCTCCAGCTTGCGAACTAGATCTCCGTTCCTGCGCCATGCTAGATGGGGGGATAGCTTCTGAGCGGCTGATCGCTCTGCCTTAATCTGTTCCAAGCTCATTTAAGGCCCCCTCTCTTCACGATAAAGTCCTGCGCCGGCACTTCAAAGTCATCTGCCTGATAAGGCTTTTCGTTATAATTCACGATAATGGACTGTCCGTTCTCATAGATCGTCTGCTTCACACCTGGCGCAAGCTCCCGATGATTCGTTATATACTGGTCCTGCACACCGCTAAGAGCAGCATTAAGCTTCTCATACTGTGCGGCTGCTGAGTCTATCCAGTCTTTATAATTCATACTATAGAACCCGACAGAATAGGCTTTTTTGAAATAATCGGAAGGAGCTGCGGTGAAGACATAAGCCGGATAAGCTCCGAATTCTGCACTGCGAAGGTACTCGGTCACATACTCGTCTCTCAAGTTGCCCCACTCTGACGTGTAGGTAGTCAGTCCATGCAGGGCGATCTGTGCGAACGGTACGGCTTCATCCATGAAGATATCATACGAATAGTCATCCGACATGCGATGGATATGACCGGCTTCCGTAAGGGAATAGAAGCTGCCATCGTCTACTGCGGCGAAGCCAATCGTATCCTTCACGCTCTTGAGCACCTGCTGCTGTCCGCTCCTAACCTCAACGCGATTCGCCTTGTTGCGTGAGTTGAAGTCCGTATGGAGAGAGCTTCCGATGCCGCCTGTGAATAGGACACCATCTACTCCTAGCTTCTTATACTCGTCTATATCCTTCTCCGCTTCACGGAAGGAATAGAGCGGACTAACGACCGGAATTCCTTCCGACTGGTTCGGAAGCTGAACCTCCTGAAGCGTACCTGCAAGATTGCGCAATCCATCGTTCAGATTCCAGAAGCCGCCGCGCCTTGTATTGTTGAGTGAATAGTTGGCTGACAGCCATAGCTGACCTTGCCAATCCTGCATCTTGTCAGCGAGAGACTTCATTCCCTTATTGCCGCCAAGACGCCTATCTACCGGGAATAACCCGCCATAGGAGCTGTAGCCGTCTCTCTGCCAGCCGTGATAGATGGCCGTAATATTCGTAATGCCAGCCTCTTGCAGCTCGGAGACCATCTGCTCGGCTTCCTTGGTCGTCGTGCCTGCGATATAATCGTCCCACAAGATGCCCTGCTGCAGATCGGCTCCAATAATATCGGCATAGAATGGGATACTATCGTTCTGCGGAGCCAACCGAGCTAGTCCTCGTTCTTCAATTAGATATTGACGATAACGCGAGGCCATCGCTGCATAGCTGGTATCCTGTTCCTCCCCTTCAAGCAGATAATACCTCACTTGGCGTGAAGGCGCTTCGAAGCGTTCCTTGCTGAACGTGTAGAAGCCCTCTCTCCCCCTGCGATCCGTGTTCTGAAAAAACTTAATCCGGTATTGCCATTCTGGACTTACCCAGTTGGACAAGCCTAGAGAGCCTGCAGGAGCAGCGAATAACTTCGCATATTCCTCCCCTTCGGTCATAACCCCAAGGAAGGCTTGCTCCCCGGACTTCAATCCGAAGATCGGCATCTTCATCTCATTGCGGTTCGTGATCTCATGATAGAAGGATAAGTCGGCGCCGTAGACCGGTTCCCGGTAGATCGACTTGTCATTGCTGCGATTCTCATCGAATCGAACAAGAGAGCCAGAGCCATCAGGCAGGAGCAGGAACCCCTTGTTGTTCTTGGATGGCTGCGCGCCGAATTGCGGGAATGCCTTCAGATTAAGCAGGCTTAGAGGCCCTTCTTGAATGCGGCTGTCTATCACCTTCACCTCGACGTAGTCGTTAACGAGGCGAACTTCAAGCGGGATGGTGAAGCTGGATACCGGCAGGCGATAGACGACCTGGAAGCCGTTCTCCAGCTGCTTGTAATCGTCCAGCACCCCATTCTCCTCTACCCAATTCGTCAGCTTCGTCTGAGACTTGGAGCTGGAAGCATCAATGTATTCCACAATGACCGGGGATAGAAAATTACTGCGCCATACGCCGCTCGCCGTCTCCTCCTCCCAATAGGCTGGATCGGGATAAGAGCGCCACACTCTGCCGCTCGACTTGCTCTCAACCTTGAAATGTCCGGTTGCTGGATCAGTCCGCAGCGTATATCGATCAGATTCCGCTGTCAGCTCGAAGCGCTGCTCATCCGGTAAGCCTTGCTTAACCGGCTTGACTCGATTGACTGGCTTGGCTGCGCTGACTGCCTTCGTCTTCAGTCCGTTGTTCAGATTAGAGCTCTCAGCAGGCTGATCCCGCTGGATAAGCCCATACAACCCAATAAGCAGCAATCCTATGAAGCTTGCCGTTCCCCATATTACCACTAAGCGTCGCTTCATCGAATAGCCACCTCTTGATAGATTGAATAGATGAATCGGACTAGCTCATTGGTCAAGCTGAATACAATAAATAGGAGGATCGCGATGACGAACATCGTAAGGATCGTTAGTAACAGATTCTTAACCGCTTCTCCAACACTGAAGTTCTGAACGCCCTGCACCTGCCAGAATAAGAGTAAGGCCGCCCATCCATACAATCCGTAATGCAGGAAATAATAGATAGACTGTTCGTTAAGCGTCATCACACCGGACAGGATGGTCAGCGGTACTCCAACCCAGATGAACGGAGTCATGGCATAGGCGCTCGCGGTATATACATCACGGAACCTGCCTTCTCCTTGGCTTAGCGAGCTGGTCAAGTAATTAGCCGTAACGAAGCCGATCCAGAAGATGCCGAATTGAAGGAGTGCGTTAAGAATGCCCACATCCACGATAACTGACGGGTTGAAGATGAAGCTGGTTCGGGATCGGATGAATCCGTAAGCGGCAAGAGCAAGCAGCAGCAGAATCGTTGCGCTGAGCAGGCCTCCTCTGCCTTCATGCCGAATGCCATAGAATCCATCAAGCGGATGCTTGACGATATAGAGCGCATGCCCTAACTGTCCTCGCAGCTTGGTTGGAGTATGACTGGGACTAGCCTTGCGCTTCTGGATGATCTGCACGTTAAGCCTTCTTAAGATGAATCGAATGAGGAAGGCTAACACGAACAAGAGGATCATAACGTTCATGAACAAGCCGAATTTGTTCTGGAACCAGAGCAGCCGATTCTGCCAATAGGAATCGGAGTAGCCTTGGGCCCATCCTGCATCACGGAACAGCTTCTGGGCTTTCTTGTACTCGCCTTTCTGGTAGGCTGCCTTCGCCAGACCCAGCACCGCTGGAACATAATAGGCATTCTGCCGATAGACTTCCTTCCAATAAGGCTCACTCTCTTCATACCTGCCGTCCTGCGTCAGTCCGTTAGCCTGGTGAACGAGCTTACCGAACTCGGACAAGACATACTTCTGAACGACGTTGTTCTCGCTGTCCAGAATATACAGTTGATTAGCCGAATCACTTGCAATGGCCGACGGGATTCTCACTAGACCCAGCTTCGTGGTCGTATCCCCAGCCGCACCACCCCAGTAGAACAGCAGATTCCCATTGCCGTCATATTGACTAACCACATTCAAGCGGGAATCAATGACCGTCATATTGCTATCCCTATCCACGGTCAGGTCGTTCAGCTGTGCCGAGCCTGCAGAAGCGGATCTGCGCTCTCGAATCGATTCACCGAACCGCCCGTCCGACATCGAATCCGCGAATTCGCCCTTGCCAGTAAGCTGATCCAGACCGGCAATATTCAGCTTCTTCAATTGCCCCTTGTTGACTTCCTTCGTCACCGTATAGATGAATCCTTCCTTGCTCTTGTCGACACTGGTAATGGAGCCAGGAAGCTTACTAATCTCTCGCTCATACATCTCTCTGGAATAGAGCAGACGCTTCACACTGTCAATGAATGACGCACTCGTCTTGTTCGCGCCGAAGAAGCCTTGGAACGCCCCTTGCGGATCAAGCTGCAGCAGCCCTTGGTAGCCGCCCAGTGTCGCGATGTAGAGGAATCCCCGCTTATCAACGACCACCTTCACTGGGTCGAACTTGAAGGAAGATGGAATCAGCTTCGATTGCGGCCGAACGATCTCCTTAATAAGCTCGCCAGCCTGATTCAGCCTCAGGATGCGATGATTACCGGTATCTGCGATATAGATATCTCCGTTATCATGAACATAGATGCCTTGCGGCCGATTGAGCGGATTATCTTCTAATGTGAGCAGTCGAATGAGACTTCCCTGTTCATCCAGCTGCACGATTCGATTGTTCCCCGTATCCGCGATGTAGATATGATTATTGTTGTCGATGAACAAGTCCTGCGGCTGGTTGAGCGGTGAATGCTTGAGCACGCCGGGCTTCTTCGGGTCCTCCAGGAATAGCTCGCGTCCTAGCGCCGCTGCGGGCTTGTAAGCGGTCTGTATCTGATATTGCTGATCATAGTTGTCACGGTAATACGTCTGATAGGGCACATCCCCCCATGCTACATGAGGGTAAGCCAAGGCCGCTGCAATGCTGGTCAACAAGACCAGCGATGCTAATCGCAGCAGATGCCGTCTATGCATGCAGGCTCCCTCCGCTCTCTATTTGATCCCTGAATGTGCCATCGTTGCAATAACCTTGCTCTGCAGAAGGACGAACACAATCAGATTAGGCACGAACATGATGAGGGAGGCAACAGCTGCCGCTCCTTGCATGGCTACGTTATTGGCCAGATTATTCGTTAGGGTGGACAGGAATAATGAGAATGTCTTCATCTCATCGTCCAGCATGAATAAGGCAGACGTTTCAACATTGCCCCAAGCATTCTGGAACGCTAGGATGGCTACAGTCGCAATGGCCGGCATACAGACGGGCACGACGATTCGCAGGAAGATAACGAACTCATTCGCTCCGTCGATTCGAGCCGCTTCCAGCAGCGTATCTGGAATCTGATCCACGAATTGCTTCAGCAGGAAGACTCCGATTGGCATGGCCATTAACGGCAGTAAGTGGGCCAGATAACTATTCATAATGCCTATTCCGCTCACCACGAGATACCGCGGAATCTGTACCACTTCAGGCGCGAACATAAGCGTCAGCAGGATAGCTGCGAATACGAGCTGAGCGCCTGGGAAGCGGTGCTTGGATAGCGGATAGGCGCATAGCGCACTCACTCCTGTCACCAGAACAACGGCGAGAGTCGAGACCAATACGCTGTTGAACAAGTACCTGATCATCGGTACGGTGGAACGGGCCGTGACGGACAGCAGCTCGTTCATATTTTGCAAGGACGGCTGTTGAACGAAGAAGGTTGGCGGATAGACGAACAGCTCATGATAAGGCTTAAAGGCATGATTGAAAATATAGACGATTGGCAATAGCATGAAGATGGACAGCACGATCAGCAATAACGTAAGCAGCTTCTGGAAACCATCCATTGCGCTTAGTCTGGAGGTTCTGCGTCTAATGGCATGAAGCATCATCATTCCTCTCCCTTCGAACCGAACAAGCCCCAGCTAAGCTTATTGGATACGTACATGAGCAGCACCAGGAAGACGGAGATTGCAGCCGCATAACCCATCTCGAATCGAATAAAGCCAAAATCATCAATATGGTTAATAATGAGATGGCCGGAATAAGCAGGCGTCGGATTCGTACCAGACAGCTCCACCCCGATCGTACCTGTCTTAAAGGTAGTCACAATGGCCATAACCGCACCGAACAGCATCTGAGGCTTCATCGAAGGAATCGTTATATACCAGATCTCCTGGAGCCGGCTCTTCATCCCGTCGATCCGGGCTGCTTCGTAATAATCCTTATTCACGTTCAGTATGCCTGCAAGCATCGCCAAGAAGCCGACACCCATACTTGACCATAACGTTACGATAATCATGGCATTCATCAGATAGTCGGGATCCGTTACCCACAGCTGGGGTACCTGAATCCAGCCAAGCCGAAGCAAGAGGCTGTTCAAGTAGCCTATACGATCACCTGTCAGCATAGGCAGCCATACGATAGACATGGCGATGCCGATCGTCAAGGACGGCGTATACATGGCAAGGGCGAACCACTTCCGCAATCGCTCTGGCAGCTGCGAGATGAGCCAGGCCAGCAGGAAAGCGGCCATATAGCCTCCTGGACCAACGATGATCGCGAACTTGAAGGTGTTGGGCAGTGCGTACTTCAGGAACAGCAGGTCCTGCGAGATTAAGTATTGGAAGTTCTGCCAGCCAATGAATCTCGGCTTCTCAATGGCGTTGAAGTAGGTGAAGCTAAGCGCCACTGCCGCGATGACAGGAATAACAATGAACGTAATGAAGCAGAGCATGAACGGGGTGATGAATAGATAGCTCATCCGATACCGCCACATCTCCCCCAGGAGCAGCGCTAATCTCCCCCGTACGCGATGGCGGAGCTGACTGTTAGCAAGTGCCTGCGGCGACTGTGCTTCAGCCTCTTGCTTGCCCAGCTTGGTCTTGCCCGTGACAGCTACGCTGCCTGCTCCCAGCTTACTTGACATATTGGTTCACCCCATCCCATGGCTGCTTCACAATTGGATATTCTAGAGACTTAATCGGATTGCCCTCTTCATCAAGGAATCCGAATTCCTGCTGCTTACGGCGAAGCTCCCGGTTAATATCCAGGATGGAAGCTTCCAGCGAGGCTCGATAGTTCATGCCGTCAATGACGGAGCGTACCCATGCATTCGTCAGCTCCCGTCCCATGAAGTAACCTCCTGGCGGGTTCTCCTTCTCCTTGTACCATGCCCATTGCTTCAGAATGACGTTGGCATCCTCCCTCTTCCAAGGCAGGCGGACGAAGGCTTCGACATTCGCGGTGTTCCAGCGGAAGGATACACCGTTAATAGCCTCCAGATCTGAGCCGTAGCGCACCTGGGTATCTGTTGACATCCACCACTTCAGGAACTTCCAAGCCTCCGTCTTCTTCTGAGATTCCTTGAAAATAACCCCGGTTGTCTGCTGGCCTCCAGCCCATCGGCTGATCGTGCCGTCCTCCTGCTTCACTCCGGGAATTAATGATATTCCCCACCGGCCATTCAGCTCAGGCGCAGCTGCAGCGAGCTGAACGTACATATTGTAATCTGATATGCCGATAGGCATTGTACCGCTGCGGAAGTGCTGGTAGAAGCTCGGAACCTGCTTCTCCATTGCATACATATTGTATAGATCCGTCCACTGCTTGAACGCCTGGAACCCTTCAGGTGTATCTAGACCAGTAGCGAAGCCGTTCGGGGTATAGAACTCAACGTCGTTCTGAGAGATGAACGGCAAATATTCTTGCGGATCCATATAGAAGTTCATATCATTCTGCTGCAGCGTGGGCAGCAGATCATAGACGTCCTGCCAGGTCTGAGGAATCTTAAGCCCTAATTCTCTAATGATATCCTTGCGGTAATAGAGCACCTGGAACGATTGCGTCTCTGGCAGTCCATAATAACCCTTATCATAATACAGAGCCTGCCAGGAACCTGGGGAGAACCGCTTGTAGATCTGATTGAAGTCGTCGAACTCACTTAAGTCGTAGACACTGCCCCGAATGGCATAGTCGACAGGCAGATCCTGATTAAGCCCAAGCGCGACATCAGGCTGAAGTCCTGCTGCATTAGACATGACCAGCAGCTGCGGATTCGGCAGCAGATTCACCTTAACCTTAATCCCGCTCGTAGGCGTGAACGTCTCATCCGCCAGCTCCTGCAGCTGTGTGACGTAATCACGTCCGCGCAGCACCCAGATATTAAGCTCCTTGTCATCAATCTCGCTTAAGCTCTGGCGAGTATGGAAGGAGTAGAGGAAGTTAGCGAATAGACCAGCTCCCTTGTCCGTCCATGAGGCCACCATAGCAGGGAATGCATCCTTAACGGGTGTTAGATAGATCTCGTCAAGCTGCAGCGGCTGCTTGTGCATATTCACGACGAAGCTGTTAATCTTCTCTGTTATCGCAGAGATCTCCTCGATGTGATAAGGAATGTCGTCTGGAATGTCCAGCAATCCTCGAATATCTCCCGCTGATGAACGGAACCCTTCGCTTGCACTATCCTTGCGCCCGTTCACCTCTATCATGGCATCCGCGAGCACTTCCAGATTATGAGCCGCCTGCTCTAGCTGCGCACGCAGACCGGGCAGATCACGGTCAATCTTCCAAGTACGATTGCGATCCTCTTGTCCGCTGGTGAGGGCACTGAGATCCTGGTCAATATCTCGAAGCAGTACACTGAGGTTCTCAATGCCGCGGACGATGGGGCTTACTGCGGCATGAGTGAGCCCGATCGATAAGGTGTGCTTCCCTTCGGTCAAGTAGATCTCGAACGGTTCCCCTGTAGGATCAGCAAGAACGATACGCTGCCATGAGGAAGCGTAGGGGATCCGATACGTGAGCAGCTCCTCGAATGGAACCTCGCCGTCTATGCGAATCGTACGGAAGGATGCCTTCTGGGAGAATCGGTTCTGCAGGGCACGGAGGCCAATCTTGTAGAGACCGCTCTCCTTCACTTCGAATTCCCACGCAGCCTCCTGATTCGGCCAATCCCATCTTACCCCGCCCATTGTATTGTAGGTGATGCGGCCCTTCGCTCTTGGCACCGATCGCCAATCCCGATCCCACATCATCACGATGGAAGGGTCATTCTTCGACGTCATCTGCTCTGCTTGAAGCAGAATGCTGCCTGCTTCAGGCGAGTTCGAAGCAGGATAAGCAGATAGGGCTTGACGGTAGGTCTCCAGCTTCTGAGGCGGCACAAGGGCAAGTTCAGCAACAGCTACCGGCTCATACCCCTCCAGGCGAATGGTATGAATACCTCGCGTGAGATGCCACTTGAACGGCTCAGCATAATTGGCACCTGAATCCGTGAAGGGCTGCGTCTGCCAATCTGAGATATCCTTCGCTACAGGCCGAATCTCGTCGCCATCCTCATTCGTCTTCTTGTTCCCTTCATCTCGCCATTGCCGGTAGAGCGTAATCGATGAAGCCTCCCGGAAGTGGCGCTCTCCATCGACCTTCACATCCCATACAACCGGACGGGTGTTGTCCTCTCCCTTAAGGGGCAGATACGTGGCATGGAGCTCATATAATCCTTCTTGGTCAACCTTAACTTGGTATTCTACCCATTGGGTATCCATGGAGTCCCACACGAGCACGCCAGATCTTCCCCCATATTGACCCTCACGCAGCAGCTGTCTGCTCGATTGTGCGGAGGGCTTGGAAGCGTCAACCGCAACGCGGAGCTCGGCGTCAGGAACATCTGTGTAGCTGTTCTGCAGCACATCGGCATAATAAGGCTCGAGCTCTACCTCTGCGATGGATTGATCCTCCCAGCGCTTGAAGTCCTCAAGTGCTAGAACAGCCTTATAGGGGCCAGACAGCCGACTGCCATTCGCATTCGAGGATCCCGCGGCGAGGACAAGCAAGGGGATTATGAGTAGAACGAGCACAATAACTCCATAGATTAAGCGGAACTTGCCGATTCGCCGCATCACCACCTTCTCCTTCCTGCTTGCCGCTCTAAGTCAACCGCACACCGCTGTCCGCATCGAAGAACAGCGCTTTGTTCATATCAAGCACCACACGCAGCTGCTCATTCTCTTCGCAGCGGTAATACGCATCTACCCTCGCGACCAGCAGCTTATCCTGCCCGATGTCGAGGTGAAGGAATCGGTCAGCGCCCATTAGTTCACTTACCTTATAGACCGCTGAGAAGACATAATCCGAATATAGTCCCTCAGGCCCCACATGCTCTGGCCTCACTCCAAGGGTAACGGTTCGGTTAATCTTGCGATGACGCCTCAGCAATTGTTCAATCTCCTTCGTGACAGGCAGCGAGAAGCGTCTCGTCGTGAAGTGCAGCCGATCACCCGCTTCCTCCGTGATCTTCCCGTCAATGAAGTTAATGGCTGGTGAGCCGATGAAGCTGGCTACGAACGTATTGTTCGGCTTCGAATAGACGATCTCCGGCGTGTCAATCTGCTGGATGACGCCATCCTTCATCACGACAATCCGGTCAGCCATTGTCATGGCCTCAATCTGATCATGCGTGACATAGATGAAGGTCGCGCCAAGTGTCTTGTGCAGCTTGATCAGCTCCATACGCATCTGGACCCGCAGCTTCGCATCCAGATTCGAGAGCGGCTCATCCATCAGGAAGACGCTGGGATTACGGACGATTGCTCTTCCGAGTGCAACCCGCTGCCGCTGTCCCCCGGAGAGCTCCTTCGGCTTGCGGTTCAAGTAAGGCTCTATCTCGAGCACTCTCGCCGCCCGGCGAACCGCGAGGTCAATCTCATGCCGCGGCTGCTTGCGAAGACGCAAGCCGAATGCAATATTCTCATACACGCTCATATTGGGGTACAAGGCATAATTCTGGAATACCATCGCAATATCTCGATCCTTGGGAGGCAGCTGATTCACCAGTTGATCCCCTATGTACACATGACCTTCCGTAATATCCTCGAGCCCTGCTATCATGCGCAAGGTGGTGGACTTCCCGCAGCCCGACGGACCTACGAACACTAAGAACTCCCGATCCTGAATCTCAAGGTGGAAGTCATTCACCACAATCTGCTTATCCTTGCCATAACGCTTATACAGATGCTGAATTGAGATGCTGGCCATCAGGCTCACCCCCTGTAGGATAGCGATGGAACGGCTTCACTTACACAGCTGTTCCATCGCCCGTTGCTCTTCTCTATTTGCTCGTGTTATTTAAGGTGATGAGTTCCTTCTCAATACCTTCTTGGGCAACGCGCAGCGCCGTATTCACATCCACTCCGCCTACAGCGATGCTCTTCTCAGCTTCCTCCAGATACTTGCGCACCTTGCTCTCGAACTTATGCGGCCGAATGACTTGACGAGGCACAGCCTTGAAAATATTCTCGACGGTCTTCCCTTGCAGCACCGGAATATCTGTGCCATACGCTTCTTCGAATGCCTTACCTTCAACGGTAGGAACTCGACCAACCTTGGCTAGGGCGAGCTGTGAATCGTCAGACAACACATTCGCGATAACCTGATAGGCAATGTCTTGGTTCTTGCTTGCCTTAGTTACGATCAGGGAATGTATATTAGCGGCCTTGCCCGTGCCTAGATTCTCCTCAAAGTTCGGGAACGGGGCGATGTCCCAGTTCAGCTCGACACCTTGCTGGCGGAGCTCTTCCAGAGGACCAAGCAAATGTGCGATGTTATAAGCAACCATAGCCAGATTCTGTTCATTGAAGAAGATATCATCGTCGTTCGCATACTGATAGCGTCCATCTGCACCGATATAACCTTGTACCTCGTAGCTCTTCTTAAGCTGCTCGAATACCTTGTTCCACTGCGGTGTTGTGACATCAGCCTTGCCTGTCTTCGGATCAATGATTAAGAGGTCGAGACCCGTAGCAATATTGCTCGCACCGAACAGATCGATACCGATATAGTCAATGCCTCCGTCGCTGCGAGTCACTCCCTTGCCAAGTTCAATCGCTTCATTCCAGCTCAGCTGCTCATTCGGAGGATAGGCTGCTCCGAACTTATCGAAGATGTCCTTGTTGTAGAAGAGCACCGGGACATTCACGGAGAACGGAATGGCAGCAAGTGCGTTGTCCGGCGAGTACTTCTTAATGGTATCGAGCACCACTGGCTTCAGCTTCGTTAGATCTGTCTTATGCTTATCAATGAACGGCTGTAGATTCTCGACGAGATCGAGTTCCTTAAGCGTAGTAGCTATGGATGATGTAGAGACGAACATAATATCCGGCACCGTTCCCGAGGTAATGAGCGACTCCAGCTCTACATCCTCTGGGGCATCTACCCACTCGAGCGTGACGTTAGGGAACTTCTTCTTCGTTTGCTCCACTAGTACTTTCTCGAATTCTGTTTGTGTTACGGTTATCCCGGCGCGAAGCACCTTTAAGGTTACCGGCTTGTCGCTCACGTCAGGGCTGGACGTCGATTGATTTTTAGCTGCTATATTGGATGAGTTGCTATTGTTCGAATTGCTGCTCCCGCTGCATCCGGCCAAGACTAAGGCCAGCAGTGTTAAGATGAGTAGAGAACTATACCTTTTTTTCATTCGTTAATCTCCTCTTTTTTTGATCCTGTGTCTGCATGTAAGTGTACGAACAAAAAAAGAAGACGCGTTCACTCTCGGGCAATGACGAGTGAAGCACATCTCCGTTTATACGGTCGATCCACCTATAGCATTATATTCATATTGAATTACTTGGTATTATTAGCATGAAATGAGGGACCCGCAGTCGAGGCGAGGACTCCTTCGCTTCAGCTGCGGTCATCCCTTGTCATTCTTCGTTCTTGTTATCTAGTTCAATACTAGATCACATGCTTCTTCCGGCATCCAGCGCTTATCCTTGCCTTCCCACTTCACATTGCAGCCAAGCGGATTCGTCAGCGGCACGGCTACTTCACGACCTGCAAGATAATCCTCAAGCGCATTATTCAGATCATGTGTCGTAATCTTCTCCGCATCCTTCGGAGAGTCAGTTGCACGGCCTGTATAGATCAGCTTGCGATCGGCATCGAATACATAGAAGTGCGGAGTCCGGAGCGCACCATAAGCGAGTGCAACATCCTGCTCGGCATCATGCAGGTAGGTCCACGGGAACTTATGCTCGTGGGTTCTCTCGATCATTTTCTCATAGGAATCTTCCGGATAAGAAGTTGCGCTGTTGGAGTTAATGGCAACGAACGCCACGCCCTGCGGACCGTACTTCAGAGCAGACTCGCGAGTAACCTCATCCGAGCCTTTGACGAATGGACAATGGTTGCAGGTGAAGAAGACAACGAGTGCACGGGCATCTGCGAAGTCACTCAGACTGTAATGCTTGCCATCTGTAGCAAGCAGATTGAATTCCGGAGCAGATTCCCCAATCTGTAAGGTATAGGCCATAAGTCTAATTCCTCCCAATCTAATTATATATTCATCTATCTCAAATCCTTCTGGATGACCAGTATCTTCCTGCTTCCATACTTATGTACAAGAGCTAGGCTTGCTGCTCCTCTGCGTATAATACGGTGGACAGATAACGTTCCCCATTGCTTGGAATAACGGCTATAACCCGCTTGCCTGAACCTAACTCTTCTGCTAATTGAAGGGCAGCGTATATAGCTGCGCCAGAGGAGATTCCGCCTAATATACCTTCCTCACGGGCTACCCTGCGAGAGATCTCGAAGGCCTGTTCATTCGTTACTTGAATGACTTCATCATAGACATTCGTGTCCAGGATTGAAGGAACGAAGCCCGCCCCAATGCCTTGAATCTTGTGTGGACTTGGACTGCCTCCAGACAGAACAGGCGAAGCAGCAGGCTCTACAGCTGCGATACGAATAGCTGGATAATGCTTGCGCAAGATCTCTCCAGCTCCTGTAATCGTCCCGCCTGTTCCTACTCCAGCGATGAACCCGTCAAGCTTCCCGTCAAGAGAGTCTATAGCTTCAACAATCTCCGGGCCCGTTGTCTCCCGATGAATCTTCACATTGGCAGGGTTATCGAACTGCTCCGCTGGGAAGTAGTCGGGATTCTTATCCAGAATCTCCTTTGCCACCCGTATGGCGCCCTTCATCCCCTCTGTTCCGGGAGTAAGCACCAGCTCCGCTCCGTAAGCTCTAAGCAGATTGCGGCGCTCCACACTCATCGTCTCCGGCATAACCAGAATAGCGCGATATCCTCTTGCAGCCGCTACGAGCGCGATGCCTATTCCCGTGTTCCCGCTTGTCGCTTCAATAATTGTTGCCCCAGGCTTAAGCTTGCCTTCGCGCTCTGCTTCTTCAATAATACTAATTGCAATTCGATCCTTAACACTGCTGCCCGGGTTGAAGAACTCCAGCTTCAGGTAGATCTCGGCACTGCCCTCTGGCACAATGCGATTCAAGCGAACTAGCGGTGTGTCTCCTATAAGATCTGTAATACGATTAACAATACGAGCCATTAGATGAATCCCCCTTTACTAAAATAAAATGCGCTCCCGATTGATAACAATCAGAAGCGCATCTCCGTTTGAACGGTTGAATGCTACATATCCTATTATTCCAAGTGACTTGCTTAACTTTGTTCAATATATCACAGGTCTTTAAAGTGTTCAATACTTATATTTGATTTTTTTATCGGATATTGACTTGTTATTGAGGACTTGATTCAAGAAGCCTAACGTACGGGCGAACGCATCCCGCGCTGCCGCGGCTTGATAACTAGGTCTAGTATCGTTGAAAAAAGCATGCTGCGCCTCAGAATAAACGTGATACTCAAAGCTCTTGCCCAGACTAGTGACCTCTTCAGCAAATGCCGGAACTGCGCTCGTAATCCGCTCGTCAAGCTCTCCGTAGAAGCCCAGCAGAGGAGCCTCAATATCCTTCACCTTATCTCCATCAGGCAATCCGCCGTAGAACAATACCGCTCCTCGGAGCTCTGAATCCGCAGCAGCTAGTTCGGCAGAGAGGGCACCTCCCAAGCAGAATCCTACGGAAGCAATACCCTGACCTGCCGTAGGGCTGTATACCTTGCGGAGGAATTCAGCCGCTTCTATCACCTTAGCTATGAAGGTTGGACGCAGGTCAGACAGATTAAAAATACGCGAGAGCGTATCTTCGATTGCTGCTGCTTCCTCGATCGGTCGCTTCGCAAGCTCTGGCTTGCGTACTTCTTCCTTACGCCACTCTGATGGCGGCAGCGTGTTCAAGAAGCTCTTAGCCTCTGCAATACGCTGCTGCGATAAGCCAGGAAGATAGCTGCCGTCCTCTGTGAACAGCTCGGGAGCGAAGGCCACATAGCCTGCGGCAGCCAGACGGTCAACGACACTCTGAATGTGCTCGTCTACTCCCCATATTTCCTGCAGCACAATGACAGCGGGTGAAGCGCCTTTTAGCCCTTCCAGCCTGGCTGTATAGGCTTTATATTGAAGATTTTTTCCGTAAGAGATAGATTCCCTAATTAAGGTCATGGCTGCTC
The DNA here is from genome assembly GCF_042653305.1 of Paenibacillus sp. GCM10023252. NCBI lineage: Bacteria > Bacillati > Bacillota > Bacilli > Caryophanales > Paenibacillaceae > Paenibacillus > Paenibacillus sp. GCM10023252. Next base: position 52,307 of record NZ_JBHSHW010000034.1, read on the forward strand.
TTCCTTCCTTATTTCGAATTTTTTAAGGTTTGGAGATCTTTATTTATTTTCTCTTCTGCTGTTCTCAATGCCGAATTCACATCGGCTCCTCTGATTGCAATGTCCTCTGAAGCTTCTCCCAAGTATTTTGTAATTTTCCGTTCATACACATTTTCCGCATTTAGAAGACGGGGCTTCGCTCTGAAAATATGTTCGATCGTCTTGCCCTTGAGCACCTCGATATCTGCGCCAAACTCCTTCTCAAGTTCAGGATTATTCAGCACGGACACACGGCCATTGCGGCTTACGAGCCGCTGCACTTCATCGGACAACAGATAGTTAAGCACTTGGTATGCCTCTTCTTGATGGGAGCCGCCCTTCGTTATACCGAAGCGATGAACGTTAATCTCTAGGCTCGAGCCAAGCGCTTCCTCGAAGTTCGGATGCGGGGCGAAGTCCCAATTAATCGTTACCCCTTGCCTTCTCAGCTCTTCAAGCGGACCAATCAGCTGTGCAAGATTATGGGTATATAGGGCCAGATTCTGGTCCACATAGAACACATCATCCTTATCATCATGACGGTAATCATCACCTTGCACGAACCCTGGAATCTCATACAGCTTCTTCAGCGTCTGATACACCTTCGTCCAATCCTTGTTCGTCACGGCCGCCTGTCCGGTCGCTGGATCAATAATATCAAGGGACAATCCGCTTCCGAGCTTGGTCGCCGACAGATCGATCCCGACATAGTTAACTCCTCCTTCGCTTCTCGTCAGCTGCTTCGCGATATCAATAATCTCATCCCATGTCTTCAGTTCATTAATATAGGGCACATTGAAGCGGTCGAATATATCTTTGTTCATGTAGAGGACGGGTAAGTTAACGGAGAACGGGAATTGATTCCCTTCTGAGGATTGGTTAATGGCACTAATAACCTCAGGCTTCAAGCGGCTCTCGTCATAGCCGTATTTCTCCTTAAGAGGTGCTAGATCAGCCAGCAGATCCTTCTCCTTCAGTTCTCCGTAATTGCCTCCGAAGATCAAATCTGGAATCGTACCTGCCGTAAGCAGCGGCTCGATTGGATCTCCTTCCGGAATATCAAGGAGTTTAATCTTAATATGCGGGAATTTCTTCTCCACCGGTGCAAAATATGTATCCACTTCGGTTTGCGTTAACGTCACGCCGCCATATTTAAAGATGGTAAGTTCAATCTGCTCCTTGGGCTCGTCTGCTGCAGGCTGCTTAGCTTGCTCGGTTGTTCCAGCAGTAGCAGATTGTCCATTATTCGTTTTCGTGTTGCTGCTGTCTTGTGCACAGGCTGTTACGAGGAAGAGTGCTGTAAGGATTACGGTGACAACGATTTTTTTCACGTTAACTCCTCTTTTCGGATGAATTTAGTATGATTTGTATCTAGAAAAATAAGGAGATATAACTTCACCTCTCTAGGTGAAATCCATATCTCCTCCGTTGGTACGGTCGTATAGAAGGTCAATCCCTTATCGATTATTGCCAGATGAAGCACGCACCTGCCGTAGAACAGCTGTTGTGTCATTGGCTGCCATGGATACTCTACCATTACTGCCGAAGCCAATAATCGCACGCCAGCTGCCAAGCAGCTCACGGTCAATCAGATCCTGCTCTGTCACTTCGACCTTCTCGTCCGCATGGTGAGCGACGAATAGCGAGTCTACCGGGCAGTAGGCTTCACACATATAACAGGTCTGGCAATCTTCTTGTCTTGCTATTACTGGGAGTCCTGTAGCATCTGTATCGAATACATTCGTAGGACAGACCTTCACGCACAGGTTGCATTGAATGCAGCGGTCCTCGCTTACAAGTTCTATCATACGGTCTGCTGCTCCTTTACATAGACTGGAGGGGTAATCACGGATTGCTCTGTAGGAACAGATTCCCAATGATGCGCAATCTGATCGATACCAGACAGCAGCAGCCTGCGGTTAAGCGACTCATTAAGCTCCGGGTATTCCAGCATGGTATGGATCCCCCGGGTCTCCTTACGCAGCAGCGCTGCAGAGTACATCCATCTGGCATTCACAACCATGGCGGCCGCCTCTCTAGCTTGGACCCTCTCCGTAGCTGTATCCCCTACTCTTCCTTGGACGATCGGGAACTGCTTATGTAACCGTTCCAGAGATGCTGCAATAATTGATTCACTTCTGAAGTAGTTAATAGACAGCGGGAACATCTCCGCTTGAACGGCCTGAACGACATCGCGGATAGGAGTGAACTCTGCCGAAGCGGCTGTATGCTGAAGCCCGTAGCGCCCTGCCGGCTGCAGATTGCGATGCTTCGCATCTATGGACTGCGCCAAGGCATGGTCGGCCGCTCCCTTGCCGGACCAAGTACCTGAAGCAATCGCCCAAGAAGCATTATAGGCTCCACCTCCTGAGCGCGCACCAGCGGTCTTCTCCCTCGAAGCAGCATCGCCAGCAGCGAACAGTCCTTGGACCGTCGTGGAGCAATAGTCGCCGACGATTCGAATCCCTCCCGTTCCACGAATCGTACCTTCGTAACGCATCTTGATTGGGAACTTCTGCGTGAAGGGATCAATTCCGGCACGGTCGAATGGAACGAACCACAGCGGAGTCGAGGCGCGAATGATGGCCTGCTTCTCCGGCGTATTGCCTTGTGTAAGCTGCGCATATACAGGTCCACGATTCAGATGCTTGGCGAAGAAGTGATCCTCGCGAGGGCCTCCTTCATGAAGAATATTCCCATCTTGATCATAGAATGAAGCGAACCCGAGGACCCGGTTCCTTGTTATCGTCCCGAAGGCAGCTGTCGTGGCATATTGACGGCTGAACTCCATACCGGACATCTCTACGCCCAGCTCGGCAGCCATTAACTGGCCATCGCCCGTCTGGACATTGCAGCCAAGCCCCTTGCTCAAGAAGGCGCAGCCTCCGGTAGCAATGATGACGGAATGAGCACGTACTTCCCAAGATTGGCCGTTCAAGCGGTTCACGCCTCTTGCCCCTCCGACCCCATGCTCGTCAACCAGCAGCTCAAGCGCAGGATGTTGGTCTAGTATAGTCACGCCTGCCTTACGTACGACTCTTCGCATGAGCTCCATATACTCCGGACCTTGCATATGCGCTTTGTACAAGTTCCCATTCTCATCCAGCGGGAAGCGGTATCCCCACTTCTCTACCAATTGGATATTCAGGTAGGCTTGTTCCATCAGGCGATAGATCCAAGGAGACTCAGATAAGTAACCACCAGATCGCAAGCGGTCAGACACCGCCTTCTGCCGCTTCTCTTCGTCCGGTTCTATATAGAGGAAGCCTGTGCCGCCAGGGGCCGTTGCTCCGCTGGTGCCCAAGTAGCCCTTGTCAACAAGGACGGTTCTCGCCCCGTGAGAGGCTGCGCTCCATGCCGCCCAAGCACCAGCGGGACCGCCTCCAATAACAAGTACATCTGCTGTTAATTGTTCCGTAATCCACTTGGTCATCGACGTTTATTACCTTGGATAGAGCTCTTAGGCGTATCGTATCGGCTTCGTTCGGTACGATCAATCTGAACAATCTGACCGTCATGTACCGTGATCTGCACAACACCATAGGATAATCCATGAACTTGGTCAACAATGCGCTTCAACCACGGTTCTGTCACTTCAAATGTTCTTGCCATCTCTATCATCCTCTCTATATTTGTATCGGTATGATGAATGTACGCCTAGTCGGTTGAGCGGACAGGATTGACGGGAATGGATAGAATATTCTCTGCGAGCGGCCGCCGCCCATTAGGCTTCTCCGCTTCATGGAACTGTTCATTCAAGGTCTCCACCCCACCGCGGAATCCTAAGGCAATAACCGCATGGAGGGCAATATGATCAGGAGTATGCAGCACTTCTCTAGCGAGCTCAGAATCGAAGCCGCCGACCGCTCTGGTCGATAATCCCAGCAATCTTGCTTGCAGCGCCAGGCTCGCCCAAGCTGCGCCTGCATCGAAGGCATGTGAGCCGATGGAATCACCATTGTCCTTCACCTTAGCGGAAGCGATCAGCAGCAGCACAGGCGCCTGATCTGTCCATAACCGATTGCGCGGCTTGATGAACTTGCGGAACTGCTCATGTTCTTCCACCGTCCTAGCTATATAGAAGCGCCATGGCTGTTGATTGCCTGATGAAGGCGCCCATCTTGCAGCCTCAAGAACCGTATACAGCTCTTCATCCGATAAGGAGTTCTTCTCATAAGAGCGTGGCGACCAACGATTGAGAATAAGAGGGTGAACAGGATAATCTGGCGTTCTTGCAGCCTGAACCTCTGGGCTGTATACCTCTTCAATAGATAGATGGAGACGGGGGGTGGATTCGATACTCATGTCATTCATTCCTCCTGGAATAATTGGGATAGATAATAGAAGAGGCGCACATCCCGCCAGATCTCAATAGATCTTGCGAGACATGCGCCTCCAGTTAACTAGTTGGCACCATGCATCAATTATTCGCTTCATTCAGCCTGATGAAGGAGTTCTTACATCAGAGATACCCGCTGCGCGGATAGGGCGAGGGGGCAATATTCGATCGATAAAGGGAGTCTGGTCAAGCGCAGCCAGCTTCGTTCTGCCTGGTCCCCAGCCTATCGTAGCCCTCCAGCTTCCCAGAATACCTTGGTCTGCGAGCTCTTCCTCATGGACGGCTACCTTCTCATCGGTATAGGGCGACACATAGAGTGCATCGACTGGGCAATACGCTTCACAGATGAAGCAGGTCTGGCAGTCTTCCTGCCGGGCTATAACCGGTTCGTGCTCCGTCTTGTCGAACACATTCGTCGGACAGACCTTCACACATAGATTACAGCCTATACACCGCTCGCTGCTGACAAGTTCAATCATCCGATCTGAGCCTCCTGTCCTGTTGCCTTGAGTAAGGATGCTGAGCTTGAATCACGAAGGAAGGTCCGATCTGGTCTTACCTCGATTTGCTCCAGACCAGATACAATGAGCCGGTGATGTTGACTTGGATCAACGTCTGGATATTCCCCCAGCACATGCAAGCCTGCTCCGCGCGATTCCTTGCGATGAAGAGCAGCCGTATACATCCATCTGGCCGTTGCGGCCATCGCTGCCGCTTCTCTTGCCTTCACTCGCTCATGAATAGTAATGGGTGCTTGTTCATTAACAGCTGGCCAATAACTGTTCAGCTTATGAAGTGCGGAAGTAAGTCCGGTCTCCGAGCGGAAGTAATTGATGTGCAGCGGAAGAACCTGATCCTGGATGGATTGAATAAGCTCAGACGTCTCTACCCTGGCTAATGAACGGCTCTGGCTGGAGCTATACTTGCTTAATCCATATCGCCCTGCTGAACGAAGCTCTCGAGAATCGGCTGGTGCAGGCTGTGCTAATGCATAGTCGGCAGCGCCTTCACCAGCCCATGTTCCGGAGCAGATCGCCCATGAAGCATTGAACGCTCCCCCGCCAGAGGCAGCTCCTGTAATTCTCTCCCTTGTCGCCGCATCACCGGCAGCATACAACCCAGCTACGGTTGTATCGCATTGATCTCCGACGATTCTGAGCCCGCCTGTTCCGCGAACGGTCCCTTCATAACGCAGGGTCAACGGGAACGGCTGTGTGAACACGTCAATTCCGGCACGATCATAAGGTAAGAAGAATACAGCGTGAGACGATCTTAGGATGGCTTGCTTCTCCGGTGTATCTGCCTTGTTCATAATGGCGTATACAGGACCTTGCTGCAATCGCTGGGCTAGGAAGTCGCCGTTGCGTTGTCCACTTAGCTCATTTCCGTCCTGATCATAATAAGTCGCCCAGCCGAGAAGTCTGGATCTTGTATTCGAGCTGAATGCCGGAGCAGGCGCATAGCGCCGTGAGAATTCCATGCCAGACAGCTCGGCACCTGCTTCGGCACCCAGCAGATAGCCGTCTCCAGTCAGCACGTTACAACCGAGTCCTTTGCTCAGGAACGCACAGCCGCCAGTCGCGATGACAACCGCATTCGCGCGAACCTCCCACTCCCTGCCCTCTTGGCGCAGGACACCTCTTGCCCCGCCAACACCATGCTCATCTTGAAGTAATTCAAGCGCGGGCGCGTGATCAAGCACTCTAACGCCTGCTTTCTTGACCGCCTTGCGCATGAGAGCCATATACTCCGGTCCTTGCAAGTGATTACGCTGCGGAACACCATGCTCATCTCGTACGAAGGGGTATCCCCACTGCTCCACTAGCTCCAGATTTATATAGACCTGGTCCAACACCCGATGAATCCAATGTGCTTCGGATAGATATCCGCCCGACTTCATCCTCTGCTGTACAGCTTGTTCTCTTAACTCCTGATCTGGTGGCAAGTAGAGCAGATTCGTTCCACCTGGTGCAGTTGCCCCGCTTGATCCCAGGTAACCCTTGTCAACCAATACGACGCTAGCTCCCTTAGAAGCGGCACTCCACGCCGACCACGCGCCTGCCGGTCCGCCTCCTATTACAAGCACATCCGCTGTCAACTTCAATGTGTCTTGCCCACTCATGACAACCCTCCATCTCCCTAATCCACATTGCTGCTTACATGCTGGCATAACAAAAAAAAGATGCACGGCCACTATACGTAAACCCCCGACGGTAATTCCGGGACTTCTCGTATGCGAACATACATCTCCATTTGAATGGTCAATGCCATTAGTTATTTAAAAACCGATAATACCAACAGACTTAGTTTGTATTAATGTTTTTTATAGTAGCATTGAACTTTTGGATTGTCAATCGGTAATCAGAGCGAATGTGTAACGCAATAGACCCAACAGACCTATCCAGACTTAACTTGGAACGTCCCACCGATGACGATACTTCTCAAGCCGCGGATGCAAGCTCTTCGGTTCAGCAGTGAGCACCAGCCGCAGCTTCCGAATCCATTCCTCGAATGAAGAGAACGACGCGAACAGATTCGCCATATCCGGTGTCAGGTAGAGGAAGTAGGGACCCTTATAGGCGTCAACCAGATGTCTCAGAGCGGAATCTATCGGCGTGTACTTCTTCCTCTTCCCTTCCAGTCCTTCCACGATTACACCTGCATGGGACGAATGCCGCTTCCAATCATGCAGCCGGTCAGCCCTTCGATAGTAAGCACTGACCTTCTCGCCAGTCATTCGCCTGACCGTCTCCTCGTGAAGCGGATACAGCACCAGCCTGTCGAATGCCAGCGCATCTCGTACCGCGACTGCCCTGTGAAGCTCCGCATCTAACGTTCCTTCGAACACATCATAATAGATCAAGGTGCCACCGCGCTGCTCCTCTGGAAGCTCATATCCGTAGGGAAGATTCAAGGGTAGGCCCGCTCCTCTCAGATGGAACTATTGTACTAGACCGTAGTCAAGATCAGCTTGACACCGTTAATCTTCAGCTTGTCCATCTCGATGACCCATTGCTTAATACGCTCATAGGCCGCCTCCGAGTATCCGAAGATTCGCTTCATATCCGTTATAATCTGCTTCTCCCCGTCATTATAATCGCCATCCGCGAAGATGAGCAGCAGAATCTCCACGATGAAAATATTCTTAACCTGAGCATCCTTAATCCCGCCAATAATGTGCTCCAGCTCGCGGACAGGCAGATCCGCGAGTTCGTTCTCCGCCAGGCTCATCTCTTCCCGATAAGAACGCAGGTAACCCTGCTCCTTGCGGTTAACGAAGCCGTCAGCCTGCGCGGCAAGCTGCGCCAGCTCCAAGAAGGCTATCTTATGATCTGATTCTTGTATCAAGTGCAAAAACAAACGAATCCTCTCCCGCATTCATAATCAACCTTCTATTCTACCACTACATTATCGTACAGGATTATACCAGATTTGTTAACTCTCTCTCATGAAAAAAGAAGAAGCCTGCCAAGCTCGGCAGGCCTCTTCTATGCTCACTTGAAGTATGCTTCCAATCCGCTGGCAATCGCTGCGGCAGCCTTGCGCTGATAGCCGCTCGTCTTCACCAGCTCCTCGTCGCTCTCGTTCGTCAAGAATCCGAGCTCGAGCAGAGCAGATGGGACATCATTCTCTCGAAGGACATGATAGTCGCCATATGAGATGCCATTGCTCTTCAGTCCAATGCCTGAGCTTAGCTTCGCTTCGATGGAGCGGGCAAGCGGGCGGTCCTTCTGTTCTGAATAGTAGAAGGTAAGCGTACCGGAATTGTTCTTGGTGGAGGAGTTGTAATGGATGCTGACGAAGGCATCTGCTCCAGCCGACTCGCTTATCTTGACCCGATCAGCAAGCGATGGCTTCTCGCTGTCCTTCGTCCTCGTGAGAATGACCTTGGCACCTAAGCGCTGAAGCTGGTCTGCCAGCAGGATAGAGGTGCTCAGCGTTAGATTCTTCTCCTCGGTATGCTGCGTCGTTCCAACCATGCCCGGGTCACTGCCCCCATGACCAGGATCAACGACAATCACCTTACCCTTCAAGCCTCCTCCAGAGGCTGTTGGACCTGACGCTAGTTCAATGCCAGAGACGCTGACGAACTGACTGGATATCCAGCCTAATACGCCTTGAGCAGTCTTCGCATGATACCAGCCCGTCTTACTCTCTTGGATCGTCAGCTTGTCGCCCTTGTTCACACTGCCAAGAACGGCATAGCTCGTCCCGGGACCCTCGCGTAATCGCACCGAATCACCGGTGACGATTCCTATACTTGGCTTAGCTGGGCTGGATGCAGTCTCTGCCGCGCCAGATGATGAAGATGCTGCTGAGCCCTCTATTTTCTTAAGATAATGACCGGCTACCCAGCCTGACACCTTCGAAGACTTCATCTGCATCCAGCCATACTTCTCTTGGGATACACTCACGATCGTTCCATACTTCAAGCTGCCTATGACCTTGGCGGACTGGCTGCCCTCTTCTCTCACTTGCAGTGAATCAGCAACAACCTTGTAATCCCCCTCCGCGCCTGCATTAGCATTCATAGGCCGAATCGTCAAGGACAGCAACAGGACAGCAAGCATAATAGATAATGTTATATTTTTCATGCTGTCATTATAGCAGAGGAATAATAGATTGGCATCCCCATTTGCTAGATTTTGATTCGAAAGCACCATTCCTCCTCCTCTTCATACTGTAGTGAGAAGGAGGAATAGACTCATGCGGATTTATGATACAAAAGACATGATGACCCTGCCTGCTGGCTGGCAGGCCGATGCACATGCAGCTTTTGCAGCGAAGCTGTCAAATACTGCTCATCTCTTCCCTTGCATTCCTGCAACGATTGGCCTGAAGCTAGGTCAATTCCGTTATGCCTTCCTGAGTGACCCCAGATCGAAGCAAGCCGCGAAGGAACTAGCCCAGATATTGGAACAATATGGTCCGATATCACGTGATTGTGGAAGATACACCTCACTGATTGCTTTTTTTGCAACGCCTGATGATCTTGTGGATGCAACGGGAGTGGATGGGTATCGCCGGCTGTTCTGGAACATTCTCAGCGAGGTAAGCGAGCATGACTCCGCACCGTGGCCCGAGCATATCCCGAAGGACCCGCACCACCATGTGTGGGAATATTGCTACGGAGGCGAGCAATACTTCATGTACTGTGCGACTCCCGCTCATAAGCTCAGGCAGAGCCGGAGCTTCCCCTATTACATCTTCGCCATTACGCCGCGCTGGGTGCTGGTGGAGTTCAATGCACATGCCGAAGGGGCTGCGCATGTGAAGCACAACATTCGGGAGCGAATCGTGAAGTACGATGAGACGGGTATTCATCCCGATCTGAACTTATATGGAAGCCAGGAGAACTTCGAATGGAAGCAATATTTCCTTAGCGATGATGATTCCTCTCCTGCGAAGTGCCCGTTCGCCCATCTGCATGCCATGAAGCGTGACAAATAATTGAGTGTCGTACAACCTCCTTGCCGCGAATACACTATACAAGCTTATGAACTACGGTATAGCGGGAGGGTGCGCGTATGAGTATGTTGCTCAGTTATATCCTGCTGGGACTGTCGCTTGCGGCCCCGATCGGGCCCATCAATGCGGCCCAGATGGATCGGGGCATTCGGGGCGGCTTCTGGAATTCCTGGCTGCTCGGACTTGGATCGATGCTGGCTGATGTTCTGTTTATCCTGATCGTATATTTCGGCACCGTGCATTTCCTGGACCATCCGGTCATGAACACCTTCCTGTGGGTGTTCGGCTGCTTCGTCCTCATCTACACGGGAATAGACGGACTCAAGGGAGCGGCAGCCATAGACACGGATAGGCAAGCTTCCTCCGAGCCTCTCTCCCGCTCCTTCGGCACCGGATTCCTCATCTCCCTGCTTAACCCCTTAACGATTATGTTCTGGTTAGGCATCTACGGCTCGGTCCTTGCCAAGACTGCCAAGACCTATGAGACTCCCCAGCTCATTATGTATACACTGGCCATATTATTAGGCATAGGGTTATGGGACTTGATGATGGCCATCACATCCAGTTACTCGAGGAGACTGCTCAGGCCTGCCACATTGACCCTCATATCCAGACTATCAGGATTGTCCTTGATTGGATTCGGGTTATACTTCGGCTGGCAAGCGCTGCAGGAGCTCGTGTGATGGCAGCCTCTGTATATGAATGCGCTTAAGTTCACACAATAATCCGTGTATGTCATTACATCTCTATACACGGGAGCTTGATAACTTGGGTCAGACGAATGATCAGAATCAGGACAAGTCCATGCCTTGGTGGCAGCTGTCCCTCATGGGAGTAGCCTGCACGATAGGGACCGGCTTCTTCCTCGGAACTGGCGTAGGCATAAGCATAGGGGGGCCGGCCATCCTGCCCGCTCTGTTCCTGGCAGCTTGCGGTACGTTCATCGTCTTCGATGTGCTCGCCCGTATGACGTCAGCTGATCCGAAGGAAGGCTCCTTCTGCGCGTATGCGAAGGAGGCCTACGGCCGCTGGGCGGGATTCGGCAGCGGCTGGGTGTATTGGTCCTCGGAGCTGCTTATTATGGGCAGCCAGATGGCGGCTTTGTCCCTTTTCACAAGACTGTGGTTCCCTGATGTGCCGATGTGGATACTCGCTTCAGCCTATGCGGTACTCGGACTGGGTGTCATCCTGCTCGGAACGAAGGGCTTCGAGAAGGCCGAGCACCTATTCGCTGTCATTAAGCTGGCGGCAATCGTTGCGTTCATCGCTATAGCATTGTGTGCTCTGATTGGATGGTTCGGAGATTCGAAGCACACCCCGCAATGGCCGCTCCCTCTCCTTCCCACGGGACTTAAGGGCGGTTGGTCTACGCTGCTGTATGCCTTCTATTGCTTCGGAGGAATTGAGATTATGGGGCTGCTGGCGGTTCGGCTTAAGCATCCTGAGGACGCACCCAAGGCAGGCCGACTGATGATTAGCGTGCTGGTCCTCTTGTATGCACTAACCCTCGGACTCTCACTCAGCCTGGTGCCGTGGGATGCGATACCGTCGAATCAGAGCCCGCTGGTCGCCTCCCTTAGCGGATATGGAATAGCGTTCGTCCCGCATCTGTTCAATGCTGTGTTCATCATCGCAGGCTTCTCCACGATGGTCGCTTCCTTATTCGCGGTCACCACGATACTCGTTACGCTTGCCAAGAACTGCGATGCTCCGAAGATATTCGCCAAGGTAAGCAAGGGCAAGCGGAGCACCCCCTACTTCGCGATCGGCCTGACAACGCTCGCCTTGATCGGCTCGATTGTTCTAGCTCTGCTGATGCCTGATGAGGTGTATGAATATATGACGACGGCTGCCGGTCTCATGCTGCTCTACAATTGGATGTTCATCCTGCTCACCTCCGGCAAGCTGCTGAAGCTCAGCGTCTGGGGACAATGGAAGAGAGGGATAGCGGCTGTCCTCATCCTGCTTGCTGTCAGCGGCACCTTATTCCACGAGACCAGCCGTCCCGGATTCTGGATCAGCTTAGGGTTCGTTGCTCTCATTGCGGCGATTACCTTCGGAATGGCTCGACTGTGGAAGAGACAAGTTTCATCTTAGGATAACAATCATTTAACACAGAATTGAACATACAATACTATACTACATGTCGACAGGAGGTGAGCTTATATGTATTATCCCGAAGACCGTGTCCCGTTCGATGAGCCGGAAGATAAGGCCTCAGACAATAATGCCGACAGTCTTAAGCAAGATCAACAGCAATGATGGGAATCGGTTATAATAAAAAACCGCTAGAAGGGAGATCCCTTCCAGCGGCTATTGTCAGGCTTGCATAGGGACAGGCTCTCCGTGATAAGCCTTGACGCTTAACGGGGCTGCCAGGAACTGAGCGGCCTTGCCTACGAAGGCACGGAAGTGCTCGCTGCTGTTGTGAGCCGCTACCGCCTGCTCACCTTGCCATACTTCGACCATCTTGTATACATGAGGATGCTCAGTATCCTTGTACAAGTCATAAGCCTCGTTGCCTTCCTCCGCTCGTGAAGCCTCAATTAAGGAATGGATCTCGCTTAGGAATGCCTGCTCTTGTGCCCCTTGAACCTTGAATTCAGCGTGAATAATAATCATGATCGGATTCTCCTCTTCGGGTTAGTATTACTTCCACTCCGCAACCTTGTTAATGGGCAGACGATAGGATGGGTAGCCTGCGCCATCTGCCTTGCCGATCGAGATCAGCATGACGGGTACATAACGATCCTTGTCCAGACCGAATGCCTCCGCAATATTAGCCTTATCGTATCCCCCGATTGCATTCGTGTCATATCCATGAGCACGCGCTGTTAACATGAGCTGCATGGACACCAGACCTCCGTCAACGAGCACAATCTCTCGCATCACTTCAGCGGGCACGTTAGCGAAGAATCCCTCCAGCTTGCCCATCATCGTCTCCTTCACATCCGCAGGCATGTAGCCAAGCTCTACAGAGCTGCTGTATATCTCATCACCATACTCGAAGTTGTTCATATCACCGAAGACGGCGATTACAGCTGCGGAAGTCTCCACCTGTCGCTGATTGAAGCTGGCCAGAGGAGCCAGTGTTGCCTTAGCTTCCTCGCTCTCGATGACGATGAAACGCCACGGCTGCATGTTAGTTGAGGAAGGCGCGAGCGTTGCCTTCGTCAAGATCTCCTCCATCTCTTCCCGGCTAATCTTAACGGATGGATCATACGTTCGGATGGATCGTCTGCTTGACACAATATGTTGGTAATCATTAGATATCAGCTTGTTCATGATGTTCCCCCCATGATGTAAGATGTGTGTGCCTGTTCGCTCTGCTTACAGGTCACTTAGATTATGCTGCATTCTGCTTAGCATGGCTGCGAATTGCTGGCACTCCTCGTCATTGAAGCCGTGAAGCAGCTTGTTCACGAATTCATCCTTCTCGATTCGGTAAGAGATAATCTGCTCCCTTCCCTTGTCGGTTAGACGAACGAGCGTCATTCGGTTGTCACTCGTGCTCTTGCGCCGCTCAACCATCCCTGCAGCTTCGAGCTGCTGGAGATGACGAGTAATGGCTGCAAGATCGATATTCACTTCCCGCTGAAGGGTGGTCTGGCTAATCTCGTCCGCTTGAACGAGGTGATGCAAGAGCTCAAGTCTCGTCGGACTGATACCGGTGCATCGTTCGAACTTCGGGCTGATCTGCTTGTTCAAGAAGAGCAGCTGATAGAGAATCTTCGACGATTCCCATGGCATGGTCGACACATGTAGGCTCCTCTCCACATTTCCCTTGACCTATCAATCATTGACCCGTCAATTAATATAACTCGAACGCGAACAGATCGCAACTGGATGATTCATCCAGTGAATTCAGCCAGCGAATGCATGATCTTGCTTAGAACCTTCGCCCCGCTCCTCCACCGCCAGATGAGCCTCCGCCGCCGCCTCTGAATCCACCGCCCCCACCGCCACTGCCTCCGCGGAACCCGCCTCGGCCGAGCATGGAGAACAGTGTCAGTGTGAGGAATCCGCGGAAGAAGACGAAGTCTACGATGAGGAGACCGACGATTACAATGACCCATAGGATAGATATCCCGCCCTGATCCGGAGCACCCTGCTGATTGTTAGCCGGCAGCTCAGCCGGCGCAGCGGTTAATTGATCCTCTACCTTGTATTCAATCGCTGTCTCCTGATAGAGGGCATGATACGTCTCAACGATAGCCTTGCCTGGTTCATTCTGCTCCAGATAAGGAATGGTAATGGTATCGAGGATGCGGCCTGCCTTGCCGTCAGGAATCGCCCCTTCCAGTCCATATCCTACCTCAATCTGCACCGCTCCTTCGGTCATCGAGAGGAGCAGGAGGACCCCATTGTTAAGCTCCTTGTCCCCTAACTTGTATTGTCTGAACGCCTTGTTCGCATAGGGTGCAGGCTCAAGACCACCTAATGAAGGAACCGAGGCTGTCCCAAAAGTCATAAATGACTTGGGGACGCCCCTTCTTTAATTTGTCAAACAAAAAGAAA
>NZ_JBHSHW010000035.1:0-596 GCF_042653305.1 Paenibacillus sp. GCM10023252
TCACTCGTTGTCAGTTTTGAAAGAGCAATCTTTCATCCACATCCGTTTGGTGGCGATGGCGGAGGGGGACCACGCGTTCCCATCTCGAACACGACCGTTAAGCCCTCCAGCGCCGATGGTACTTGGACCGCAGGGTCCTGGGAGAGTAGGACGTCGCCAAGCGGGTGCAGCAATGCACTTATTATATTGGTGTTCCAACCGAATAGAACGTATGGGCCTTTAGCTCAGCTGGTTAGAGCGCACCCCTGATAAGGGTGAGGTCGGTGGTTCGAGTCCACTAAGGCCCACCATTATCACATGATATGTGATCCCATTTATGGGGCCATAGCTCAGCTGGGAGAGCGCCTGCCTTGCAAGCAGGAGGTCAGCGGTTCGATCCCGCTTGGCTCCACCAATTATGTTTTATCTTTTTCTTTGCTCTTAAAGTCTGAACTTGTTCAGACAAGCGCAGCGAAAACTATTGTTCCTTGAAAACTGGATAGCGAAAGAATGAAATGCTGAAACATCCTTAAATCTTACGATCTTTAATTGTAAGCGAAGGGTGACTCGAGTTGATGCGGCCTTTTGCTCCTTTTCCCCCACCATTGTGCTCTTCT
>NZ_JBHSHW010000036.1:0-173381 GCF_042653305.1 Paenibacillus sp. GCM10023252
CCTGCGAATGAGTGAGCATTCGTGAGAAAGCCCCTTAAATACGAGGGACGGAACTGAGCGACGTTATGGGGTGGAAAATAAGCATATTCTGAGGTCTTGCGGAACTGAGGGACGTTATTACTGCTATTCAGCGTTAATATATGGTGGATGGAGGCGAATAGCGTCGCTGAGTTCCGTAACCAATTGGAACATCGCCACATTCATTGAAATAAGAGCGCTCAGTTCCGTTGCGATTAACCGCTACTGCTTTGCAGAAGCGAGCGGGTGCGCTTTCTCACTCCTTTGCCCCACTATCCCCTTCGCTCAGGATTAGTGGCTATCGCGTTCAAAAGCGCCTATCGTATAGAGAAGAGAATAGCTGCCATCACCTGATTGTGATTCTAGTCCTGATCCTGTCCCTGTTCTTCCTGAACGAAGGGGATAGTGAGCAAAAGGAGACAAATAGGTAGACAGCCAGACAGGAAGACAGGCCGCTACGCCAGAACCGCGCTGCCCTCTCTCCCCCTCATCCTCCCCCTCCCTCCAGCACCGACTCATGGACATCTCATCTAATCATTCCGCCGATAAAAACATAAAAGCACCGGATGATGGATCAATCATCCGGTGCTTCGAGTGCCACAAAGTGGCGACACATATAATAGTTCACTCGCCTGTCAGCGGCTCTAGCCCGCCTGCTGCAGCTCATACATGCCGAAGTACTTGCCGCGCAGCGCCATGAGCTCATCGTGGCTGCCGCGCTCGACGATGCGGCCGCGGTCGAGCACGAGAATCTGATCCGCGCTGCGGATCGTGGAGAGGCGGTGCGCGATGACGAACGTCGTGCGTCCCTTCTTCAGCACATCCAGCGCCCCCTGGATGATTGCCTCAGTCTCCGTATCGATGCTGGCGGTCGCTTCATCGAGGATTAATATCGCCGGGTCATAGGCGAGCGCCCGGGCGAAGGAGATCAGCTGACGCTGACCAGCCGACAGCGTGCTGCCCTTCTCAATGACCGGCGCGTCGATGCCGCCCGGCAGCGCGCTGAACATCTCGTAGGCGCCCACATCACGCAGCGCCTGCTCGACCCGCTCGCGGCTAATCGCTGGATTATCCAGCGAGATGTTCGAAGCAATGGTGCCCGTGAACAGGAACGGATCCTGCAGCACAATGCCCATATGCTGCCGAAGCAGCTGCTTCGGCAGCTCTCTCACATCGCGTCCGTCGATGGAGATCCGTCCCTCCTGCGTATCATAGAACCGGAAGAGCAGGTTCAAGATGGAGCTTTTGCCAGAGCCGGTATGACCGACCAGAGCGACCGTCTCCCCTTGGCGCGCCGTAAGCGAGATGTCGCGAAGCACATAATCATCGCCCTTGTAGGCGAACGAGACGCCCTCGAACTTCACCTCACCCTTGTAGCGCTCAAGCTTGCCTGGCACCACATCGATTCCCTCCTGATCCATCAGCGTGAAGATCCGCTCCGCAGACACCCGCGCCGTCTCGAGATTGGACAGCTGGTTCACGATACCGACGATCGGCTGGAACATCCTGTTCATATAATCGACGAATGCATACAGCACGCCCACCGATACTGCTTCACCAAGCGAGTTGCCGAAGAACATCCACAGCACGATGAGGAAGATCACATTCCGGATGACGTTAACCAGGTTATGCGACGTAATCGAATTCAGGCTGAGCAGCTTGTTCTGATACGTATAATACGTCTCGTTCAGCTCCTCGAATTCCTTCATCGTCTCCTTCTGCCGGCGGAACGCCTGAATGATCGCCATCCCGCCGATGGATTCGTTAATCATCCCGTTAATCTCACTCAGCTTCGCGCGAATGACACGGTTGTAGCGAGCCGCGAAGCGGCGGTATACCTGAATCCACACGATCAGAATCGGCACAAGCGGCAGCGCGATCAGCGCCAGACGAGTATCCAGCAGGAACAACGCCCCGTAGATAGCCGTCATATACACAATCGCGGTGAAAAAATTAGCCAAAACATTCACATACAGCTCACGAATCGACTCCGTATCATTCGTCACCCGCGACACCACCTGCCCCGCAGACAGGTTGTCGAAGTAATTGACCGGCAGCCGCTGGATGTGCGCGAAGACGTCGTTACGCATCTTCTGCACAATTCGGTTAGCCGACGTCTGCAGGAGCAGCCGTTGACCATACGTGAACACGGCTCCTACCAATAATAGCCCCAGGTAGAAGAACGCCATTCTCAGCAGCCCGCCGAATTCCGGCTTGTAGAATTGGTACAGCTGCTTCGAGTCCAGCTTCACGACTGGGTACGTTGCCGTCTGCGTCTTATCCGCGCTCGTGATCGTCAGCTGTCCATCCACGACACGCCGCACGCCCTTGTCGAAGGCAAGCTTGCCGTCCAGCCAGTAGAACGTACGCCCTGCTTGCAGCACGCGCACCTCCTTGCCCTTCTCCTCGCCAGCTGCGAAGTGGTCCTCGCGCTTATACCAAGCGCCTTCATATTCCACCGCATAAGGCTGCTTGCCCTCAACCTGATGCCACTTTTTCTCAATACCCAGAATGTTCTGGTCAATCATCCGCTTCGCAATGAACGGTCCTGCCAGCTCCGCTGATACAGCGAGAATGAGCAGAATTAACGCCAGGATGATCGGTTTCTTATATAGCCAAGCATATCGCCATAATCTCTTGCTGTGATTCGTCATTGGGCCCGTGTCCCCTTCCTTAACCCGTCGTCGTCTCGACTAATTGTTCGAGCTGCTGACGGTCGTATTGTTCCTTGTACCAGCCCTCTTGCTGCAGCAGCTGCTCATGGGTGCCTTCCTGCACGATCCGGCCCTCATCAAGGACCAGAATCCAATCCGCATGCTGCACGGCTGATAATCTATGGGTTGTAATGAATGTGGTCTTGCCAGCCCGCTCCGTGCGGATGCCGTCAATAATCTCAGCCTCGGTCTTCGCATCTACTGCAGATAAAGCATCATCCAGCATCAGAATCTCCGGATCGCCGATGAGTGCCCGTGCGATGCTGACCCGCTGCTTCTGGCCGCCTGAGAGGGCGACACCCTTCTCGCCCACCATCGTATCGAGGCCATCTGGCAGGAATCGGATGTCCTTGGCGAAGGAAGCCCTCTCCAGCGCGCGCTGGAGATCCTCCGGCGAGCCATCCTTCTTCCCGAACAAGATATTCTCTCGGATGCTCCTGGAGAATAAGATCGGATTCTGCGGCACATAGCCGATCCAGCCAAGCAATTGATCCGTCGCAAGCTGATCCAGCGTCACATCGGACACCTTGATATCCCCGGCCCCAAGCGGATATTCTCTGAGCAGCTGCTTCAGCAGCGTCGTCTTGCCGCTTCCTGTGCGGCCGACGATGCCGAGCGTCTGTCCCTGCTTCAGCTCGAATGTCACATCCTTCAGGTTATCCGTCGTTGAGGTAGGATAGCTGAAGGTCGACTGAGAGAAGGTAATCGCATCCGGCTCTGTGACGGCCACAGGCTGCTCGGTCTCCGGAACATCCTGCTTGTAGTTCAGCGTCTCGCTGACCCGATCAAGCGAAGCATTACCCCGCTGCATGATGTTAATGAGTTCCCCAATCGCGAACATCGGCCAGATGAGCATCCCTAGGAAAATATTAAACGACACCAGCTCGCCGAGCGTAATCTCGTTATGGAACACCAGATAGCCGCCGTAGCAGAGGCCGATGAGGTAGCTCATCCCGACAAGCACCTTCATCGTGGGCTCGAAGAGCGCATCGATGCGGGCTACGGCGATGTTTTTGCCCACCACCTCTGCGGTCTTGCTCTGGAATCTCGCTTCATCCGCTTCCTCCTGCACGAAGGCACGAATGACGCGAACGCCCGACACGCTCTCCAGCACTTGGTCATTCAGCTCGCCGAAGCTGTCCTGCGCGTCCATGAACCGCTCGTGAATCTTCGCGCCGAAGTACTTAAGCGCAAGCGCCATGAACGGCAGCGGCAGCATGGCCGCAAGCGTCAGCTTGAATGAGATCAGAACGATCATCACAGCGAGGATCGTAATCATGAACAGCGTTGAGTCGACGAGCGTCAGGATCCCGAAGCCCGCCGTCTGCGAGACCGCACCGAGGTCGTTCGTTGAGCGGGCCATGAGATCGCCGGTCCGATTACGCTCGTAGAAGGTAGGCGTCATCTTCAGGAAGTGACGCATTAATCTGGATCGCATCAGCTTCTCTAAGACGAAGGCTCCTCCGAATAATTGATAATGCCACACATAAGTAATGGCATAGCCGACCACGGTCAGCGTGATCCACGCGGCTACGATCCAATAGAACTTGGCATCCGTCAGGAGACCTTGGTGGATGCCGTCAATGGTGTAGCCGAGCAGCCATGGCGGAATGACGTCGATGAAGCCTGTCAGTGTGAGCAGCGTGACCGCCACGGCATACCGCTTCCAGTTCATCTTGAAGAACCAGCTTAATTTTTTAAGTACAACGAACATGAGATCAACCTACTTTCCTTGCAAGAATCCTAATATTTAGCTTGCGTAACCCATCCGCTAATCCATACAACACAAAAAGCGCACCGCCTAATGCGATACGCTTCTTCCGAGTCATCTGAGAATGCGGCTTAGCCTGCAGACTGAGCCAGAGCGCGCTGCTCTGATCTAGCATCTGCCGGCAAGCCTTCCCTAGAGTCGCAAAAGGCGCACGATTACGCGAACGTAACCATGCGCCTCCCGACTCAAGTCTTACCCAGTCAGTTATTGAACGCGCGGATGGATTACGTCTAACGCTTCGGTATTCAATTGACTCCTAAATACAATTGTGTGGTTCGCACCGTTACGCATTAACGTAATCCTCCTCTCGAATAATTTCTTTCGCAACTTTACCACGGCTTTGAAAATCCTGTCAACGGGGTATCGCGTATTTTTTTGGTGAAGGCGGGATGGGCGGTGAGTGGGCGGGTAGCAACTATTTCCAATATATTAACGTCTAGGTCTAGTATATGGAGGTGTTCTGGTGAAGCTAACAACATTAGCAGTGATAACATACTTGGCTGTATGTCTCGTCCTACCTGGCATTACACATGCTGCTGTTACCCCAAAAAACATTACTGAAGTAGCTGACCCTGCTGTCAGAGCTGTTATTGAGGCAGAGTTTGATGGATCTAGAGGTTCGCTAGAGGTCGATAAGAAAAATTTCGGGATGCACCAACATGAATCTGCTCAGGAACTAGGTGAAGGAATTCCTTACTGGACGGTAGTTCAGGAAGAGTCTCTACAATTCAGTGGATATGTCTTCCCTATACTAGCTTCTGGTAGACAGGTCGGGGTTGTTTTTACAGAACAATCAGACGGTAAATGGCAAATTTTCAACATTAAAAACAACGATACACTTACACGAGATCTGGAATATGCCAAAAAAAACCTCACAGAAATGAATCAAGCAAGATTAATCTATGATCAAGCCTATGGTCTATATGCACTTGAAACGGAATTAACAACAGGTGAACCTGTTGTCCTTCCATTGAGGGACCATCTGTCTCTAAATATGCAAAAACACAAACTAATATCCATTGACGAATTCAATAAGAAAGTAAAACAATTAAACGATGAACGATCCGCCTCTCCTAAGAATTCCAAAGGTGCAATCCATACCGGTGGAGCCTCTGTCGGGGATCAAACCGTGGACCGTGCACTCGGTTATGATTCTGCGTGGTTAATCGGTGTAGCTGCCCTTGCCCTTCTTACTGCCATATACATGTACAAAAAAAGAACAATAAGAAGAACAAGCTGATGGCGTCTGTCCCTCTATATTGATTACACCTTCAGAAAGGAGATTATGCTTATGAAGAGGAATGTGGAGGAAGAATCCGAACGCACCGCAACCAGACAACTGGAGCAAGGCCTGTTCCGTGGGCTTATCGGCTACCCGAGCTTGATAGGAACGGCCGGGCAGCGGGTATTAATCCGGCAGATTCCCTGATCGCGTCCCTACCTCATAGGATGGCATGACGTGGTCGTACATCAAGTGCAGCACCATGCCCGTGGCGGCATGGTGAAGATTGTGGCAGTGGTCCATCCACATGCCGGGATTGTCCGCGACGAAGGCGACTTCATACCGCTCTCCTGGCTGTACGTTCAGCGTGTCCGTCACCCATGGCGTCTTGACCCGCTTCCCATCCTTACTCAGCACCGTCATATGATGCCCGTGCAGATGCATCGGATGCTCTGCCAAGCTCCGGTTCACGAAGGTTGTACGAACCCGTTCACCTTCCTTCACGACGAATGTCGGTGTGCGAGGGTGAACCTCGCCGTTCACCGTCCAGAGGAAGTAGAGGATCCCGTTATAGAACCCCATCCGATTGCCCATAATCATCGTGAAGTCTCGGTCGAACTTCATCCCCTCCGCGGTCAGTTCACTCTCGAGGGGATCGCCATAATCCGAAGGGTCGAACTCATGGAGCCCTGGCTCGAATCCTAAGTCGGCAGGCACCTCTCCAGTGTAGAATACGATGCCAGGCTTGTCCGCCGCATCAGCAGCCCCCATCTTGAACCCTACAGGATGATCCGGCATTACAAAAACAACCTCATATCTCCCGCCCGAAGCCACCCGAATTGCCGTTCGCTCCTCCAGCATCCCCGGGCTCTTAATGGACACACCGTCGATACTTGTTACCTGATACGGCACCCCTTGCAGCACATAATGCTCAGAGCTGTTATCCGTATTGATCACTCTTAGCCTTACCCTCGAGCCTGGCTGAACCTTACGCAGCTGCACCTCATCTTCATAGCCGAATGCAGTCCGCCCCCCTCCATCCCGTGTGGACCATCTATGATTCATGACCGTTATATCCTCATCGAATGCCTCCTCCGCCTCAGGCTCCACAGTAAGCGTTCCGAACAGCCCTCTCTCCACTTGGTCTGAGGCTTGCTGATGCGAATGGAACCAATACGTTCCTGCCTGCTTCGCATGGAACTTGTAGGTGAAGGATTGCCCCGGCAGCACAACATTCTGTGTCATTCCCGGCACGCCATCCATCGCATTCGGCACATTGTAGCCATGCCAATGGATGGTGACGCCTGAGTCGATATCCTTATTCACCAGCTTCACTTCCACCATCTCTCCCTGCTGCACGCGCAGCTCGGGTGCAATCTCCCCGTTATACGTCCAGCTGTCCACCATAGCTCCTGAAGCTAGAGTAACCTCCTTCTTCATGGCGACTAGCTCGAACGAGCTTGTTGCAGGAGCAGAGAGATCTCCCGTCAGATCCGCCACCTCCACCATTGATGCTTGTTGATTCTGGTTCTGACCGGCGGTATGATTGGCATGCCCGTTGGCATGCGCGCCATACCGTCCCTTGCTCGACATCATCGTCGGTGTTCCGCCGCCTTCGTCCATCGCCTGATGATTCATCATATCGGAAGCTTCAGGCAGCTTAGATGATTGAGCAGCGAGGAACAGCGAGGTAACCATAACGGCAAGGCTAACGACGACCGCCGCAGCGGTAACACCTGCAATCCTCACAGCTCGCTTCCACAGCTTCGGCCTAGGCAGCGGGCGTCTCAGTAACGCTCTATATCTCCGAACCGAATAATATCCAGGAGCAAGCACCAGAATAAGGAGCACGAGCAGCTTCAGCAGCAGATCCGTCAGATCAGGAAGAACCGGCTGGTCGAAAATAACGGTCTGCAAATGAACCACCGACGCTGCAGCCGACCCATATACAGGTATGACGAGCCCTGGATCTGCAGCCTGACGGGAGATATCCAAGGATACAGCCTCCTTGCCCGCTTCTCTATCCGCACTCACCCGTGCCAATCTCGGCAGCGTGTAGATCAAGACTGGCATATAGCCGACTAGCAGGAGTGGCACCATTATTATCACCGTACCCTCCACCATGAGCCAACCGCCGCTGATCCACTGCTGGGCGACGAACCCGCACCACACGAGCAGAATCGCAGCACCGCTCCAGCACAGTCCAAGCGCCGCCCCTCTTGACAGCGCAAGGCCTCGGTTCGTTCTCCGCTCTGACAATCCCGTGACCAGCACGCTTGCAGCAGCCGCAAGCAGGGTCATCGTTATAGCACACAATACACTGACTATTGTCTCTATCATGTCTGATCTACCCCTTCCGTGCTGTCTTGCGAATGCGTCCGAAGGGCTTGAAGTAAGAGATCGCCGTCATGAACACAAGTCCGGCGATATTCGCAATAGCCCCGCCAAGCAGAGCATGACTCGTGCTTAAGAAGCTTGGGTTGCTTAGCGCGTGCATACGCTCGGCATCTCCCATACTTATCACAGCAGACAGCCAGTCCCCCATCCACCCAATTCCGAATACGATCAAGGACAGAGTCAGGACGAGCTTAATAACTATCCAGTAATAAGTGAACAGTCCCCAATTCGTCCACACCGACAGAGCTAGCCCTGTCAGGAAGGCTGCAAGCGCAGTATACCTAATCATCACCATGTCCACGAGATGCATATTAGCAAGGGTGTAATAGAGCTGTTCTCCATTACTTGACTTCAGCATATAGCTGCCCAACAGCAGCATGACAAGAGCACCTCCGAGCCAACATACGACGGCCAGCACATGTATGGTTATAAGCAGCTGCTTCCCTCTTAGCGGCAGTCTGAACTTCATAACAATTCCTCCTCATTCATCGTGATGAACATAGGCTATCACCAGAATGTTGCGATCTTGTGATGAAGTGATGCAGAGGTTGTGAGAGATTACGCGTGCCGGCAAGAATCCTATATAATGGGTAGAAAAAGAACACGAAGAAAGAGAGGCTTCCGCAGATGGGAATCAAGCTATTAGTCGTGGAGGATGAGGAAAAAATATTGTCTCTCATGGACAGCTTCCTGCGGAACGAAGGGTATGAAGTGATTACAGCAGCGGACGGCGCGGCTGCAGTGAAGCTATATATAGAGCATGTTCCGGATATCGTCATCCTCGACTGGATGCTTCCGCTCATGAACGGCATCGATGCTTGCCGCCGTATTCGAGAGCTCGGACAGCCTGGTATCATCCTTGTTACGGCCAAGGATGAGGAGACAGACAAGATCATCGGTCTCGAGATGGGGGCGGACGATTATTTGACGAAGCCCTTCTCCTTAAGAGAGCTGTCGGCACGGATCCGCTCTCTGCTCCGGCGTATGAATAGAGAGGATCGAAGTGGTACGGACCCTGTGATGAGACGCGGTGAGCTGACCATCCACGAGGACAGCCTGCAAGTGTTCAAGGGGAATCAGGAGCTGCGCCTGACTCCGACGGAGTACAAGCTGCTGCATCTTCTAGCCTCCAAGCCAGGGCGGGTGTACAGCCGGATGCAGCTGCTGCAGCATGCGTTCGAGGAAGAATTTATCGTGGACGAGCGGACGGTGGATGCCCATATTAGCAAGCTTCGCCGCAAGCTTGAAGACGACAGCTCGAATGCAGCCTATATCCAGACCGTATACGGATTTGGATATCGATTCGGGAGCGGCGGATCATGAGAATTCGAACCAAGCTTTTCCTTTCCATGGGACTTTTAGTGATTGGAGTTTTGTTCTTCTTCTTTTTTGTAACCTTCGTGCAGTTCTACCTCGCGCGTGATGTGGCTTACTTCGAGAACAGGGAGGTGTTCAACTCCTTGGAGGAAGAGTTCGAGGCGTACTACGGGGAGCATCGCTCTTGGGAGGGGGTCGATAGGGAACGCTTCACGTCCAGCGGAGCCTTCGTGGAGATTGCCTTGGTGGCAGACGGCGCGACCCTCTACAAGCAAGGCAGCTTGAGCCTGAGCAGCTTGCGCAACGACGGCTTCCCGCTGATGCTTGAGGCGGATGGGCGCAAGATTGGCCGGCTCTACGTCATGGACGAACGACAGTTCAAGACGTATGACTTCAAGCGCATGTGGGTCGATAGGCTCCCTATTGTTGCTCGTGCGTCGCTTTTTTTCACCTGTATAGCCTCCTTCATCACGATTCTAATTCTATCCTGGCGGATGTCAGTGCCGATTCGCAAGATTATGAAGGGCATTGCTCACATGTCTACTGGAATGCCTGAGACAATCCTCCCTGTGAGGAGGAAGGATGAGTTCGGAGAGATTGCTCGCGCGCTGCGGTCAATGAATGAGAGCATGTCAGCTCTGGAGCGCTCGCGTAAGCAGCTGTTCTCCGATGTGGCGCATGAGCTGAAGACGCCGCTTATGATTATGCAAGGGGAGCTGGAGCTTGCACAGGAGATGGATACTGCCCTTACTCGGGAGAAGCAGGCGTCCCTGTTAGATGAAGTGCTGCGGCTGTCCCGCTTGGTACATGATGTGCTCGACTTGTCGAGGATGGAGGCGGGGCATGAGGAGCTTCGAGCGTCGACTGTGAATGTCGTTCAACTGGTGGACAGCGTCGTGGACAAGACCTTGTTCCTGGCAGAGGATAAGGAGATTGTGATGGAACGGGAAGGCGTGGAACAGCTCTATGCGGCTGTAGAGAAGACTCGTATCCTTCAAGCTATCTATAATATAGTGACCAATGCGATTCACTACACAAGCAGCGGTGGCAAGGTTATTGTTCTGTGTGACCAAGTGATGCATCCTAGCGGTCGAGCGGGCGCCTATGCTCGTATTACAATAGAGGACAATGGTGCGGGAATTCCGCCGGAAGAGCTGCCTCTCATCTTCGACCGCTTCTATCGCGCCGACTCCTCACGGACGCGACTCAGCGGCGGAACGGGCCTCGGCCTTGCTATCGCGAAGCAGAATGTTATGCTGCATGGCGGCTGGATCGATGTAGCCAGCGAGGTGGGTAAGGGGACCAGATTCGAGCTGTATCTCCCTATGTCGGAGCCGCATCTGACCGTTGATTCATAGCCTTGCAAGTGGTAGTATACGAGTATGAAGAACTTCCAACTAGCGTAGACTTGAAAAAGAGCCTTTGCCGCTCCAACGGCAAAGACTCTGAGGACAAAAGGCTGTGGACACCCACGGCGCGCTAAGTGTTACCTAAAGCGAAACCCACCGTTAGGCCTCTACCTTAGGCGGTGGGTTTTTCGCTTGTTCAGCTGCCGTCTCATCCATCGATAGAGCTTCCGTATACTAAGCGCAAGGCTTAGAATGGTAGCAATCCACTTAAGGATATCCAGTAGCGCCACAAGTGCGACCATGGCATCACCTCCTCTCGGAAGGCTGCGCCGTGGTCACTCCACCGCTTATAGTCCCTGCTATAAATATAGCATATAGTCGTCCCAGTGTTACATTAATATATTCTACTCCGCCGCCTTGCTCCGAATCTCACGGGCTACCCGCTCCGCGAACGCCCCCAACTCCTGCACGCCAAGATTCCCAACTCCGCGCCTCCGAACGGAGACCGTTCCACTTCCCGCTTCCTGCTCACCTAGCACGAGCATATAAGGCACCTTGGACAGCTGAGCCTCACGGATCCGATAGCCCAGCTTCTCCTCACGCTCATCCACCTTCACCCGAATGCCCTGCTCCTTCAGCCTCCTGCGCACCTCAGCCGCATAATCCGCCTGGCTTGTTGATACGGGCAGCACGATAACCTGTACGGGCGCCAGCCATGCCGGGAACTGCCCGCTGTAATGCTCCGTCAAGATTCCGATGAACCGGTCGATGGAGCCGTATACCGCACGGTGGATAACCACTGGCCGATGCTTCTGATTATCCTCCCCAATATAAGACAACTCGAACTTCTCCGGCATCTGGAAGTCCAGTTGAATCGTTCCGCACTGCCAGCTTCGCTTCAGGGCGTCTTGAATGTGGAAGTCGATCTTCGGTCCGTAGAAAGCCCCATCACCCGCGTTCAAGCGGTAAGTTACCCCACGGCTATCTAGGACATTACGCAGCGCAGACTCCGCCCTGCCCCACAGCTCATCAGACCCTAGAGACTTCTCCGGCCGAGTCGACAGCTCGATACGGTACTCGAACCCGAACACCCCATAGATCTGGTCGATCAGAGCCATCACCCGGTGAATCTCCTCCTCGATCTGATCAGGACGAACGAAGAGATGCGCATCATCCTGGCAGAAAGTCCTCACCCGCATCATGCCATTCAGCGCTCCTGAGAACTCGTGGCGGTGCACCTGACCGAATTCAGCCAGCCGGATGGGCAGCTCCCTGTAGGAGTGGCGCTGATTCTGGTAGATGAGCATATGCCCCGGGCAGTTCATAGGCTTCAGCGCATATGGCGTCTCATCGATACTCGTGAAGTACATGTTGTCCTTGTAGTGATCCCAGTGGCCCGACTGCTCCCACATCCCCCGGTTCATCATGAGCGGCGTGCGCACCTCATCGTAGCCTTCCTCCTGCTGTAGCATGCGAGCGAAGCTCTCCAGCTCACCCCTTACAATCATCCCGTTGGGCAGATAGATCGGCATGCCCGGCGCTTCCTCTGAGAACATGAATAGCTGCAATTCCTTTCCCAGCTTCCGATGATCCCGCCGCTTCGCCTCCTCCAGCAGGAATAAGTGCTCCTCTAGCTGCTTCTTATCCGGGAATGCCGTCCCATAGATCCGCTGCAGCATCTGGTTGTCCGCTTGGCCCCGCCAGTACGCTCCCGCCGTATGCAGCAGCTTGAACGCCTGTATCCGCCCAGTCGATGGCAAGTGGGGCCCGCGGCACAAGTCGACGAACTCCCCCTGCTCATAGAGTGAGATGACCTCATCCTCCGGCAATTCCCTCAGCAGCTGGAGCTTAAGATCCTCCCCCCGTTCCGCGAAAATCCTCCCAGCCTCTTCCCGGCTCACCTCCCGCCGCTGAATCGCCAGATTCTCCTTCACAACGCGAAGCATCTCCTGCTCAATCTGCTCGAGATCGTCCGGCGTCAGAGGCCGCTCCAGCTCCATGTCGTAGTAGAATCCGTCTGCGATGACGGGACCGATTCCCAGCTTCACCGCCGCTCCGCCGTACAGTCGCTTCACGGCTTGAGCCAGGAGGTGTGCCGCGCTGTGGCGGCTCACCTCCAAGCCTTCTGCCGAATCCTGAGTTAACAGTTCCACAGCTGCATTCTCTGTGATTGATGCGCTTAGATCAACGATCTTGCCGTCTATCTTGCCTGCGACTGCCCTCTTGCGAAGGCTCGGGGAGATGAACCCCGCAAGCTGCTCCAATGTCGTTCCTGCCTGCACCTCTCTGCTAGCTCCGTCTGGCAATATCACTTGAATAACCATACCTGTTCACCTTCCTGATTCATCAGCATCAAGACAAGCGGGAGGTGTGCCTAAGTGCTATATGTGAACGAACAAAAAAGCACACATCCCGCAAAGGGACGAGTGCTTGTAAACTCGTGGTTCCACCCTAAATTCGACCCATTGGCATAGAGCTATGCTGCAGGGTCCTCATATAGCATCCGTTAACGGGGATGAAGCGGAGGCGATTACAGCCGTTCCGAGCACTACAGAGCTAGTCGGACGGGTTCCACGCCACAGCTACAGAGGGGTAACTTCATCGTCAGATCCGAAGGAGCTTGCAGCGGTTGCCCCTCTCTCTGCGCTGTCTGAAGGATGAGATCATGTCTCTGATGATCGCTTATGGGATATGTTGGGATGAATTATATATCCAGGGACGAATCTTTGTCAACGGTAGGAATGCGGAGGAATGCGGAGGCCTTTGTCGAATAATAGGACTGGAGCATTCAGCGGACCTTAGCCGAACCTAGCCGGTCCTAGCGGACGGAACTCACAGATCTTATTTGCATGGAATCGGCATTTTTGCAGGGTCTAACGGAACGGAGAGCCCTTATCTGCCTAAGAAAGTCCCGGTTCTCCTCCGAAATAGCCAAATAAGAACTCCTAGTTCCGATAGCTTCAGAAATGTTGCCATACAGGTAAAATAACGGCTGTAGGTTCCGTTAGACATCCATGTCATCTGAGAATCAGCAGAAGCAATATGTCCAAGATTCACATAAGGAGACTTGTATATGATGAAAAAATGCCAATTCCCGCTTTCACTCCTGCTCCTGCTCCTGCTCATGCTCATGCTCATGCTCGCCGCCATACTCTCGCCAACCCATTCACTTGCCGCGGACAATACATACTTGTCAGAGAAGGATGGAGTGGAGCTGAACCTAACCTACACCGAGACACCGCCTAAGCGCCCGCTCCCGAAGATTCTGAATGCAGCCCAGTATGAGCTGAAGTGGAAAAAGGGCAATCATCTAGATTTGAATCTCGTACAAGATGAGCAGGGTGTGTTATACAGCGCAGACAGCAACAATACCATTCATGCTATCTATCCGAACGGCAAGGAGAAGTGGTCGCTGAAGCTTGACCCCGGATTTGAAACCCTTATCAACTTATTCCTTGGACAAGACGGCACACTATACGCACATACGGATGACCAATTAACTGTGCGAGGAACTTCCGTCATTTATGCCATATCTCCTAAGGGAACTATTAACTGGAAGCTAGATTCCAACGAGCTAATTAGTTCTCATAACTATCAATTTGCTGGTGATGCTAGAGGCAATCTATATCTTTTCAACGAGGATGGGTTAGTGTCACTTAATGCTAAGGGAAAAATAAACTGGGTGAATACGAAATTTACTTCCGCTGACCCATGGGATCTTACAGACGAAGGACTAAGCATCAGCCTGTTCTTGGATAGGTCAGGCCATTTGTACTTGAATTCCGACGAAGGAGAGGTCATTTCCGTAGATTCAGACGGAGTGGAGAGATGGCGATCCGGGCGTTTAGACTTTGTGCATGCATTTGCAAATTTTCACCCTTACTTCTCTGATACTGGTCTTATCTACTTCCTCACCATAGACGGCCTTAAGGCGTTGCGGACAGAAGATGGTAGTACCGTTAATCTCGCTAGGACGGTCGATAACGCAGATATCTTGTCAGCAGGAGTCCCCTCTGACGGGAGGGGAGGATTCTACATTGGCGATCAAGGCAGATTATTCAAAATCAACCTGAACGGAGTGGTCCTCTGGGAGTACATTGGAAGAGGTTCTGAAACGCAGGGGTTAGGTTATTTGGACGATCTTCTGACGGACCCTATGGGAAATCTCTACTTCTCAACGGGCGCGGGTAATATAATTGGTCTTAACAGCAATGGACAGGAGTTCTTCGTATTCTTGCGCAATGCATTCTGGCATAAGCATGTCAATCTGACCCTAGGCAAAAACGGAAATATCTACTCCACAAGCTTCGATATTGGAATGCTCGCCTTCGGCAAAAAGCAAGTTCAGGTGTATGTAGACAACCTCAGCTTGCCGCTGGACGTTGCTCCGATTAAGCAGAATGGGACTGTGCTCGTGCCGTTCAGGGCCCTGTTCGAGCACTTCGGGCTGGACGTGAAGTGGGATGCAGCGACGAGGAAGGTAACGGGAACGAAGGAAGGGCTGGAGATCCAGCTGACGGCCTTACAGAAGGTTGCTTATGTGAATGGGAAGCCGAAGCCGCTGCTTGCAGCTCCAGTCATTCAGGGAGGCAACACCTTCGTGCCGCTTCGATTCCTTGGGGAGACACTGGGCAAGAAAGTAAGCTGGGATGGGATAAGCTCTTCGGTTAATATCAACTAAATTCTACCCAATCTCCGTTGATTCGTAATCATCCATCGATAGAGCTTCCGAATACTAAGATTAAACCACAAAGAGGATCAGCCCGCTCAACATGCGGGCTGATCCTCTTCTCTCTATCCTCTACACTTGCAAGGCGGCGTCGTTACCGCGAGCGGCAGCCTCTCGGGAGGCGGTCTCCTCCAGCCAGAGGATGGCGGTGACGCCGCGCGGGTAGTACTTGCTGCCGGTGATCTCGCCGGAGATGATCTGGTCGCTCCAGCTCCAGATCGACAGCTTCTCGTGCGTCAGCCAAGCCACGTGAGCGGCGTCGGCCTTGCGGCTTTGCTCATCCCACGCGAGGCCCAGCAGCTCGCGGGCGATGAACTGGCTGAGGTAGATCTTGCTCAGCCAGCTGTTGTTCGAGGTGGATGAGATCTTCCATCCTCCATCCTCGAAGAGGCAGATGCCCGGCTGGAGCACATGGGCCAGATGCGTCTTCAGCGCGCCGATGTACTCGGCGAAGCGCCCATTCGCATCAAGCGCTTCCGCGCAGCCGGTGTAGTAAGGGAAGATTAGCCCTTCGATGGCAGGGATAATCTTCGAGTCGTTGCCTTCCCCGATGACGGCTGGAATATAGCCGTCTTCAGTTACATGCGCGACGATTGTAGCTGCGCATTTGTCCGCTT
This sequence comes from Paenibacillus sp. GCM10023252, assembly GCF_042653305.1. Taxonomy (NCBI): domain Bacteria; kingdom Bacillati; phylum Bacillota; class Bacilli; order Caryophanales; family Paenibacillaceae; genus Paenibacillus; species Paenibacillus sp. GCM10023252. The sequence continues at coordinate 16,135 of NZ_JBHSHW010000036.1, forward strand.
GCTCGCCAGCGAGCTGCGCCAGCTCGCCGCGTCCGTTCTCCGAGAATAGCTTCTCGATCGCGAGATAGGAAGCCCAGCTTTTGCCAGCCAAGTAGATGTTGTTACGTGATTGCCCCAGAGATACGTCCAGAGAGTCATAGGTCGTAATCTCCGCTCCACCCATTGTGCGGGAGCTGTCGAGGCCCATTACCCCATTGCGCTCGGCCGGATCCGGATGATCTCGATTGACCAGGCTCGTGAGGCAGCGCTCGAACACCGGAAGGCGCGACTGGAGCCAAGCTTGATCACCGGTCTTCTCCACATACGCCGCCGCGCAGAGCACCCAGTTCGTCAACTGCTCATGAGTCATATGCGAGAAGCAGCCATCGATGCCATACCGTTCATAGGAGGAATAGCCTGGACGGGAGACGGTATTCGCGACCCCCATATCATGCGTGAAGGAGATTCCACCGGGGTGGGGGGTAGGGTCGTTCGGGAAGAAGACGGTGTCCTCGTAGCTGAATCGATCGACGAACATATCAAGCTCGTTGCGCACGGTCCAAGGATTAAGCTTCAGCTCGAAGAACAGCTGGTCCACCGTCAGGTCGAACGTGTTCATCATCCGGTACTCGCCTTCGTTCACGACCCAGAACGGCTTGCCCTCGTAGTCAAGGAACTCTGTGGAGCCGTAGTAACTGCGGATCGCGTGCGCAAGCTGGAACTTCTGGTCCTCGGACAGTGCGGAATCCTCCACTAAGGCATTGCCTGCCACTGCAGCCCTCTTCAGCTCCTCGAATTGTTCCATTGCATATTCACCAACAGATTCAATATTCGGGAAGTACCGATTGTAATAATAGCTGGCATCCAGCCCCGCCGTCACATAGCCGCTGCGATGGAAGCAGACCGCGAACCGATAGGTGCGGCTCTCGCCCGCCTCCGTGTCCATAATGAACGTGCCGATATGCCCGAGACCGAACGTCCAATTCTCTACGAGCGGCTCCGTCAATATATCCTCCAACGAGAAGTGCAGAGCCGATGTTACCCCTGGGTCATCCGAGACAATGGCATAATTACGCCCTTGCCCAACCCCTCGCAGCGTCGCGCTCGTATCGTCAATACGGCGCATGGAGGAGTAAGCGTCAGTACCGTTGTATCCGTAGAAAGCTCGCCGCGCCCGCTCCGACTTCGTATTGTCTACCGTAATCTCAACTAGAACCGCCGGCACGAGCACCGCCTTCAATTCCTCAGGCGACGCCGTCTCCGGGTCGGGAACACTGCGTACCTGAGAGTAGATTGTGAAGGTCAGGTCGCCAGCCGTCCATGTGTCCGTGCCTAAGCGGAAGTCTCGCTTCACTTGAGCGCGGGCAAACGGGTGAATGATCTTCGGCTTATTCGGTGAAGGATCGGGATTCTCCACATCGTACCGCTTGCTCTCGTCCTCCTCCGGCACATTGAAGAAAGGCAGCGCATCGTAGCCTGTTCCGTCTTCTCTCTCAAGGCCGATATAGACATTCTGCTTCGGCGAACGCCCCAGCTCGAGATCCAGTCCTCCTCCCGCTCCCGGGAAGCCTAAGGTGAAGCTTGCGAATGCGCCGATCGGTGAGTGATGCGCATTGAAATATTGGTTAGCTGCCATAGGTCAGATGAACACTCCTTCATTATGAGGCATACGTTCATCTTAGGCGGGAATGCCGTACTTGCACATGGTCAAATTAAGCATTTATTTGGGCAAAACGCACCTCTCAACAGCCGCCCCCATAGAGCCTATGATATAATGGGATAACTGCTAGTAGAACGGTTACACGAACGAAGCGGAGGCCTTGCTGCGTATGATTAACTTCACTTCACCAGTTGGACTAGAGAACAGTCTAGAAGGACATATGACGAGGGACATTCAGCTCAGCTTCCAGATCTATGCTGCCCATTGGCGGAGAGTGAATGCCTATTGGACCTACCCCGAGCATGGGCATCCAATGTTCGAGATCAATCTGGTATTGAGCGGCCGCCAGCAGATGAAGGTGAACGGTGTTCCTGTATCCATGTCAGAGGGGGATCTCCTGCTTCTGCACCCTGGTGTGCCGCACAGCAGTGATGGCTCATGTGGAGCTGGCGATATGGAATACTTCTGCTTGCACTTCGACATCGATCACCCGCCGCTTCGCAGACAGTTAATTGAGATGACGCAGCTCCTGCTCCCATTCGCTGCGAAGTCCCCGACCGCTGATCAGCTTCGAATTGCACTATCCAAGCTTGCGAATGCCGCTAAGCGAGAACAAGCAACCGGTCACGGCCTTCCGGAAGAGCAGCCTAATAAGCTCCAGTCGCTAAGCGATACCTTCCTCTTCCTTGCCGCATTAACCGAATGGGCCGCTGAGAGTGAGGGGCATAGCTTGAAATTACCCGGGCTCGGAAGAGCTACTGAGCAGGAAGTCGCACTCGCCGCAGAAATCGAACGGCGCCTTCAGCAGCTGATTCTTCAGGACGGCGACCGCGAGGAACGAGTGAGCATGGAGGAGATTGCCGCGCAGCTAGGCTACAGCTCCGCGCATTGTAATCGAGTGTTCCGCAAGGTGTACGGCATCTCTCCGAGGCAGCATCTATCGGATCTTATTATTCGGACGGCCAAGCTGCTGCTGATGGACTCTTCTCTATCCATAGAGGTCATCGCCCGCAAGCTCGGCTACCGGGATGTCTCGCAGTTCAGCAAGCAATTCAAGCGATGGATGAATATCTCACCGCTCGGGTACCGGCGATTGTCCCATGAATAACCAGAAGGCTATGCGAACGCTGAACCGTTTTCAGCGTTCGCATAGCCTTTTTCTGTGACACACAGCCTAGATCTCCCTGCTAGCCAGCCCACCTGCACGGAGCGCATCATAGAGGAATACGGCGCCGACGGTAAGCGTAATGAGGAAGCAGCTGGCCGATAACAGCGGTAGAAGTGACCAGGTGAATACGGAATGACCTTGGTAGGTCTGCACAGCCATCATGACAAGCGCAGCTAAGTAGGCTATGCCTGCCGCATGGAGCAGCAGCTGCCGCTGAGACGCCGGGTACGCCGTCCTCTCTGCCAGCCAGGACAAGATAGGAAGAGCCTGCAGCGCATGGAATCCAAGTCCGTGCAGCCAGAGAATATTCCCTTCCGCTCCAACATACAATCCCCCGTTAATCGAGATGGAGATGCCTGCCCCGAAGGACAGCATAACAGCCGCCATCGCATACCGTATGCCTAGTACCAGGACGGGCCTCCCCTCATAGCTCTTCCTCCTGAAGTACTGAACGGCTAGAGCCAAGTAGAAGAGCACAAGCAGCAGAGCTACGATGGCGAAGCCCGCCGCGACCGCATTGTCGAAGGCCGAACCGTCGATGACGAACCTCGGATTCACTCCGCGTACGTTCTGAATCGTCTCTGCACCATAAGCGTATAGCGCCATCACACAATAGGACCAGCGGAAGATCGCCTTACCCCGCTTCCCGAGACCAGAGTAAGGAAGGATCGCAGCTGTAGACAGCAGGAATATTCCTAGCGCCGCATTGAAGGAGATCGCCTTCGCCACATTGCCATCCGGCTCTACCTCCGCCCCGAACAGCAGTACCCACAATCCGCAGCCTCTCTTCCTTCCACCATAATCCTTCACGGCTTAACGATCGATCAGCAATCGCTGTGCCCCTCAAGCTTCCCGTCCTGCTGCTCTTCACACTCCCCATCTCTCCCACACCTCTCCTCCAATTGCTCCTGCTCATCTAACCTTACAAGATGAAGAGGCCTCTGGATAAGGTCGCCAGCATGATTATAACGAAGGCCTGTGGGAGGAGCAGTACCTCGACTTCTGACGAGGTAAGTCTGTTAAGCCGATCGATTAGCTCCCGTTATATCCGACAATGTTACTTAGGTATTGACAGAGGCAAGGCGAGGGTGATAAGATTCCGTCCATAACACCCGCAAGGACCAGAATCGACTAGACCGCTAGAGATTCAATAAGTGATGGAGGACTCCCTGAGAAGGGGCGGACTCTGTACTTGTTGATCTCTTTTTTTTATGCAAAAGAAGAAGTAAGAGAGGAAGCTGCCATATGACCCAAGCTGTGCTGGATATACGGGGCTTGTCCAAGACATTCCATGCGGTCGAGCGGGACACACACGTCCTGGATGAGATTGACCTTGAGATTAAGGCAGGAGAATTCGTAACGATGATCGGGCCAAGCGGATGCGGCAAGAGCACCCTGCTCAAGATCATTGCAGGGCTGGATACCGACTACTCGGGCAGCCTGTCCTTAGGAGGAGAGCGCATTACGAAGCCTTCCAAGGACAAGGGGTTCATCTTCCAGGAGCATCGGCTCTTCCCTTGGCTGACGGTTGAGAAGAACATCGCAGCCGAGCAGCCGCTGGGCAAGCCTGAGGTACGTAAGCGTGTAGACGATCTTATCCGGCTAGTGAAGCTGCAAGGCTTCGAGAAGTCTTATCCGAAGCAACTATCCGGCGGAATGTCCCAGCGTGTGGCGATTGCGAGAGCCTTGCTGCGGAGTCCTAAGGTGCTCTTGCTCGATGAGCCGTTCGGCGCGCTGGATGCATTCACCCGCAATCATATGCAAGAGGCGCTGCTGGACATCTGGCATAATAATCGGACGACGATGGTATTCGTGACACACGATATTGACGAAGCACTCTTCCTGTCGGGCAGGGTCATCGTCATGGATGCGAAGCCCGGCCGTGTGAAGGCTATCATTCCCGTAGACCTCCCTTATCCTCGCAAGAGGTCGGGGCAAGCATTCCAGGAGCTTCGGGCGAAGCTGGTCGGCTTGCTGGAGCATGAGGAGCCGGACCGGGAAGAGTGGACGATCTGACGAGATACGAAGGGATTGCCCTACAATTAGCAATTGGGATGGTGATGGTAGATGAGTCAAGCAGTGAATTCGGCAGCCACGCCGAGTGTTCGTTCCGGGGAGTCTTCCCTCGTGACGAATGGGAAGGGCACGAATAAGAAGACGAATCCGAGGGTGAAGGGGAGGGCGACATGGGCCGGCGCCCTTCGAGGCGCTCTGCTCCCTGTCTTGGTTGTTGCCTTGTGGCAGTTCCTTAGCAGCACGGAGAGAATCAACCCGCAGTTGTTCCCTCCTCCTTCCTATATACTGGACACCTTCCTCTCCATGCTCTCCTCCGGCGAGCTGCTGCATCATCTGCGAATAAGTGTCGTTCGAGCGGCACTCGGATTCCTGCTGGGAGGCACAAGCGGCCTGCTGATCGGGCTCCTAGTCGGTATGTTTAGACGCGCGGAGGACTATCTGAATCCAAGCGTGCAGATGCTGAGGACGATTCCGCTCCTCGCCATTACACCGCTCTTTATTTTATGGTTTGGATTCGGTGAGCTGTCGAAGGTGCTGCTGATTTCGATGGGGGCTTTTTTCCCACTGTACGTGAATACGTTCCTCGGTGTCCGCAATGTGGATCTGAAGCTATTCGATGTCGCTCGAGTCCTCGAGTTCAACCCCTACCAGCAAGTGGTTAAGCTCATTCTTCCTGCCGCGCTGCCTAACGTCCTGCTCGGTCTCCGGCTGTCGCTCAGCATTGCATGGCTCTGCCTAGTCGTCGCCGAATTGATGGGAGCGGACGCGGGGGTCGGCTATCTCATTCAAGATGCCCGCTCCTTCATGCGCACGGAAGTTGTCTTCCTCGGCATTATCCTCTTCGCCGCCGTCGGCAAGCTGTCGGACTCCCTCGTCCGGCTGCTAGAGAATCGTCTGCTTCGTTGGCAGGACAGCTATCGGGGATAGCTGATTAGCGGAGGACCTCGTTAGGCGGGCGTTAGCAGGACAGCTATCAGGGATTGCCATTCAGCCCCTGACCTCGTCAGGCGGTCGTTGGCACTAGACCAACACGCGGTAATGCTGCCACTCCTCCGGGAGCAGACGCTGGTACTGCGGCTGCAGATAGCGGTCATCGACCAAGATGAGCGTGCCGTGATCCTGCTCCGAGCGAATGAGACGCCCTCCAGCCTGCAGCACCTTGTTCATCCCCGGGAAGACGTAGGCATAATCGAAGCCGCGTCTTCCCGTCTCGTTGTAGTACTCCTTCATGAGATCCCGCTCCGGCCCCAGCTGGGGCATCCCCACCCCGACGACGATGACCCCATTCAACCGATCCCCAACCAAGTCTATCCCCTCGGAGAAAATCCCACCCATCACAGCAAATGCGACAAGCGTCCGCTCCTTGCCTGCTTGAAACTCCTCCAGGAAGCTCTCGCGATCTTCCTCCGACATGCCCATCCCCTGCATCATATGATCCACTTCGCGGTTGGCCAGGACGAAGCTCTCATACACATCATTCATGTACGCGTAGGACGGGAAGAACACCAGATAGTTGCCCGGACGCTCTGCAACCGTCTTGTTAATAAGGGCGACGAGCGGCTCCTTGGAGCGCTCGCGATCATGGAATCTGGTGGACAGCGGCATAATGGCTACATCCAGCTGCTCCTTGCGGAATGGCGATGGAATCGTCACCGTATAATCTTCCGGTCCAGCTCCGAGCATCTCCATGTAGAAGGTCAGAGGGGACAGCGTCGCCGAGAAGTAGATCTGCGAGCGGAACCCCTTCGCCATCCCCTGCAGGTTATGCGCCGGGTCGAGGCACATCAGCTTCGTCTGCACTTCGCTGCGCGTCACCTCCGTGAGCGTCACATACCGCTCATCATACAGCTTCGAGGTCCGAACCATATTCTGCGCGGTGAAGTAGCAATCCAGCAGAAGCTGCTCAGCGGCGCCTTGGCCGCCGCCTGCCAGCACTCGCTCTCCCGCTGCGATGAAGGCTTCGAGCAGCGTGATCAGTTCCTCAGGCAGCTCCTTGCGGACGAGCTGCCTCTGCCCTTCCTCCGCGCTCTTGCGCAGCGCGATGAAGTAGTCGTTCACCGCCTTCGCCGCGCGGTGAACGTCTGGCTCCTTCGCCTTCATCTCGCGCTGCAGCTCGAGGAAGGCGGACTTGTGGATCGTCGCGGAATACATCTCCCGCGCTCGATCCACCAGATTATGCGCTTCATCGATGAGAAGCGCCGTCTGCTTGCGCTGCTCGCCGAACAGCCGCTTCAGCGAGACGCGCGGATCGAAGATGTAATTGTAATCGCATATAATAACATCCGCCGCATAGGCCGTGTCCAGAGAGAGCTCGAACGGACATAGTGTGTGTTTTTTTGCATATTTTGCAACGACAGTTCGCGTCATTATCGTCTCATTCGACAACATATCCAACATACCTTCATTCACTCTGTCGTAATAACCGTCTGCATATTGGCAGCTTCGCTTGTCGCACATCGCCTCTTCCTTGAAGCATATCTTATCCTTCGCTGTAAGGGTGATTGTATGCATATGCAATCCTTGACTCTGCATGAGGTGGCAAGCTTCCTCGACTGCCGTTCGGGTAATTGTCTTCGCTGTGAGGTAGAACAATCTCTGCAGGGTGCCAGATCCTATAGCCTTCACGGAAGGGAAGGTGGTGGAGATAGTCTTGCCTGTGCCGGTTGGCGCCTTCGCGAACAGGTTGCTTCCGTTCTCAATGGACTTGTACACGCTGCCCGCGAACTTCCGCTGTCCCTCCCGGTATTGTGGGAAGGGGAAGGCAAGCTCCGCTATACTGTTGTTGCGGCGTTGTTCATGCTCGGCCAGCAGCTTCGCATAAGGGGCATAACTCCGAAGGATACCATAGACGAACGCCTCCAGCTCCTCCAGAGTGGACTCCTCTGCGAACCTTCTCTGCTCATCGGAATTGACTCGGACATAGGTGAGCTGGACCCGAATGCGCTCCAGCCCCTGATCCTTCGCTACCATATACGCATAGAAGCGAGCTTGGGCCCAGTGAACCGCGTAACCTTGTTCGGTCATCTGCGTGAGGGGATGTGAGGTTGACTTGATCTCATCAATGGTGAGCATGCAGTCGGTGCTCTCGGGTGTTCCGGGAGGCTGCTCTTCTCTCAGCAGACCATCACATCGGCCATCCACGACAAAAAGGAGATCCTCATAAGGAATCTCCGCCTTCACATATACTTCGCTCTGGTCTTGCTCGCCATATTGCTTCTGCACCTTCTGGTGGGCCTTGGTCCCTTCCGTCAGCGCAGTTGCCGTGCGGAACCCCGACTCGATGCTCCCACTGCGACATACATATTCAACCAGCGGACGAACCGCGATGTGCACCGTACTTCGCATAAGTCTCTCCTAACCGCCGCATGGGCAGGGAACGTTTGTTCCTTCCATTGTAGCACGGGCAGGGGGCTGCTGGTAGGGGGCGAGGATGTCGAATCGGGAGCTTCTTTGCTCTTGTTCTGCATCTCGCTCGACTCCAGCGGAGGAGCAGATCGGACCGTAACTGACATTGGAGCTTCCTCCGTCTCACATTGACGGCGATTGAATTCCTCTAACCGCCTCTACTGCTCCGTCTCATGCTGATTCATTCGAGAATCCCTCCACCTATCTAGTCCTCCGTCTCATGCTCCGGGTCATGTCCTACCCCGTTCAGCAGGTCCGTCCCATGGAATTCATCAGGTGGTGAGGCCGGGTCCACTGGTGAGTGGAAGGAGACCTCATCCGCATCAGGAATTTCCTCATCACTGCGCTGTCTTGTATCCATAATGACATCTTGATCCGGGTAGAGCGCCACCAGCTCTTCCGTAGACCCACGGACGCTTCCCTTCGGTGTCTCATCAGCGAACAATCCGAACTCGGGATCAATATCCCGCTCGGTTACTAGGTCCTTGTTCGTTTTCTCATAGATATAGTCAGCCATCGCTTCTTCCTCCTCTGTTATGGTTCAACTTATTATTTCCTTATAGGGTAATCTTACCCCTAACGAGCAACGAATGAACCATGACCACCCACCTTATCACGCTAGCCTCACCAAGCTGAAGCTAGCGAACCGAGGATAAGGCACATTCTGCACCTATTTCACCTCTCCAGCAGCTAGCATACGGTGGATAAGGCACATTCTGCACCTATCCCACCTCTCCAGCCACCAGCTGACCGGGCATAAGGCACATTCTGTACCTATTCTTCCTCTCCAGCGGCTAGCGGGGGCCAAGGGGGGTTACGAGCTTGGCTGCCTCACCGCACTAAACCGCACTAAAAAGAGCAACCCCAATATGAGGGCTGCTCTAACTGTAGCCGGCATATAGCCAGCTCACCTATGCAATTACACAGTCGTACTATTATGCTTGTTGCTCCAGTCGGTATACTCCTGCTCAGCGCGGTCCTTGGCGTAGCCATAACGCTCCTGCAGCTTGCCGATCAGCTTCTCCCGCTCACCGTCAATCACATCAATATCATCATTAGTCAACTTGCCCCATTGCTTCTGAGTCTCACCCTTGATCTGCTTCCACTTGCCCTTGAATACGTTGTTGTCCATCTCAATCACTCCTCTTCGTAGGTTGTCATATCAGTAGATCAATCATATCCACTATTACCCCGATAAGCAGATGTCGAATCACGCCCGCCTCTGTCGTTCCCTGCCGCCGCTCCCCTCCTCGCCTCTTACCCGGATTAATAAAGTTACACACATAGTTATCAACAATCATATCCACATTGTGGATAACTATCTGTGACTATCTGATAATTCAAGCAAATAGTCGTCTCAATTGCCCTATTCTTCAGATAATTAGAGCAGCTTATTCACAAGCTTGCTCAGCTGCTTACTTATGCTTAGCTTCTGCTCTACGACTAGCTCCCAGCACGAAGTTCTTCGCTGCATGACGGCAAACGGTCGACCACTGAATTTGCATAAGGGGTAGAATGTTGTTGCGAGCAGACTCTTCAATGCAACAGCCCGCACTCTGCTCCTCACTATGTCATCTCTTCAGAGCAACAGCCCGCAGTCTGCTCATCGCTATGTCTATGTCAGCTCCTCAATGCAACAGCCTGCTAGTCTTCTCCTTGCGGAGCAGCCTGCTGCTCAGCCTGTTCAAGTACGGCTTCAGCGTAATTCCGAGTACAATGGTCACGGCCGCATACCCGAGCATACTCCACAGGTCGCGCACAACCCGGTCATCCACAATGCCGCCAACAGCCTCGCGAAGCAGAGAGATCGCATAGGTGAACGGAAGCCAGTGGTAGATCGCCTGGAAGAACGACGGAGTGACCTCGATCGGGAACGTCCCCCCGGAGCCTGCAAGCTGCAGCACGAGCAGCACAATTGACAGCGCCTTGCCCGCGTTGCCGAGCAGCGACACCAAGGTGTAGACGATCAGCATGAACACCGCACTAATGAGCAGTCCGAATCCGATGAACGCCCACGGATGAACGACATACGCCTTCAGAATATAGATATCCCCCGCCGTCACCAGCACCGACTGCACGAGAGCAATGGTCAGGAACGTGAGGAATCGGCCGAAGTAGACCTGATAGCTGCGATAGCCCCCTTCCTCACTACCGAGATTCACAGCCAGCAAGGACACCAGCATGAGCGCTCCAGCCCAGAGAGACATCGTGGTGAAAAAAGGCGACATCGCCGATCCATAATTCGGAATCGGGAACAGCTTCTGCTCTTGAAGCCGAACAGGCTCGGCAAAAAAAGCGCTCTCCTTCTCAAAGTTATTGCGAAGCAAGTCAATAACCTCTTGGATGTTCCCCTGCTTCTCCAGCTCACGAATACGGTCCGCTGCAGATGCTACACGCTCTTGCGCATCAGGAAGACGCCCCCTAATCGCTGCAAGCTCCGCTCCTCCAACACGCAGACCTCTAGCTGCATCCTTAAGAATCTGCTCCATCTCAGGAAGGCTGCTCGATGCTTCCTGCAGCAGCTTCTGCGCCTCCTCCGCTCGACTCTTCGCTCCGTTCAGAGCCCCAGTAATCGCTGGTTCAATGCCGCTGTCATAACCACTAACCAGTCCTCGAATGCGCTCCGCAGTCTCATCCGATAACCGGCTAAGCTCCTTCAGCCGCTCTGCATCTACCTGCTCCTGCTTATCAACAGCGTCCCGAATTGAAGTGAGCAGCTGTCCTTGCCTCAGCAGTTCGCTCTTCAGCTCTTGAAGCTGATTCAGTGCGGGTGACAGCGCGCCCCCAGCAGCTGTTGATTCACCACCCAGCTGCCGGAGCAAGGAGCTGATCCCATCGATTGCAGCAGTGCCCCTCTCCACACTATTCTGCGCCGCTGTTAGTGAAGCCTCAATAGCCGCTGAGCCTCCTCCTACCCCTGCTCCAGCCTCTGCCCCAGCTTGCCCAGCAGATTCCCTCAATAGAGGAATGAACTGCTGAGTCGCCAGAATCGATTGCTCGAGCAGCTGGAGATTCTGCTTCACAGCAGCTGGAACTCCCTCAAGCACTTCACTGCTCACCCCGAGATAACGAACCAGCTTGCCCGTCAGCTCCTCTCCTTCCTTCGCAAGCTGAGCTGCAAGAGGGAGATTGTCCTGCACCTTCCGGACGAGCCCGTCCGCTCGAGAGATATCTCGTTCCGCCAGCGCAGCGGCTTGATTCAGCTCAGGGAATATGCCCTCAAGCTTGAAGACCAGCTCACGCACCTTATTAATGGTAGGCAGTTCATTCTCAAGCTCTACGCCTACTTCATTCAGTATGCGGAAGATCGTTCCGTTCGCCGTCTTCACGAACTGCTGCCGCACTTCCTCAATGACAGCCGATGCGCCGCTGGAGGTAATCTTGGGGGCGACCGCATTAATCTTCTCATTCACCGTGTAGATAATAACAGCCTTGTCCGGTTCGTCGTCGAGCACCGTCGCTATCTTCTTCGAGAAGTCTGTAGGAATGACTAGACTGGCATAGTAGTCGCCGCGCCTCACCCCTTCACGAGCCTTGCTCTCGCTAGTGAACACCCATCCAATCTTATCATTATGCCGCAGCTCTTCCACGATATCGTCACCTAGCCTGAGCGGCTTGCCCTCCAGCACAGCACCAGTATCATTATTGACTACAGCGAGTGGGATGCCCTGGGTATTGCCATAAGGGTCCCACGTCGCCTTAATATTGAACCAAGCATAGAGTGAGGGCAGACAGGCAAGTCCTATAATAATAATCAAGGTAGTCCAGCTCTTGTAGATACTTCGCAGATCATGCCCATACAGGGTTAGAATTCGCTTCATAGGAACACCCCTTATTCTGGTAGTATCCCGCTTCCAGCAGCCCCTCATGCATTTTCCCCTTGCGGTTGTATGTATATAAAAAAAAAAAGAACCCCGCGTCTGTACACGCAAGATTCCCTGAAGAGAGAACACTTATTCCGTTATGATGGTGCCCATCTTGAGCGACTTCATATCTTTGTTCGTGTTCACAAGAGTCGGAAGCATCCGCGTGCTGCTCACCATTGTAGAATGGCAGAAGCCGCAAGTCGGCACATACTTGAAGGCGAAGTCATCGCGAATCCACCCATTGCACTCCTCTTGACTGCAGGACCAGATGTTCGTGTTCTCTTCGGGAATATCCTCTAACGATCGTTTGCGATAGTACATGACAACATTCCTCCTTCTAATCATAAAAAAAACTGCCCTTAACAAGGATGTTAAGGGCAGTTCTTGTGTAACTGAGATTACAGTTTTACAACGTTCTCAGCTTGTGGACCACGGTTGCCTTCAACTACGTTGAACTCAACGCGTTGGCCTTCGTCAAGGGACTTGAAGCCTTCGCCAGTGATTGCGGAGAAGTGAACGAATACATCGTTGCCACCTTCAACCTCGATGAAACCGAAACCTTTTTCTGCGTTGAACCATTTAACTGTACCTTGTTGCATTTGTGAAAACCTCCAATAGAATATTTAACATGTACCTTTTTATTGTTGTTAACAAATAAAAAATTCACACATTGAAAAGAGTACCATCACTGAATGATAACCCTTTGCAATATGTGAATTCAGGTTTCATGCTATGAATAAACCTATCTTAACACACTGCTGCAAGAAAAGCCAATGCCTAAACCAATATTTTTTAAAACGCTTTCGCAAAAGTGCCAAGAAGCTCCACGGGAAATGCTGGGCAGCCTTGTCCGAGCCCGCTCCCCGCACGGCTTTGGGGCTGTGCGAGGGGCTGCGGACTTCGTTAGTTCATCCATTTTTTCTGAAAAGCGGCGATCTCCTCATACTCTTCCTTCAACAATCGGGACACCCGAACGAAGATTGGGACAAGCTCGCGGTAGATCTGGGCATTTGCCTTGTTCGGCACATGCTTGTGCGACGCACCGACCATCTCCGATACGACCTGCAGCGAATCGACCCGGCCAAGACTATATAATCCCAGTATCACTGCGCCAAGGCAAGAGCTCTCTACGCTCTCCGGCACATGCACCTCCTGATCGAAGATGTCCGACATCATCTGGCGCCACAGCTCGGAACGAGCGAAGCCGCCTGTCGCCTGAATCTTGTGCGGTACTCCGATGAGCTCCTCAAGCGCGAGGAATACGGTGTACAGGTTCAGAATCACGCCCTCAAGCGTTGCCCGAATAAGGTGCTCCTTCTTATGATGAAGTCCCAGTCCGAAGTACGAGCCTCGTGCGTTCGCATCCCAGAGCGGGGCACGCTCCCCCGACAAGTACGGATGGAACAGCAAGCCATCCGAGCCCGCCTTCACTCCGCTGGCAAGCTCCGTTAACTTGTCATAGACATTGTCGCCTGTGAGCTCCGCCTCAGCCATCTCCAGCTGACCGAACTGCTCCTTCGCCCATCTGAGAATCATCCCGCCGTTGTTGACCGGTCCCCCGATGACCCACAGGTTATCCGCCAGTGCATAGCAGAATATTCTTCCCTTCGGATCGGTCACCGGACGGTCGGTTACTGCGCGAATGGCGCCGCTCGTTCCGATAGTGATGGCAACAACACCTGGCTCGATTGCATTCACGCCGAGGTTGGAGAGAACGCCATCACTTGCTCCGACGACGAATGGAGTACGGATGGACAGCCCGGTTGCGAGCGCATACAGCTCGTCCATGCCAGTCAGGCTATAAGTCGTCGGTACAGGCTTCGACAGCTTGTCCGGCGTCACGCCGGTCACTAGCAGCGCTTCCTCATCCCAGCCTAGCTGCTGCAGATTGAACATCCCCGTTGCGGATGCGATGGAATAGTCGATTACATAAGTGTGGAACAGCTTGTAGAAGATGTACTCCTTAATGGAGATGAACTTATGTGTCCGATTGTAGATATCCGGATGATCGTAGCGCAGCCAAGTGAGCTTGGACAGCGGGGACATCGGATGCAGCGGCGTCCCCGTCCTAAGGTAGATCTCGTGTCCGTTCATCTCTGCCCGAATGCGCTCCGTCCACTCGGCTGCCCGATTATCTGCCCACGTTATGCATGCGGTAATGGGCTCCCCTGCTTCATCCATGGCAATGACGCTATGCATCGCCGAGCTGAAGGAGACACACAGAATATCGTCTGCTTGAGTGCCTGATTGTGTCATGACTTCCTTAATGGTGCCCAGCACTGCTTGGAAGATCTCATTCGGATCCTGCTCCGCTACCTCCGGGGTTGGGGAATGCAGCGGATATTCGATGCCGTGTACGGCAACGACCGCCCCTTCTTCGGTGAATAGGACGGACTTCGTACTCGTCGTCCCCATGTCCACTCCAATGACATATTTCTGGCTCATATGCGTCAAGTCACCCTCCGTTATGGCTATATATAGAAGAACGATACCTCAACCTATTGGACATGGCAATAGGTTGAGGGTTTTTGGGACAACAGAATGGATAGGAGCCTGAACTAAGGTCTAGGAGCTTCCCGTCCTGAGGGCGGTACCACTCCCCGCGGCGGGCACGCTACAATAAGGGGGACTCGAGAGGAATCGTGGTTAGAGAGAGATTAGGGAGGCAATGCATGTGTACGGATTATTGACGGGCCTAGAGCTTGGGGGATTATTCTTATTCACTATATTGGCATGGATCGGGGGCAAAAAAGCCTCCGGTCTGCTGTACAGCGGAACGGCAGCTAAGCTCCGCAAGAAGGTGCGGGGACAGATGATGTGGGCGGTGCTGTTCCTCTTGCTCGCTGGAGGAGAAGCAGCGCTCGTAGTCGCGCTTGCTGGCGAGATGCCGGATCGGCTGCTGTGGCTGGACCGCGCTCTGCTGCATGCGCCGCTAGTAGGTATACCGGCGCTGTGGCTGCTGGTCGTGGCGGTGCCTAGACTGTGGCTGCTTAATCGGGAGATTAGAGCGCATATGGCGGCGGCTGGCCAGTTCGATGGTATGCGCGACGAGTCCGCTCTGGAGTGGTCAGAGACCTCTGGACACGAGGATGAGATGGTGCGGGCTGAGACAGAGTCAGCTGGTCACGATGCTGGGACGGGGCGGGCGCAGACAGAGTCAGCTGGTCGCGATGCTGGGATGGGGCAGGCTCGTGCTATGGCTGCTGACTCAGGCTCACGTGGGGGGGTGGTTCAAGAGACGCTGCCCGCGTCACTACTGTGGCAAGCTTCGCACCCTGGTCTTGTGGTGCCCTTCCAAGTCATTGCATTCGGTGCTGCTACCGCCTTCTACTTCACCGCTATTCCGCCAGCCTTGCCGCTGGAATGGATCAGCATTGCGGCTCCGCTCGGCTTATTCGCTGTCATATGGGGTGTGCTGTGGCTGCTGCATGACCGCAGACATTTAAGCGTGACGCGCGCGAATGCTGCGGTGGTGAACCGTCCATGGCTCCGCTTCTTCCGCGACCTGACGTGGGTAGCATTAGTCGGCGCCATCGGGGCATTATTCATAGTTACTGCCAGGAGCGATAGCCTGCTGCCTGAACGGATGGATATGATGACGGGACCAGTGGATGATGGGCGAGGTACGATAACTTCCGAGCATCAGCATGGAGTGGCTGCCGTAAGCGGGAGTGCCCGGAATGAGGTTGGCGATGATGAAGTTGGTGCTGGCGATGAGCAATCGGGCGAAGCAGATAATCGTGCAGGTCAGCTCATCTCCGTCACAGAGCTGACGGGGCCGCAGGAGGGCGAGCCCGATCAGACCATCCGCCTCGTAGCGGAGAAGAAGACCGTCACGCTGAGCTCCGGCAAGGAGGTAGAGGCCTGGACGTACAACGGCCAGATTCCGGGCCCTGAGCTGCGGCTGAAGGAAGGCGAGCTGGTTGAGGTTACGCTGGTGAACAAGGATATTGAGGACGGGGCAACGGTTCACTGGCATGGGCTGGATGTGCCCAATGCAGAGGATGGTGTAGCCGGAGCGACTCAGGATGCGGTAATGCCTGGCGAGACGTATGTGTACCGGTTCGTTGCCGACCAGGTCGGCACCTTCTGGTACCATTCACATCAGGTATCCCGGGAAGCGGTTCAGCGAGGGCTGTTCGGTGCGATGATTGTGGAGCCTCGTGACGGTGAGGCTCAGTTCGAAGCAGTAAGCAGAGACGGCAGTACCAATGCTGCCGCCTCCGTTGCTGTCTCTCCCGCAGATTCGGCTGAGTTCGACTATACGGTTATCAGCCATATCTGGGATAGAGCCGGGCTGGCGATTGGAGATTCGGATACGGTTCAGCATAAGCGAGTGGAACCCGGGACTAGAGTCCGGCTGCGACTTATCCATACAGACGATTGGACCAGGCAGAAGTATGTGCTGGTTGGCGCTCCCTACCAGGTGGCTGCGATTGACGGAACCGACTTGAACGAACCGGATCTGCTAGAGGGCACTCATCTGGAGTTGACGACCGGCGGGAGGTTTGATGTGATTTTCACCATGCCTGAGGGTCCTGTGTTCCTGAGTGTCGGAGGCAAGAAGAACCTTGGAGTGCTGATGAGTCCAGATGGTAAGGGCGAGATTCCAGCGGTGCCCGGTGATACGGTTGCCTTCGACCCTACGCACTATGGACGCCCGGCTGCGGTGCCGTTCGATGCTCAGAGTGACTATGATCGCCGCTTCGAGATGGTGCTGGACAACAAGCTGGGGTTCTATAATGGCGGCTTCGACCAGCTGTATACGATTAATGGAGAGGTGTTCCCGAACATGCCGATGTTCATGGTTGCCGAAGGGGATCTCGTGAAGGTGAAGATCGTGAACCGCAGCTCTGTCGACCACCCGATGCATCTGCACGGGCACCACGTGCTCGTACTCTCTCGTAATGGAGAGGCCGTGGACGGCAGCCCGTGGTGGTCCGATACGCTTGATGTCTTGCCGGGCGAGACCTATGAGCTTGCGTTCCGAGCCGACAACCCCGGCCTCTGGATGGACCACTGCCACAACCTCGTGCATGCTGCAGGCGGGATGACCATGCATCTCATGTATGAGGGCTACACCTCCCCATTCTCGATCGGGAGCGCTACGCACAACCATCCGGAGTAGGGTATAAAGTGTACCTATCGGTCAACCTGCGTGGGTGCGCGAGCGTGAATAGGGTATAAAATGCACCTATCAGTCGCCCAGCTAGGGGGCGCGAGCGTGAATAGGGTATAAAATGCACCTATCAGTCGCCCAGCTAGGGGGCGCGAGCGTGAATAGGGTATAAAATGCACCTATTCTCTCTCTCTCCTCCCATGGTTACGCCCCCTTACAGTTGCAGTAGAGGAACTAAGACAATGGTGCGGCTTCCATCCTATCCTGATAACCAAGTCAAAAAAAGCGCTGTACTTAAGCAGAATATGCTTAAGTCAGCGCTTTTTTGCGCGAGCTAGGATGAGTCTAGGGCTTCCCGCCAGTTGTCTTCCCCGCTGCTCTTGGCGTGGCTGAGACCTTGCTGCTCTTGTTAGACTTATTAGCCTTGCTAGACTTGTTAGACTTAGGCTTCCCAGCTTGACCTGGATTCGTAGCCTCTGAAGGAGACACTGTGCCCTTCGCAGAGGCTGAAGCAGACACTGACCCATCAGTCCCAGCCAGCACGGCTGTCGTCCCGGCATCCACCTGCAATGCGGGCAATCCCGCAGCTGGCGGGTACATCCGCTTGCTTAGATACGTCTGCAGGATCATGAACGTACCCCCGACTACCCAGTACAACGGGACGGCTGCCGGAGCTGAGAATGAGAAGATTGCCATCATGATGGGCGAGAGATACCCTAGTATGGCCATCTGCTTCTGCGCGGCTCCATCTGTTCCAATCATGGATACCTTGAACTGAATCAGGTAGACGAGCCCCGCTAAGAAGGGCAGAATGTGATCCGGCTGACCGAGCTGGAACCATAGGAAGGAATGCTCAGCCAGCTCCGGCGTTGCCTTAATCGCATAGTACAGCCCCGTTAAGATAGGCAGCTGAATCAGCATCGGCAGACAGCCGATTGCCAGTGGATTGAATTGATGGTCCGAATAGAGCTTCTGCATCTCCTGCTGCATCTGCAGCTTCGAGGCGGAATCGGTCTGGCCCTTATACTTCTCCTTAATACGGTTCATCTCCGGCTGAATGACCGCCATCTTATCCTTCATCACGGACTGCTTGCTCGACTGGTTCAGCATCAGAGGGAGCAGCGCCAATCGAATGACCAGCGTAATGGCAATGATGGCCAGGCCGTAGCTTCCGCCGAACCAGCCCGCCATATGCTGAATGAGATAGGACAGCGGGAACACTACATAATGGTTGAAAAAACCCGGAGTATCCGCATCAATCGTCCCATTCACCCCACAACCGCTAAGCAGCACCAACATAACCATGACGATCGCTAACTTGTTCCGTGTACCAATTGTACCGAAGGTGAATCCAATGTTCTTGCCCATAGAGCGCCTCCTCGTCGTAGCTTGTGCGACATCGCAGCATACGAGGATAACAGCTCTGCTGAATCATCATCGGGTCCTTCTTTTCTCCTGAGCAATCGGGCCAGCCATTCCTGAACCTCACCCCAATGGCTCACCTGACTAGGCAGCTTGATCGTTGGAATGAATCGGAACGGGTGATCTCCTCCCGCTCCCTCGTACCGGTGTGCATGGACACGCCCTAGATACAGGAAGGCGAACGAACAGACGACATTCGCTACGACGAAGTAAGGGATGACCTCCAGCAGCTCCATCAACTCGAACATTTTTATCACCTCCTACAAGGTTTTGCGAAGCAAAACCTTCTTCGTAAGCATAAGCTAAGAGTTTACGAAGTAAACTCACTTCGTAAGCATAAGCTAAGAGTTTACGAAGTAAACTCACTTCGTAAGCATAAGCTAAGGTTTTGCGAAGTAAAACCTACATCGTAAGCATCATTACAGTAAAAAGCGAGTGCTGCAAGGGGCGTTGCGACCCTTGCAGCTGCGTCCATTGGTTAGTTTAGGTGCTGCAAGGTCCGTTAGGACCCTTACAGCTGCGTTTATTAGTTAGTTTAGGCGCTGCAAGGGACGTTAAGACCCTTACAGCTGCGTTCCTTGGTTACTCTAACCGCCACAAGCGGCGCTAAGCACCTCAGCACAGTGTGTTCACAATTATAGCCGTTCTTCGTCAGCTTAAGCGGTGCACCACTACTGTACCTCTACTACGACTGCGCCGCAATGGCGTTGCATTCCCAAGTCCGGCAGGATTACCCCTCCCCTTCACCTGGGAGAGAGGCTCGCTCACACCGCCGCACGATGCGGTAGTCCGGGCAGCTTATGCTACCTCACACCGCCGCACCGGCGGCCTGCTTGTCCCCTTGCGGGGTATGCTTCACCAGCGCATGCTTCTCCCACTTGCGGCTTCGCCAGCGGAAGTACATAATGACCGCCCTCAGCCACTCATCCGCCGCGATGGCGAACCAGATCCCGGCGAGCCCCAGGTTCAGCTGGAATACGAACAGGTAACCAAGCGGCACACTAATAAGCACCATCGTGAACGCCCCGACATAGAGCGGGTACTTGGCATCGCCGGAAGCGCGAATCGCGTTCACGAGCACCATATTGATGGACCGCCCCGTCTCGAGCACGATACTGACGAGCAGCACCTGCGCCCCCATCCGAATAATCTCCGCATCATCGGTGAACATACTCATGAGCGGTACGCGCAGCAGAGTCACGATGCCGACCATCGCACAAGTGACCGCTCCTGCCCAAGCTACGCTTCGCCATACCCGGTGATAAGCGTCCTCCGCTCGGTTCTCACCGACCAGCCGTCCTACCATAATGGCCGTCCCAGCACCCACCGCCAGAGCGAACAGGAAGATGAACATGGAGATGTTGAACGCATACTGCCGAGCAGCGAGCGCTTCGGCTCCCAGATAAGTCGCATAGAAGAGGAATATCATCTGGCAAGCTTGGTACATCACTTGTTCGAGCGCGGAGGGGACGCCGATTTTGAGGATTTTCACAACGTAGTCCTTCATGAGGCTGAAGTAGTACCTGAGCTCGATCTTCACTTCCATGATGCGGTACAGCACCCAGAGGAACACGAGCATCGCGAGCAGCCTGCTGAATACGGTAGACCATGCGGCCCCTTCCACCCCGAGCTCAGGAGCGCCGAACTTGCCGAAGATCAGCATGTAATTGCCGATAATGTGGACGACATTCATGCCGAGGGAGACGAACATCGCTTCCTTCGTGAAGCCGTGGACCCGAATGATGGCAGACAGAGAGTTAATAATCGCCTGTAGGAAAATCGCCCCGCCCACAATCGACAAGTACCTATGTCCGTAATCGTAGATCTCACCCGTCAGGTTCATAGACTGCAGCAATCCGCTGCATCCCAGCAGGAATAGTCCGCTGATGACGAGTCCAACGAGCAGGTTAAGGGTCACCGCCGTCGCAGAGATGCGTGCGGCCTCGACATACTTGCGAGACCCGATATACTGAGCGACGACGATGGAAGCACCGTTGCCAATGACCTCAAGAATAAGAATGGCAATATGCAGGAATTGATTGGCTGCCCCTACACCGGCGACAGCGTTGTCCGAGATGGCGCTTAGCATGAAGGTATCGGCAATGCCCATCATCATGAAGAGAAGAATCTCCAGGAAGATCGGCCATGTTAAGTAGAATAAGTTCATATCCTTGGAGGCTGGCTTGCCTCCTTGGCTTGTTGCTGCTGACTGAGCCATGATGCTGGGTCACCTCTGTGCGATTTTTTTTACTAGACCAGGAAGATGTTCGATCTAACGTTATTCACGAATAAACAAGGGGTATCGTAGCACACCTGGCGTCGGAATGCATCCTCCAAAAACTAGACTGAGGTCTAGTTCATCGGGGTAGCTCTGGCAGGAGGACAATGTCCCGGGGGATATGATAGGCTAGCTGTAGTCTATAACGAAAACATATGGAAGGAGGTTATTGGACCGATGAATACAAGAACGATTGCAGGACCATTACTCATTCTGCTCGGAGCGGTCTTGCTGCTCAATAAAGGTGCCGACTTCGGGGTGGGGCATATCTTCGAACTATTCTGGCCAACCCTGTTCGTCATCCCGGTAGGCTTGCTGCTTCATTGGCTGTACTTCAGCATGACGGGCCGCAAGGGAGTGGGACTGCTCGTGGCAGGAGGAACGGTGCTCGTTGCCGGAGTAGTCAGCCAGATTGCCATGCTCACCGGGAAGTGGGAAGTGATGTGGCCAGGCTTCATCCTCGCGCCTGCTGTAGGGCTCCTGGAGCTATACTGGTTCGGTACGCGGAATCGCTGGCTGCTCATCCCGATTAATATTCTAACTGTCCTCTCCCTGCTATTCTTCATCGTCTTCTCCATCTCATCATTCTTCGACACCATGAACGGAAGCCGGACGATCATCGCTGTAGCGCTCATTGCCGTTGGAGCCTACATGATGATGAGCCGCCGCAAGCAGATGTAACCGTTACAGCTTCCAGCTAGATGGGTAATGACAAGGAGTACGTCATTATTGCAGCCTAGGAGGAGAGGTAATGGGACATATCATTGAAGTGGAAGAGAAGGTCAAGTTGTTCGTGCAGGATGTTGGTGAAGGATTGCCTGTGCTGTTCCTGCACGGATGGCCAGTGAATCATAGAATGTTCGAGTACCAGTTCGAGCTGCTCCAGAATCAAGGGTATCGCTGCATAGGCATCGACTTGCGCGGCTTCGGACGATCCGATGCCCCCCTCTCCGGCTACCATTATGACCGTATGGCAGATGACGTTCGAGCTGTCGTGGATGCGCTCCAGCTGACGGACGCTGTGCTGGTCGGCTTCTCCATGGGCGGGGCTATTGCCGTACGCTATATGGCTAGGCATCAAGGCTATGGAGTAAGGAAGCTCGCCCTGCTAGGGGCTGCAGCTCCTGCCTTCACACAGCGAGAGGGATATCCCTACGGGATGACCAAGGATGAGGTAGATGCGCTCGTCCATGCATCGAGAGTTGATCGACCGAATATGGCGTCCGACTTCGGCAAGCAGTTCCTTCATCAGGGTGCCAGCGAGAGCTTCACGCGATGGTTCCATGGGCTTGCGCTGGAGGCCACTTCATGGGCCACTGTGCGAAGCGCTCTCGCTCTCCGTGACGAGGATCTGCAGGGCGACTTGCGAGAGATTCGGGTGCCGACTGCGATCATGCATGGCCAGCTGGACCTTATCTGCCCTTATGAGTTCGCCGAGCAGATGCAGGAGCACATCCGCGGGTCGGAGCTCATCCCGTTCGGGCAGAGCGGACACGGGCTCATGTTCGATGAACGGAACAAGTTCAATGAGGAGCTGCTTCGGTTCCTGAAGTAGGGCGGACCGTTGAACGGCGGGACAAGAGTTAGGATTGGATTAGGGATGGGATTAAGGATTGGATTAGGGACCGGATTCAGGATCGAATTAGGGATCTGGTATCCGACGAGATGAGACATGATTAGATCAGATTAGATTAGATTAGATTAAGTAAGCTCAGACCAGATCAGACCTGGACGATAAGCAGGCCTCTTCGCGTGATGCGACGGGGCTTTTTTTCTGTTAGAGGAAGGGCATTGTTGAATATGGGCAAGCAGCTAGGAATGCTGCATGCCTAGCGTCCGTTCAGACCAAGTTGGTTAATCGCCTCAGTCCTAGTTACAATGGGAAGTAGGGAATACAACAATTGCGAGGAGCTGTATCATGAAGGTATTCGTACTAGGAGCAACAGGCAGAGTGGGATCAGAAGTAGTTCGCCGAGCGCTGGCTGATGGCCATCAGGTGAATGTGCTTGTTCGGAATCCGGACAAGCTGCAGACAGGAAGCAGCAGTGAAGCACCGGCTGTGATTGTGGAAGGGAGCGTGCTAGACAGCGGTAAGGTGGCTCAGGCGATGCAAGGCGTCGATGCGGTCGTCTCTGCACTCGGCACAGATGGCGGGACTACCCTGTCGGAGGGGATTCCCCTTGTACTAGAGGCCATGCGGGAGCAAGGGGTGAAGCGAATCATTACCGTGGGCACGGCGGGCATCTTGGACAGCCGGGCTGAGCCCGGGCTGCTGCGCTATCAATCCAGCGAGTCCAGGCGGACGCTCACTCGCGCAGCCGAGGAGCATCATCAGGTGTTCCAGCTGCTGCAGGAGGAGCAGCATGCTTCCGGTCTGGTCTGGACAATCGTCTGCCCGACATACCTGCCTGACGGGCAGTACACAGGGAGGTATCGCGCAGAGCGGGATCGGCTTCCCGAAGGCGGCAAGGAGATCTCGGTTGCGGATACGGCGGAGCTCACCTACAAGCAGCTATTCTCAGTTGAGTACCATTGTGCCAGGGTGGGCATTGCTTACTAGGCAGCGTCGACTGCTCGTTGGGGATGCAACCAGCTAGATGAGAACGGAACACTAAGCTTGCGGCTAAGTGCTGGCTGAATTACAGCACTGCCACTGCTCGCTGGAGCTCGGCTAAGGCGATTATGGTGCACTTGTGTACCTTATCCTGCCCGCCGGCCCTTGGCACCTGCGATTATGGTGCACTTGTGCACCTTATGCCGCCCGCCGGCCCTGCGCACCTGCGATTATGGTGCACTTGTGCACCTTATCCTGCTCGCCAGTCCTTGGCTCCTGCGATTATGGTGCACTTGTGCACCTTATCCTGCTCGCCGGCCCCGGGCACCTGCGATTATGGTGCACTTGTGCACCTTATCACGCCCGCCGGCCCTTGGCACCTGCGATTATGGTGCACTTGTGCACCTTATCCCGCCCGACGGCCCTGCGCACCTGCGATTATGGTGCACTTGTGCACCTTATCCTGGCCGACGGCCCTGCGCACCTACGATTATGGTGCACTCCTGCACTCATCACAAAAAAACCGCGCTATCCGAGGCAACTATGTGCCGGGATAGCGCGGTACTTATTTTACAATCGTTCGGTGAAGCCCACCATACACCCAGCCGCATCGTTCGGATGCACCCAGATGGTACGGCGGCCATCGCGGCGGCCATCGCGGTCGCGGTCGCCGTCTCCGCCGCCATCGCCGTGATAGGCGACAGCTGCCTCGTCCAGCAGGTCCTTCACCACCTGCAGCGAAGCCACCTCAATCAGCACGCCGAGGAACCGCGGCTCGCTCACCTCACCGAGGAACGGGAAGCGGTCCCGGACCTCGCTCGGACTAACCAGCAGAGTGAGCTGCTCCGTCCACTCGGGCGTATGCCCGGCAGCAAGCGGCATAGCCGGTACTCCCGCTGCCAGCGACTCATACGGAGCCGCTCCTTCTTCGCCAGCTGTGTAGACGAACAGGTCCACTATCCCCTTCGCTCCGTTCGGGTGAACGTAGCGCGTCTCCGGCTGGAAGATCAGCTCCGGCGTCTTGTGCTCCACCACGCAGACGAGCCCTTCGGGGAAGCTGCTCGGGTCGAAGCCGAACCAGTCGAAGGAGGCCTGTCCCTGCACGGATCCATGTCTGGCCGGCCTTGCAGCCGACAATACCGCTCCCGGCTTCAGCCCCCGCTGTTCCAGCTCCTCCCGGCTCTTGCGAGCATCGCCCGAGCGAAGAGCTGCAATGTGCAGCCCTTCACCGCGTGCGAGATAGTCCGCCAGATGATCCGATCCAGTGGAAGCGATCGTCTCGATGTACCCCTGGTCGAACACGAAGTGAGCATTCGTTGAGGCTCCCTGACCTTCCACCCCTGCCGTCATCTCTGTCCGGCCGGACAAGTAGAAGCCAAGCTTGGAGAAGGACTCGAGCATCCTATCCAGATCCGAACCAACAATTCCTACATGATCAATAGGCAGCTTGATTACTCTCATGATGACAGAACCCATCCTCTCCATCTTGGGTGTACGATTAGATAACAGCGATTGCTTCCATCTCAAGCAGCAGTTCTGGATAGAACAGCTTGTTAATCGGAATCGTTCCGCTCGCCGGCACCGCACCGCCGAACATCTCGTTACGGATCTCAGCGACAATCGGCATGTGGTTGATATCAACCAGGTACCAAGTCGTCTTCACCACATCCGCGAGCGTAGCGCCTGCAGCTTCGAGGATCAGCTCGAGGTTTTCGATCGTTTTGCGCGTCTGCGCACGGATATCTCCCGCTCCTACTACATTCCAATCCACATCCAGGGAAGTAATCGTCCCGGTGTAGATTGTGGAGGTCGCTTCGCTCACCTTGATGGCTTGAGCATACGGGCCTTTTGGAGGCAATACTTTAGCGTTGAATACTATTTCTTTTTTGGCTGTCATGAGCGAACGGCTCCCTTCTTCACTTGCACATTATTATTTCCAGTAGCTTGGCTTGGAGAATCCAATCGCGTTCTCATCGGTCTCAACGAACTTGCGGAATTCCTCTGACTTATAAGCCTCTTCGATGGCCTTCACGAATGGCTTGTCCTTATCTTCCGGACGAATCGTCACGATAATCTGGAACTTCTCTTCGGGCTCTTCCAATTGAATGGCTTCCGACAGCTTCATGCCAGCGGCAATGACGTGGTTGCCAGTAATGACGGAGTAGTCAACATCCTCCAGGGAGCGCGGCAGCTGCGGCGCTTCGAGCAGACGGAACTTGATGTTCTTCGGATTCTCCGCCAGATCCTTCTCGGTAGCGGTTAGCGGATCGATGTCTGTCTTGATCTTCACAAGGCCTGCCTTCTCCAGCAGCACCAGCGCACGCGCCAGGTTCGTCGGGTCAAGCGGCACAGAGACAATAGCGCCGTCCTTGATGTCATCCAGGCTCTTCGCCTTCTTGGAGTAGATGCCGAGCGGTGCAGTAGGAACCGTCATCAGATTCATGAGCTCCGCCTTGTTC
This sequence comes from Paenibacillus sp. GCM10023252, assembly GCF_042653305.1. NCBI lineage: Bacteria > Bacillati > Bacillota > Bacilli > Caryophanales > Paenibacillaceae > Paenibacillus > Paenibacillus sp. GCM10023252. Next base: position 42,061 of record NZ_JBHSHW010000036.1, read on the forward strand.
TCCTCGTTGAAGGACTTCATGAAGCCATCATTCTGGAAAATATTCACGTCCAAAGACCCTTCCTTCACGGAAGTGTTCGGCTGAATCGCATTGCTAAGCTCGGTAATCTTGACCGTGTAGCCCTTCTTCTCCAGAATCGGCTGAATCGCCGACTTGAATTGATCGGCGTAAGGACCTGGGATGAAGCCGACCTTAATGTCCTTCTTGTCTGCGGACGAACCGCTGTCCTTGCTTCCGCCGCCGCATGCTGCAAGTACGACCATGGTTAACAGCAGCACTAGACTGACTAGACCTGCTCTACGTAGTTGATTACTCATGATGCATGACCACTCCTCTAAGTTCTCTAATTTACTTACGCTTATCCAGCTTAACCGCCAGCCGCGTGCCAATCCATTGGACGAGCTGAACGAGTACAACCAATAGAATAATACAGAAGATCATGATCTCCGTCTCGAACCGGTAATAGCCATACCGGATGGCCAAGTCTCCGATTCCACCGCCGCCAACGGCGCCTGCCGCAGCAGAGTAGGAGATGAAGGAGATGATCGTAACCGTAAGTCCGGATACGAGACCCGGGCGTGCCTCAGACAGCAATACGCCTACAATAATATGCTTCAGTGAAGCGCCCGAAGCGACTGCCGCCTCTATGACGCCGCGCGGAACATCACGCAGACTCTGCTCCACTAGCCGAGCGAAGAACGGAATCGCAGCAACCGACAGCGAGACCGCCGCAGCGACCGGACCGATTGTCGTCCCTGTCACCAATCGTGTGAACGGAATAAGAGCAACGAGCAGGATGACGAACGGGAAGGAACGAACCAGGTTGACGACATAGTTGACAATCGTGTACAGGACGCGATTCTCATGCAGATTGCCCGGCGCCGACAGGAACAATAGGAGTCCGATCGGCAAGCCGATAATAACAGCGAAGGCTACGGAGATGAAGACCATGAGGAAGGTCTGCTCCATCGACAGTATAATCTCCGGCATTAAGTCGTTGATGGTGTTCCAGCTCTCTGTCCACTTATCCACGGGCTTGTCCCCCCTTCTTCCAGCCGTTAGCCGTCTCGAACAGGAACTGAGCGAGCGGTGTCGTCGGCTGAACCTCTTCCTCGCCGAGATCAAGACGCTCAATGATGCGGCCGTTCTCCATGACGGAGACCCCATTGCAGATCCGCTTGACGACATTAATCTCATGCGTCACGAGCAGCAGGGTCACCTGGAAGTCCCGGTTAATCTGCTCGAGGAACTCGAGAATCGACAGGGTCGTCATCGGGTCCAGCGAGGAGGTCGGTTCGTCGCACAGGAGCACCTTCGGGTTGTTCGCGAGAGCACGCGCAATCGCAATCCGCTGCTTCTGCCCTCCGCTTAGCTGGGAAGGATACTGCTTCGCCTTGTCGCTGAGGCCTACAATCTCCAGACATTCCGCCGCCCGCTTCCGCCGCTGCGCAGCTCCTACCCCTGCTGCCTTCAGCGCGAACTCTACATTAGCTAGACAGGTCTCATTGCTGAGAAGATTGAAGTGTTGGAAAATCATGCCGATCGACTGCCGCGCCTCTCTCAGGTCTCTAGCGGACAGCTTCGTCAGATCATGCCCATCTATATATACACTGCCTTCTGTCGGCTTCTCCAGCAGATTGGCCATACGAAGGAGTGTCGACTTGCCCGCACCGCTGAAGCCGATAATGCCTTGAATATCACCCTTCTTCACCTCTAATGAAGTGGGTTGAACCGCATGAATCACTTGGCCGCGGCTGTTGTAGGTCTTGCTTACTTCATGTAATCGAATCAATGAAGCTCCCCCTTTCCTTTCGACATCGTGTGACAATATACATAGTAATCTAGTCGGAATTTAACTTACCATAGTATAGCAAGCATTGCGGACAGGGACAAGTCTATTTTTCATGAGGGGATGGATGGAATTCCTTGAAATGTAAGCACCCGCAACCCTAATAATATTGTATAATAATTGATAACGTATACAGAGGACGAGCGTAGGTGCGCTCTGCCGCTGTCCCAGACAGAAGCGTTACAACAGCGCCGCTTCGCATGCGTCCATCTAAGAGAGGGGAATACGAATAATGAAGAAGTTAACTTGGCTTGCACTTATGCTCTCCATGGTCCTGATTGTAGCAGGATGCGGGGGCGGTTCCAAGAACGGCGGCAACACGAACGAAGCTGAAGATAATGGTGCTGGTGCGACAGATGAGAAGAAGGTTAAGATTGCGATATCGCAGATTATTGAGCATCCGTCACTAGATGCTACTCGCGAGGGGTTCCTGGCTGCACTGAAGGACGGCGGATTCGAGGAAGGCAAGAACCTTGAGGTTGACTTCAATAATGCACAGGGTGAACAACCTAATAACTTATCCATAGCAGAGAAGCTGGCTACAGCTAAGAATGATCTTGTACTCGGCATTGCAACTCCATCCGCTCAAGCGGTAGTTAATAAGGTGAAGGATACACCCATATTATTCGCTGCAGTAACGGATCCGCTCGCCGCGAAGATTGTGGACAACCTGGACAAGCCGTCCGGCAACGTCACTGGTGCTTCTGATACGAATCCGGAAGCGATTAAGCAGCTGATGGACTTCATCGCGGCCAACTTCCCTAAGGTGAAGACGTTAGGCCTCGTTATTAATGAAGGTGAGACGAATGCCGTCATTATGGCTGATATTGCGGAAGAGGCGCTTGAGAAGCATGGCATTAAGCTCGTTCGCGCGGCTGTGACTAACACTTCTGAAGTGCAGCAAGCAGCCCAGTCCCTTGTTGGACGTGCAGATGCTTATTTTACAACGTTGGATAATATGGTTGTCAGCGGTGTGGATGCCATCCTGAAGTCGGCTAAGGAGAACAAGATGCCTTACTTCTCCAGTGACCGCGAGACGGTTGAGAAGGGTGCTCTTGCAACCGTTGGGTTCAAGTATTACGATCATGGTTACCAAGTAGGCCAGATGGCTGTTGAGATCTTGAAGAATGGCAAGAAGCCTTCTGAGCTTCCGGTAACGGTTCCTGATAAGCTGGATCTTATCATTAATACCAAGACGGCTGCCGAGCAAGGCATTGAGATTACGGAAGCAATGAAGAGCGGCATGAAGGACCCTGAACAGAACTTGATTAAGTAATAGGGAGATGACGGGGGTGAGCGCCTGGCGTTCGCCCCTTCTGTTATTCTAATAGAGAGGCAGGTTGGCAGGCTTATGGCACTATTCTTATCTATGCCGGGAGCAATTGAGCTCGGGCTCTTGTATGCCCTGATGGCTCTCGGTGTCTATATTACGTTCCGCATTCTGGACTTCCCGGACCTTACGGTGGATGGAAGCTTCACCACGGGAGCAGGAATCGCGGCCATTATGATTACGAACGGCTATTCACCTTGGATAGCTACACTGGCTGCCTTCGGCGGAGGCTTAGCGGCTGGTGCGTGCACTGGACTGCTCCATACGAAGGGCAAGATTAACGGATTGCTATCCGGCATCTTGATGATGATTGCCCTCTACTCCATTAACCTACGGATTATGGGCAAGCCGAATGTGTCGATTATGGGTATGGATACGATATTCGGCGGAGCGGATCCCATCTGGATGGGACTCATTATTACTCTTGTCGTCATCGTCCTGCTTGTGCTATTCCTTCGGACAGATGTCGGAATGGCGCTTCGAGCAACTGGGGACAATGCGAGGATGATTCGCAGCTTCGGTTCTAACACGGATACGACGAAGATTCTTGGCATAGCGTTGTCTAATGGGCTCGTTGCTCTGTCTGGTTCGTTGGTTGTCCAGCAATCGAGCTTCGCAGATATGGGTATGGGGATTGGCATGGTTGTCATCGGACTCGCTTCGGTAATTATCGGTGAAGCTCTGCTCGGCAGCCGGTATGTGTGGGTTGCGGTAGTTGCAGCTGCGCTTGGCTCCATTATCTATCGGATCATCTATGCGCTCGCGCTGCAGGTGGAGTGGCTGGAGACTTCCGACCTGAAGATTATTACCGCGGTCATCGTTATTATTGCCCTCGTCGTTCCTGCCTCGCGCAGAGCGGTTAGACAGAAGTACCAGGCGAAGAAGCGCACGGCTGAACTGATTGCTTCCTTGACCGGCGGACGTACAGGAGGTGGCCGATAATGCTGGAATTATCTCATGTATCGAAGCTGTTCTTCCCCGGCTCTCCGGATGAGAAGATTGCCCTCATGGATATTAATCTGAAGCTGAATCCCGGCGACTTCGTCACGGTCATCGGCAGCAATGGGGCGGGCAAGTCTACGCTGATGAATATCATCTCCGGCGTCATTATCCCTGATGCGGGAGAGGTCGCCATTAACGGCGAGTCGATCAAGCATCTGCCGGAGCACAAGCGCAGCCGCTGGGTCGGCCGTGTCTTCCAGGATCCGATGGCCGGCACCGCGCCGAACATGACCATCGAGGAGAACCTGGCGATGGCCTATGCCCGCGGGAAGTCTCGCGGACTAAGCTTCGGCGTCACAGCCGCGAAGCGCAAGTTCTTCCGCGAGCAGCTGGTGCGGCTCGGCATTGGGCTGGAGAACCGCCTGAGCGCGAAGGTCGGCCAGCTGTCCGGCGGCGAGCGCCAGGCGCTGAGCCTGCTCATGTCCACGTTCACCGAGCCGCAGATACTGCTGCTCGATGAGCATACGGCAGCGCTGGACCCTGCTCGTGCCGAGCTGATTACGCGGTTGACCGAGCGTATCGTGCGTGATCTGCAGCTCACGACGCTCATGGTCACCCACAACATGGAGCAAGCGATTCGCCTCGGCAATCGCCTCATCATGATGGACAAGGGCCGCATCATCCTCGATGTGCCCGCTGAGCGCAAGCAGGACCTCACCGTCGAGCAGCTGCTCCGCGAGTTCGAGCAGATCAGCGGCCACAAGATGGCGGACGACCGCGTCGTGTTTGGGTAGGAATGTGTTGCAAAAAAGACCGGAAGGCGAATTTTTTCGCCTTCCGGTCTTTTTGTGCGGGCAGTGCCGCGCAATTCGCTGGCGGGCTGCTTGGACGGCGCACCCGCCGGGGTTGCTCTAGTGCTGATTCACAGCACTGCAGCGCTCGACGGCACCCGCCGGGGCTGCTCTAGTGCTGATAATCAGCACTGCAGCTCTCTTCGGCACCCGCCGGGGGCCCCTTCCACCACTTAATAAGTCGTGAAGTTGAACACCTTCTGCACCACGTACAGAGCTTGCTTGAAGAACGGCAGCTCGTCGTTATGCTTCTCATAAGGGACGGTATAGACGCCATCCTTGTTGTTCCAGATTCGCTCGAAGTACGCGCCAACTGACTTCACTAGCTCTGACTCCGAGGGTGCCTCCATCTTGAGATTGGCCTCCAGATTCAGGTCATCGAGCGTACGGCGCGTATAGTTGGCTGACCCGCCGATGATGACGCTGCGGTCAGGATGCTCCACCAGAAGCAGCTTCGTATGGTACTGCTCCTGCTCGGTCTCGTACCACTTAATCTGGATACGCTCATCGGAACGCTGCAGCAGCTCAGCCGCAATCGGGCGATTCGGCATCCCGCTCTTCTTGTGCCCGAACGAATTCTCATTCACGTCCAGCACGATTTGAATATCAGCCCCCCGCTTCGACGCGGCGAGGAGCGGCTCCACTATACTCCGGTCCTCGATGAAAAACATCCCAATCCGCACCCGGTCCCCTTCGCCGGCCTCCTTAATCGCTTGAACGACATGCTTCTGAATCTTGCTCTCCGTCAGCCATTGCAGCGCGATGTTGCCCTCGCCGCGGCCAGCGGAAGCTTCACCTGGATAAGCAGGCAGCGCATCCTTCCGGCCGGACATGCGGACAACCGCCTGCTCGCTGCTCCACACTTCCTTCATTATCGGACCTTCGAACTGGAAGGCAATGTTTCCGTTATAATAGCTGGCATCATGCGCATTCGCGGACATGACCATTGCCCCGTTCTCCGTCATCAGCACCTTGCGGTGATTCGCCTTAATGTTAAGCAGCTTGAGATTGGAACGCAGCGTAACATCAGGGGCATTGCTGCCTTGTGGGTTCTTCATCCAGCCATCCCCGCTCTGCCCGAACCATTGGAAGAAGGCACGCCACACGCCGGAATACAGAGGATTGGAATCCCGCATCGGCTTCATATCAGTAATCACTACCTCAGCCCCGCTCTCCTTCAACCTCTCCAGGTAAGGTACCTTATGCGAGCCATAGCTCGTATTCACCTCGTCGGTGATGAAGTAGACCTTCAGCTCAGGATGCTTCTTCTTCTGCTCTGTTATGAGATCCGTCAGCTTCCCAGCCAGCTCCGGATACTCCTGACCCTTATCATAGTAGCTGTTCAGCAGGAACATATCGAACACGATATACTCCTCGGCTCCTTGAATCATCCCATACCACGCCTTATAGATCCCATCCTCGAAGGCTCGCTTATCCCCTTGCTGATAGGACAAGTTGTATAGGAACTTGACGTCGTCGGTCCGGTAGACGGGACTCTCATAGGAGAGGCCGTCCGGCACCTCCTTCTGTGTATGCACAATCATCGTGCTCGTAAGAATAAGTCCTACTAGAATAAGAGCGATCCACCTTTTACGTAGCATAAATCTCGTCTGACGCCTTGTTGCCGGCTGTGGCTGTATCATAATAAGGACTCCCCTTCTCTTCTACTATATGCTGAATGTCATATACCCTATTGATAGAGTTCGTGAACCATACCCGCCTCTTCCAAATATAAACATTAGATTATTCTCATGATTATGGTGATTCGATTCTCGCTAGGGCGGTTACTAAGTAGACATGAAGCAACAACAACTACACGAACCTGAGAGGGGTAATGAACATGGAAAAGAAGAATGGGAAGAAGAAATGGTCGACGATGCTGCTGACTGCGGTGATGTGTGTAACACTGGTATTCGGGGCTACTGCTTGCGGAGACAACGGCAATGACAACACGGATGTGAACGTAGAGAGCACGGATCCGGCAGGCAACGGTAACAGCAATGTGGACGTAGATGTAGAGGATGAGAATGCTCCTGCTGCTACGGACGATGCGATGACGGAAGATACGACGAAGACGGAATAATTCAGCTTAATATGCATGAAAACCGCGGAAAGTGCTTAAGAGCACGGGCCGCGGTTTTTTAATTTTTTGGCCCGAGGGGCAGGATAATCGTTCCAAATATCGAATCCTTCTGTAAACATCACATCAACCTTCAAAGGATGAACTCGATGGTCGACAAATGGGATTCTATCTATGCTGAATTGCTCTATCTTGCGCCAGTTCCTCACGAGGAGTGGCTCGTCTTCCAAGCGCTATGCAGGCCTATCACCCTCCGCAAGGGGGAATATTATATGAAGCAAGGCGAGATTGCGGACAGGATGGGATTCTGTCTCCGCGGTCTCTTCCGTGTGCATGCAAGCACGCGTGATGGCAAGCAGCTCACTCAAGGCTTCTTAGGCGCTGGCGGCTTCGCGGCGTCCTACAGCTCTATGCTGCAGGTCGCACCTTCGCTGCAGACGATTGAAGCGCTGTCCGACAGCACCGTAGTGAGCATAACCTACAAGGACTTCCAGTCCCTCTATGACCGGAATGTCTGCTGGGAGCGCCTCGGCCGGCGGTTGGCCGAAGGCCTGCTCGTCCGCAAGGAGCTCCGCGAGCGCGAGCTGCTGCTGCCTCCAGATCAGCGCGTGCAGCTGTTCGACAGCAAGTACGGCCATCTGGCCAGCCAGATCCCTGCGGAGCAGGTGGCTTCCTGCCTCGGAATGTCGTCCGCTTCGCTAGCTCGTATCCGGGAGAAGCAGGCTGGGGCGGCTGAGATGGTGTTGGGGTGACAATGAGGACTGAACTTCGTGACCGGTTAGATTCATTAGATACTACCTATTTTATAGGTATGGAGTATTACAGGCTGGTACTCAATCGTACGTATTTAGTTATATTTAATCCACAATGTATAATAGGGATAATCGCGCATGGTCTACTAGCAGTTGATCCTGCAGTTATGAAATCACAGAACAATAGTGCTATATACAATAATCCTTTAACATACATTAACGAGAAATTATTAGACGTTTATTCATGGAGTGACCTATCAGAGGTTACCATAATGAATTCGAACAAAAATAATTTCATTTATAATCATTATGATTTGAGTGATATTTCATTTAACCCTTCTAAAAAATGGGGCATGGCAAACATTCCACATAACGGTCGGTTGAATATTGAATTGCGAAATGGTAAGTCAAGAGAATTTATATTACTTGGAGCCCAAGAGGAGACAGAAATTATTCAACGTTTTAATGAGATGTATAAAAGATAGACCCGTATAAGCTTCGAATAGGAAGTGAGGTCAATATGGTCTTAAGAAAAACGGGAACAAAGACAGGTGGACTCATTGCTGTAACCTGTTTGATTATCGGATTAATCTTTTTTGGAATTGTATATCTTGTTGACAATAATAAAGCTGAGAATGAGATTGAACGAGTGGTTCAAAATCTTGGGGGACAAGTAGTCAGTATCCACAAAGTAAAGCTTGAAGAAAGTCCTTATTTAGATACGATGGAGAGTAGAATAGGTAAACGGGAGCAATACTCCAATACTTTCTATAAAATTAAATATAGCAAAAATAATAACGAGTTCATTGCATGGTATCGTTCTGTAAATGGAATCTTCCCAATAATGAATCATAGAGGAGAAGTATTATGACAACCTCCAAGAAAACCCTAAAGACCTGCAACAAAGGGCACAAATACTATAAAAGCAGTGATTGTCCGACCTGTCCGACCTGTGAGCAAGAGCTGAAGCCGGAGAGCGGATTCCTTGCTGAGATGCCTGCTCCTGCCAGAAGGGCGTTGGAGCACCATGGCATCACGACGCTGCAGCAGCTGTCTGAGCACAGTGAACGCGAGATTCTGAAGCTCCACGGTATGGGTCCTGCTTCCCTGCCTAAGCTTAGGTCTGCGTTGCAGTCGCAGGGGCTCAATTTTAAATCATAGCAGGTCTGCTGCAAGTTATGGATTCGATAATAAGTGTAACCTCTACTCCTAACCACTACCCCTATATTATATAGGGGCATACCCTGCCTCTTATACTCCTTTCACCTAATCATTTCATCAATAACGGCATACATCTCCATTATTCTAAAATTCCAAAAAAAAGGACTTGCCTTAAAGTGGACTTTAAGGTTTAAGTTTGTGTTGTTCAGATCAGGGAATCTGGAGAGCTTTCGAGGAAGAATAATTAAGCCATGGGCATTAGATACTACCACTATCTTGAAGGAGGTATCCCTATATGAGGGTGTTAGACCAGCACTATATTAACGGCAGATTCGTTACGTCTCGAGGGAGTGAAGTCCTTGAACTTACGAATCCTGCTACAAAAGAAGTAATCGGTAGACTGACGCTCGGGAACGAAGAAGATGTTAGGGAAGCTATCTCTGCGGCAAAAGCTGCATTTGCCTCATTCTCCAAAACAACAATAGAAGAACGGATATCTTTACTTCAGAGGCTGCATGACAGAATTATGGAGAACGAAGAGCAGCTAACGAAGGCGGCTGTGGAAGAGTACGGGTCCCCTATAAGCGCCACCCGAGGGCGTACAGTGTTCTCGGCGAAGACTTGTCTGTATACAATAGAAGCATTAAAAAATTTCTTATTTGAAAAAATGTCGGGAACGACCAAGGTCATTCTGGAGCCATTAGGTGTCATAGGAGCCATTACACCGTGGAACGCAAACTATACTCATATATGCAACAAAATAGCACCTGCTATTGCAACGGGCTGCACGATTGTGGTTAAACCGAGTGAGCTTAGCGGAACTCAAACTCAACTGCTTATGGAATGTATTGCTGATGTAGGATTCCCTCCCGGAGTAGTGAACATTGTGAATGGTACAGGTGCAGTAATTGGAACGGAAATGACCAATCATCCTGATATTGCCAAGATATCCTTTACTGGCTCAACTCATGTAGGAAAAATAATTGCAAGAGGTGCTGCTGATACGCTCAAAAGGCTTGCTCTAGAATTAGGCGGTAAAAATCCGAATGTCATTCTAGATGATGCTGACTTTGCCAAGGCCATTCCGCTCGCTGTTCAGATCGGCCTTAGCAACACAGGACAAGCGTGCCACGCAGGGACAAGGATTTTGGTACCGGAGCAACGTATGGAAGAGGTGACAAGCTTAATTCGGCAGTCCGTTGCTTCAACCAAGATGGGCAGCCCTACGGATCCGGATTCCGTGCTTGGGCCATTAGTAAACCAAAAGCAGTATGAAACGGTTCAGCGTTACATTCAGTCCGGCTTGGACGAAGGTGCTGATTTAATCACAGGCGGCCTTGGACATCCGGAAGGGCTTGAGCATGGATGGTTTGCGAGAGCGACCGTGTTTACTAATGTTAAGAATGATATGAAAATCGCTAAGGAAGAAATTTTCGGGCCTGTGTTATCTGTCATTTCTTATCGGACGGAAGAGGAGGCGATTGCGATTGCCAATGATACCGTCTACGGACTCGCAGCTTATGTAAGCTCTTCCGATCTTTCAAGGGCTAGAAGAGTAGCCTCCAAGTTGATTGCCGGAAGAGTATTAATTAATAAAGGCGCTCATGATGACCCGTACGCTCCTTTTGGAGGGTTCAAACAGTCCGGGTTAGGCCGCGATTCCGGGGTATATGGCTTGGAAGAACACGTTGAGCCTAAGGCAATATTGGGTTATGAATAAAAAGCAAGAGTATCTCCTGCCGATTATGAAGTGCCGGCAGGAGATACTCTTGTTTTATTCATGGAGACATATCAAATTCCGAGCTCTGCGGAATCTCTCCTTTTTGAATGGATTCGTATTTGGATAACTTATAATCGACCGCTTCAAAGGCACGGTCTAAATCGTTCTGCTGCTTTTTGAGCACCTTTTTATGCTCTTCGAGGATAGCTTTTCTCTCATGAATCGTGGCTTCTCCTTGAAGCGCCAGATCTACAATAAGCTTGAGCTGGGATATAGGCATCCCTGTCACTCGAAAGCAGGTCATTAAGGTAATCCACTCAAGGTCCTTATCTTCAAAGATGCGGTTCCCGTGTATATCTCTCTGAATAAAAGGCAGAAGACCTTCTTTATCATAATATCGGATTGTATGTGCTGGAATGCCCAGTTTGTCCGAAGCATCCTTAATAGAAAAACTCATAGCAATTGCTCCTCTCCCATTACGGCGAAACTCCCGGGGCGGGCTCTCCAGCGTTGTGCCGATACTCCGTCGGCGTCACGCCGAAGCGCTTGCGGAACACCTGCGAGAAGTGCCGCAGGTCCTGGTAGCCGATCCGCTCAGCGACGTCGGCCAGCTTCAGCTTCGGATTGAGCAGCAGCTGCTTGGCGAGGTCGAGGCGCAGGCCCATGACATACTCCTTGAATCCGACGCCGGTCTTCTGCTTGAACAGCTGGCTGAAGTAGACAGGGTTCAAGTAGACGATGGACGCGACCTTCTCCAGCGACAGATCACCTTGGAACTGGGTCTTCATATACTGCAGGGCCACCTCGACCGCTTGGTCGCCGCCGCTGGCGTAATGCTCGTAGACTTGCGTGGCTGCGGCTTGCCGCATTCGCTGCACTTCCGCTGGTACTTCACTGAAGCCGTCCAGCAGCTGCGAGTGCATGATCTGGAACGGGACGCGCAAGCACTTGATGAGATACACGCGCAGATCATCCAGCAGCTTCGACAAGGCTGCACCCTCACGCAGAGTAACTAAGCCGAGCAAGCTCTTGTTATCGTAGATGGATACGAAGCCGCAGCCATGCTGCTCGATCAGCTCGCCGAGCACGTTCTCAATCATGAAGTGCTCCAGCTGCACGACCTTGTCGGTCTCCATCTTCACCATGACAAGGTGAAAATACGGGTGGCTCTCCAGGAACGGTCCCATATCCAGCCTGCCAATGTCGAGCCCCGAAGCCCAGCGCTGGAATACGGCCTCGCGCAGGTACTTCCGATTGATCCGAAGACGCTCTGCCTCCTCCATCTGCTCCTGCTCCCGCTGTACCTCCTCACTCAGCTTGCCGATCATCTCTGTCAGCATCTCCTTGCCAATCGGCTTCAGCAAGTAATCCTTGGCCCCGAGCCGCACGGCCTCCTGCGCGTAAGCAAATTCAGAATAGGCTGAGATGACGACCCACTTCACCTGAGGATAGCTGCCTCGTGAGTGACTCATCAGCTCCAGACCCGTCATTCCCGGCATCAGAATATCCGTCAGTACCATATGAATGCGATGGGCACGCAGCAGTGCGATTGCTTCCTCCGGGCCCCCAGCCAGATACACCTTGTAGTCAGGGAACCGGTTCTGCAGCGTTCGCTTAATCCCTTCCCTAATAACGTGCTCATCATCCACAACGAGAATGTTCATCAGGGCAATCCCCCTTTCATTACTCCGTTCGAGGAGTTGCAGGCAGCGGCATTACAATCATGACCGTCGTCCCCTCTCCCTGCTTGCTGCTAATTCGCAGCCCATAAGGCTCACCGAACAGCAGCATGAGCCGGCGATGCACATTCGGCAGCCCGATGCCGCGCCGTACGGGAACAGCTGAAGTCATTGCACCGGAGTCCGCCTCCGTGCCCGCGCTGCTCCCGCTCAGGCTCTCCCTCAGCCCCGCAACCATCTGCTCATCCATGCCCACACCGTTGTCCTCGATGACGACGCGAAGCTCGCCAGCTGCTTCATCCGCTTCCGCATACACGCGCAGCCGTCCGCTGCGCTGTGCACCCAGCGGCTCAAGGCCGCTCTTCACCGCATTCTCAATGATCGGCTGCAGCGTCATCTTCGGCATCGGCACATCCAGCCACCTTGGCTCGACCTCCACCTCAGCGGCCACGCGCCCTTCCAGCCGGCTCTCGATAATCGTCATATAATGGCGCATCTGATCGAGCTCCTGCCGCAGCGTCGTCTTCGACGCCTCCTGCCAATCGCTGCTGTAGCGGAACATGTGCGACAGCGCCAGGATGACGCGGCCAAGCCGGTCATTCTCTCGCTCATCGAGCATCCAATAGATCATATCCAGCGTGTTGTATAGAAAATGCGGATTCACCTGCGACTGCAGTGCCTGCAGCTCCGCATTCTTCTCACTAATGGAGGACAGCGTCATCCGCTCGATCAGCTCATCCATTCGGAATACCATTCGATTGAACGACAAGACAAGCGAATTAATCTCCTCGAATGACCGGACGTTGACCATGCCGCGGAAGTTCCCCATCTCCACCTGCTTCATCTCGCGAATAAGCAGCTTCATTGGAGAAGCAATGGTCCGCGAGATGATACTGGCGAGCAGCGTCGACACCACAACGACCGCGAGGATGACCCAGAGCAGATGCTCTCTTGTCTGAACCACCTCGGCGTTAATGTCGGCCTTCGGCGTCATGCCGAAGATCGTCCAATCCGCCATCCTCGCCTTCGCTGCCACGAGCAGCTGGTCCGTCTGCCGATCGACGACCACCTCATTGCCTCTCGGCCTTGGCAGCCCTTCGAAGACCGGCATCTGTCCCTCCTCCTTCTCCGTCGACGCAATGACCTGACTCTGCTTATCCACGATATATACGCGGCTGTTCGGACTGATCGTCACATTCGACAGCGCGGATAGAATGGGCTTAGGACTCGTCTCGATGAACACAACGCCAATCTTCCGATAATTACTCAGATCATACAGCTGCCGACCGAACACGAACACCGGCTCCTCTTGCAGACTGTTGATGACGGAGCTCTTGAACAGTCCGAGCCACACCATCTCGCCGCTGGAGGCTTGCAGCTTCCGGAACCAATCAGATGAAGCATAATTGACATCCACAACACCGGCGAACCGCTTCTCATAGTTGTAAAGCTTCCCCTCGTTCGTGACGACGTGGATGCCTACAATATCGTCCCGCGAGTAGTAGACGGCGCCTAGAATGTTCGTTATCATCCGCTCATTAATGACGGATACCGCGACATCCTGCTCGCCGTCCCGCTCCTTCAAGAGCCGGAGCAGCTCGTAGTTGGAGTTGAGCGACTTCGTAATGCTATCGTACCCTTCCAGCAGAAGGTCGAATAGACCGACGGTCTGGGAGATATTTTTCTCCGCGAGGTCGCCGATCTTGCTGTGAATGATGCTCGTCGTCTTCTGGTAATACAGTACGCTGACCAGAATCAGCAGCACCATCATACTGGAGAGGAAGAGCAGGAATAGCCGATTATGAATAGAATGTCTGCTGCCCCGCTTCATTCCGCTTCCTCCTTCACACCTAGTATCTCCATTCTACCACTTCGCCCGTCTAACGCGGAACAAGAGCGGGAGGGCTCGATTAGCCCTTCACCGCTCCTGCAACCATCCCCTTCGTAATCTTGTCTGCGAGCAGGAAGTAGATGACGATGACGGGCAGTGCGCCAAGCACGAGGAACGCGCCGATTGCCCCATAGTTCACCGAGTACTGGCTGACGAAGCTGTACACCCCGAACGGCAGCGTCTTGAGCTTCTCCGAAGAGAGGAACGTCGCGGCCATAATGTACTCATTCCAGATGTTGATGAAGGTGAGAATACAGACCGTCATCATCGGCGGAACCGAGATCGGCAGGATGATGCTGCGGAAGATTCGGAACACGCCAGCCCCGTCCACCACCGCAGATTCCTCAATCTCATGTGGGATCGACTTCATGAAGCCGCTCAGGATGAACACGGCGATCGGCGTCTGGAACGCGATATACGGCAGAATGATGGAGAGATGGGTGTTTAGGATATTCATGTTTTTGAAAATAATCATCAAAGGAAGCAGCGTCGCCTGCATCGGAATCATCATCCCAATGAGGAAAATGACCATAACGGCTTGGCCGTACTTCCAGCGGAACCGTGAGATCGCGAACGAAGCTAGCGAGCTAAGCAGCAGCACACCGACCATGGTCACCGAGGTGACGAAGATGCTGTTGTACAGATACTTGAAGTAGTTGCCCGACGCGATGGCGTCCTTGAAGTTCACCCACTGCGGCGAGGCCGGCAGCGAGAAGAAGCTACCGGACAGAATCTCCTCATTGTTCTTCAGAGAGTAGAGCAGCAGCCAGAGAAGCGGATACAGCTGCGTGACGAACAGAATGGACAAGCCCAGGATGACGATGATCTTCACCAGCCCAAGCTTGCGCTTCTGCACCGTCTGAAGGACAGGCTTCGCCCCTGCCACACGAATTGTCTGACTCATTATTAGCGAGCCCCCTTCCTTAGGTATACTTGCGTTCTAGACGATTGAAGATGAAGTTGATGATGACCGTTGCCAGCAGGCAGAGTGCGACGAGGAAGGCAGCAATAGCGCTTCCGTAGCCATACTTCATGGACAGGAACGACATATTGTACATATGTGTTGAGATCACGTCGGTCGCATGAGCCGGGCCGCCGCCCGTCATGACCATCACCATATCGAACGCTTGGAGCGAGCCGATGAAGGCGAGGACGATCGATATTTTGATAATCGGAATATTCATAGGGAGTGTGATGTGCCAGTCGGCCCGCAGGCCTTCGGCTCCATCAATCTTCGCCGCCTCGTAGATATCTGCGGGAATGTTCTGAATGCCTGTGAATTGAATGAGTGTATGATAGCCAAGATACTGCCACAGCGCGACGAAGTAGAGCGAATACATCGCTATGCTTGGATCGGTTAACCAAGATCTGGTCCAGCTGTCTAGATGAAGCATCTCCAATAATCCATTCAGCATGCCTCCCATGGAGGCCGGGTTGTAGATCGTCTTCCACAGCTGCCCGATAATAACAACCGACAGAATAACCGGCATGAAGTAGCTGGAGACGAGGAAGTTCGGCTTCTTCACGAAGCGGTTAAGCAGGATAGCCACGAACAGCGCGACGGGAATCTCCGCCATCGAGAATACCGCGAACATCAACGTCCGGCGAACGGATGGCCAGAACACAGGATCGTCGAACAATAGCGTCTTGAAGTTATCGAGCCCGACGAAGGTGGAGGTCCCGATGCCGTTCCAGTCGAGCAGCCCGCTGTAGAGCGACACTAGGATTGGTACGAACACCAGGCAGACGTAGAGCAGCAGACAAGGCAGCACGAACAGCGCGATCGTGAGCTTAGAGACTCTTAGTACATTCACGCTCGCTCATCCCCTCTCAATAATAGTTGGGTAAAAGAAGAAGGGGCCCTCGTAACACCCATGGACCCCTTCATATCGTAGAAGATTGCCGACCTTACTTGTTGCTCTCGAACGCCGCTTGGTGCTCCTTCGCCACATCGACCGGATCCTTCTTCTGTACGAACAGATTCTGGATGCTAGTCAGATGGCCTTGGGACGTGCCCGGGTTCATCGTATTGTCGAAGCTGAGGTCTCCGCCTTGTACTTCCTTGAACAGGCCAAGCACTTCCATTGCCATATCAGAGTAGCCTTGTGCCTTGAAGTCGCCGTCTACCTTCTGCGCGATTCCGACTGCGCCCTTCACTGCGAACGCTTCCTTAGGGAAGTTCAGCATGAAGTAGTTCAGGAAGTCCTTCGTCTCCTCCAGATGCTTGCTGTTCGCGGAGATCGCGAAGGCGCTGCCCGGCGCCAGCATGAACTGATTCGCATCGCCCTTGCCCTTCACTGTCGGGAACTTGAACACGCCAACCTTGCCGTTCACGGAGGAAGCTTCCATGCCGCCGGTAGCCCAACTGCCCATGTAGTACATCGCTGCCTTGCCGGTCTTGAACAGGTTCTCGCCTGCGTTATAGTCGAAGGAAGTTACGCCTTCCTGGAACGCGCCAGCTTGGATGAGGTCCTGCATAGCGGTCACGGCATCTACGAAGGCTGGATCCTCGAACGTCTTCTTGCCTTCTTGCACGTCCTTCAGGAAGCCCGGCCCTTGGTTCGTGCGAAGCAGAATGTTCATGAACAGGAACGAACCGGTCCATGTATCCTTCTCGCCGATGGCCATTGGCTGGATGCCCTTCGCCTTCAGCGCCTTCACCACTTCAACCATCTCTTCGAACGTCGTCGGCACCTTCACGCCGCCTTGCTCGAACAGCTCCTTGTTGTAGTAGACGACACCAATGTTGTTGCCATCCGGCAGAGCATATAGGTTATTGTCGAACGTATACCAATCGAGGATTCCCTCTTGGAACGTATCCTTCAGCCCGTTCTGTTCGACCATGTCATTCAGCGGCGCGAATAGGCCAGCATCAACGAACGGCTTCATCTGAGCCGATGGATTCACGATGGTAATATCCGGTACTTCCTTGGAAGCGGCCTGGGTTTTCAACTTCAGCTTCTGTTGGTCGGTATTCAGGGAGTCGAGCTCGATCTTCACGTTCGTGTGTTCCTTCTCGTACTGCTCGACGATTTTTTTCATCATGCCATGCTTCGGATCAGTCGGGTCTGGATAGATGTTCTGGAACGTGATGGTCACGTTCTCTGCCTTCGTACCGCCATTGTTACCGCCTGCCGCTGCGTTGTTGCCTGTATTGCTGCTGTTATTAGCGCCGTTGTTGCTGCCGCATGCAGCTAAGCTTAGGGCGAGCGTGCCGATCATAGCCAGCTTCAATACCTTGAATGATTTCCCCATTAGGATGAATCCCCCTTGTGTGATGTGAGTTCACATCATTGTTCGCTTCGTTGTTCACTTCATAGCCTTATTATGAGGGCTCGATGATAACCCTTACAATGCGGGAACTTAAGATTCGAGGTGGGGTTTCTATAGATTGTGTTGTCAGCTGGTCAGGTTGATTCCGGACTGTATGTTAGTTAACGAACCACTTAGACTCTTCTGAAGGATCGAAAATCTGTTTCTCTATATAATGCAACGGGTATGCTTACCCTTAATTCTTCCAAAAGCTGTGGAAATCATGCCTTGGATTGGCAAGGCAGGGATTGACGGGGGGAGATCGGATTATTTGAGGGGAGATGGGCATGTGAGGGAGGCTTAGTGGGAGCGCTCACATGCTACAATTGTAAATAGTTTAGTAAAGTAACGTTCTGGGGACTCTGGGGAGGCTAATTCGTTATATGATGCCACGCGTACGTTTTGCATGGAAGGGCTGGGGGACGGCAGGAGCCATTCCTCCGGAGAGAAGACTTGGGCGAGAAGCGGTGATCTCGCTTGTGATTCATGGTTGTTTTCAATGCGGGGCATCGATGTCGGGGTTGTTCCTCAATCTGTATCTGTGGCGGCTGACGCAGGACCTGGCGGTGAACGGGATCTACAACATTGTGCTGTATCTCATTACACCGGCGGCGTTCGCGGTGGGCGGATGGATTACGAAGCATAAGGACCGGATGGTCACCTACCGTCTGGGCATCGTGATGATTGCACTATTCTACTTGGCCGTCGTGCTTGCTCAGGAGCGTGTGGCGGAGTTCTACATCTGGTTCGCGATCTTCCATGGCATCTCGGCAGGCATGTACTGGACCGGATATCTGGTGCTCATGTACGATGTCTCGACGGAGCTGAACCGACTTCGATTCCTCGCCATTAATATGGTCGTCTTCAACTCGGCGGGGCTGGCGGGCCCGGCGCTGGCAGGAGTTATTATCCAGATGAGCGAGGGACTGAGGGGGTATACGTGGACGTTCATGATCGCCTTCGTCATGTTCGCGGTTGCGGCGGTAATCTCCTTCCGGATTCCGCTCATGAGGTCGCATCATAAGGCCTATCATCTGGGACTGATGGGACTGGTCATGAGGAGGAACCATCGCTGGGTGAAGAGCTTGGTTGCCTTCCTCGTCCTCGGGCTGTTCCAAGGCATCATGCTGTTCCTGCCGAACATTCTGCTCCTTCAGACGGTGGGCCGTGAAGACTGGGTCGGTTACTTCGGTGTCCTGTTCTCGGCGCTGACGGTCGCGACGGGGTATGTCATCTCGCGAGCGGCGAAGAAGGAGAATGTTCGGCTGTATGTGCTGTGTTCGACAACGGGTGTAGTGGTGGGATCCGCCTTCCTGCTGGTGGACGTTCGGCTGTGGACGGTGCTGGTGTTCATGATTCTGTTCTCCGTGTGTAACCCGCTCGCGGTGAATACGCTCACCTCTTATTACTACCGGTTGATAGGCACGCTGCCGCTGAAGGGCCAGCTGCGCGTGGAGTCCGTCGTTATGCGGGAGCTGTTCCTGAACACGGGGCGGGCCGTGTCCATCGCGTCGCTCATCGTGTTCGCGAAGGACCTGCAGTCCGTGTGGCTACCGGTCGTGCTCGTCACCGCAGCCGCGCTTCAGTACGCGCTGGCAGGGCTGATCCGGGAGGAGCCGGGGGAGTGAGGGGGTTGGGGTTGGGGTTGGGGTTGGGGATGGGGCGGAAAGGACCGAGGGAAAGTGACGGCGAGGGAGTGAGGCCGCCCCTTGCTTCGCCGCTCACTCGTATGCCATCTCCGGTCACCCACATCCTCGCAGGACGCCCAATAGGTGCACAATGTGCCTTATTCTCGCTCGCGCACCCTCGCCGACCGCCTAATAAGTGCACTTTGTGCCTTATCCACGCCCCCACTCCCTAGCCGACTTCCTAATAAGTGCACTTTGTGCCTTATACTCGCTCGCGCACCCTCCCCAACTGCCTAATAGGTGCGCTTTGAGCCTTATTCACACCTCCACCCCCTCGCCGACTGCCTAATAAGAGCACTTTATACCTTATCCGCGCTCGCGCACCCTCACCGATCGCCTAATAAGTGCATTTTATGCCTTATTCTCGCTCGCGCACCATCACCGACCGCCTAATAGGTGCACTTTGTGCCTTATTCTCGCTCGCACACCCTCGCCGAGGCCTAATAGGTGCACTTTGTGCCTTATTCTCGCTCGCGCACCCTCTCCGACTGCCTAATAAGTGCATATTATGCCTTATTCTCGCTCGCGCACCCTCGCCGACCGCCTAATAAGTGCACATTATGCCTTATTCTCGCTCGCGCACCCTCGCCGACCGCCTAATAAGTGCACTTTGTGCCTTATCCACTCCCCCACTCCCTAGCCGACTTCCTAATAAGTGCACTTTGTGCCTTATCCTCGCCTCCACACCCTCGCCGACCACCTAATAAGTGCACTTTGTGCCTTATCCGCAATCTCACTCCCTCACAACCTCACTCGCACGCCCTCCCCTACTCATCACTCTGTTACTCAGAGCAACAGTTCGTCACTTGTTGATCGGATATACTCGTAGCTTCTTACTCTTGCTCCCATTTCTGTAGGTGCAGCACGGAACTTCCCCTTGGAACACAGCTCATTAAGATACTTAACCGCTGTCCTCCTGTTGACCTCTAGTCTCACACTAACCTCCATCGGTCGCACAATCCCACTCTTCAATCCCATAAGTATGATCTCCCGCTCCCGGCGAGTATACGACGGCTCTATAAGCACCTGCTGCATGTACGGTCCTAGCAGGAGCTTCAACAGATTCCTGATCAGCTCCGGATCATCTACTATATAATCGTACGGAATAATAATTAACCGATATCCATATACCTGCATGTACATCTCCCTGACTAGCTCCTTCTTGTAACTAACCCTGTCCATATTCTGCACGTGGAATCCGTAAGACTTCACATCAATTCCGAATCTCCAATGTCCAATCTTCAACATGAAGTCTATGAAGTACGGCCTCCCCCGCCAGTCCGACACCTCATATTCAGGATGCAAGTACTCCAGATTGCCATACAACATCCACCATATCTCCTTCACGAATAGACGCTCTGCATGACCATACCCTCTCTCCAGCCTGCTTCTGCGCTCCCCCTTCCTCTTCCGGAGATGTTGCTGCAGCCAGCGTTCATGAGCCTCTTCGAATGTCATTCCTGTTCCTCCTCCGCAACACAAAAACGCCCCACCTCATTGCAACAATGAGTTAGGGCGTTCTTCGCCGCACATAGTATGATTTGCTACCCATTATAATCCAACTGAACTCTGTGCTCAAGCGTAATTTTCTCGCGAATTTACTCACGAATAGCTGTTTCCACTCACCAAGAATTGAACGATCCCAATCGACACCAGCATCAGGAGAGTTACAATAGCGAAGCCTATAATGAACTTAACAACCCCAGATCTAGGCGGCTTAGCATTCTCTAACTTCTCCAATCTCTCCTCCACTGTCCTCAACCTCTCCGCTAGCTCAGCCTTCTCCCGATCAATCATCTTCGCCCTCCCCTATCAGTAGTTCATCCCAATCATCGCCCCGACCACCATAACAGCAAGCAGGACAAGCACGATGATGAAAAAATGATTCTTAATCGCGTCATTCCATTTGCGCAGCATAGCAACAGCCTCCTATCCGATGCTTATCTTGTTCTATCCATAGGCCGCAGCGAGCGGCGCTGGACGTGTAGAATGCTCTAGTTATATAAACAACGTTGCTAGCTGGCTCCTAGTTGCTGGTTCTGGGACACGATCAGAAAACTTTTTAACATATTCCTTTACAGGAATATTCCTAATGTGGTATATTAACTTCAGAAAGTAAACGCCCAGTTCAAGCGGAATACTAAAAAACCAAAAACAAAGGAGACTACTTATCATGAGAAAAATTATTGTATCTGAGTTCATGTCGCTAGACGGAGTCATGGAGAATCCAGCTTGGACATTCCCGTTCGCCTCCCCGGAACAAGATGCCTTCAAGTTCAAGGAATTGCAGGAAGCCGGCGCACTGCTGCTCGGCCGTGTGACCTACGAAGGATTCGCCCAGGCTTGGCCGAACATGCTCGCAGAGACAGGCGAATATGGCCAGTGGATGAACGACTATCCGAAGCATGTGGTGTCCACTACACTTGAGAACCCAGAGTGGAACAACTCGAGCGTGATTCAAGGAGACTTGGCTGAAGAGATAGCGAAGCTTAAGGATCAGCCCGGACGTGACCTGCTCGTGTTCGGAAGCGCAACTCTCGTGCAGTCGCTGTTGAAGCTGAATCTGGTCGATGAGTACCGCCTGATGACGTACCCTGTTGTTGTTGGGACCGGCAAGCGGCTGTTCGAAGAGGGTCTGCCGAATACCTCTCTGAAGCTGGCTGGGTCTGAGACGTTCAGTTCCGGGACCATCGTTCTTACTTACGTTCCGGCGTAGCCTGGCCAGATGGACAGTGCCATCCTGAGCGCACTAGCCGAGCCCAATCGCTTGATGATGGTCGAGCTCCTGCAGAGAGGCCCGCTCTCGGTAGGCGATATTGCGGAGCAGCTCCAGATGCGCCAGCCGCAGGTGTCCAAGCATCTCCGCGTGCTGCTCGAAGCGGGGGTTGTGGAATTTGAGACGGATGCGAATCGGAGAATTTATGGGCTTCGAATGGAGCCTTTTCACAAGATGGATGCTTGGCTCGAGCCCTACCGCCCGCTGTGGGGAGCGAATCTGGATGGACTGAATCACTATCTGCACCAGCTGCAAAACAAACCAAAACCTTAACCCCACGGAGGCTATGTATGAGTAAATTAAGTAAAGTATTGGAAATTACCCGTGTCATCGATGCGCCGCGCGAGCTGGTCTATGAGGCGTTCACCGCGCCCGAGCATCTGCTGCAGTGGTGGGGACCCGAGGGCTGGGAGATGCGCGTGAGCACGTTCGAGTTCCGGCCAAGCGGGGTGTTCCATTATAGCCAGCAATCGCCTGATGGCCATCTGATGTGGGTCAAGTTCGTCTATCATGAGCTGAATGCGCCGGAGAAGATCGTGTATACGAGCGCTTTCTGCGATGGGGATGGCCAAGTCGTACGAGCGCCCTTCGATCCGAACTGGCCGCTCGCCACGCGAACGACGTTCACCTTCACCGAGCAGGCTGGGCAGACCCTCCTGACGATGACGGCAGAGCCCGTAGAGCCAACTGAGCAAGAAGCAGCCACCTTCGCCGCTTCGGGCAAGATGATGGAAGAAGGGTTCGGCGGAACGTTCCAGCGGCTGGCGAGTTACTTGTCGGAGCGTTCCGTTGGGTAGGGAGAAGCATAGAGCTTGAGGTGCTGGACCCGGGTGTAGACCGGTGTATTGAGCAAGATGGAGTTACAAGAGCTAGACCACGTACAAGAGCTAGACCAAGTACAAGAGCCAGTACGAGAGCTGTTAGAACACCGGTCGCCCCTAGGGTGGCTGGTGTTCTCTGCGTTTTATAGCAGATCCTCTACGCACTGAGCCAGACTCGCCTCCGCCTCCCCCAGCTGCCTTCTGAGCTGCTCCTCCGGCCACGGGCCGCTTCCCCGCTCGAGATCGGACCGTATTAACTGCAGCATCCACATGGTGAAAATCACCGCAAACTCCCTATACCCCCGGCTGAAATCCATATAGGATTGTTGCAGGGTGCCGAGTGCCTCTGCCTCGGCTGCATACGCCCCCAAGATGCGTTCCCGAGCCTCGCTCGTTACGTTCTTGGGGAAGCTTGGATGGGACAAGTCGATGACATGGTACAGGTCCCAGTAGGGGTGGTTCAGATGGAGGTGCTCCCAATCCATCACCTTGACCGCACCGTTCACCTTGGCGTAGTTGCCAAGGTGCAGGTCTCCGTGCGAGAGCACGTCCGGCAGCCCTTCCCAGCTGTAGCTGCCGGTCCCCTCGAGCACGGCAAGTGCCCGCTCCGCGTGAGCGGCGGGCATGCCCTGGAGGAGCCGCCGGGCATGGGCGGCGCTGTCCGCCCGGCGGAGCTGGGCCGCCAGCTGCGCGACTGGCGGCTTCGGGCCGCGCAGCGGCAGCTCGCGCAGATGCGCGCACGGCAGCGCGTGCCATCGCGCGGCCGACACCGCCAGCTGTGCGGCGGTGTCCACGTCGAAGACGTGCTCCAGGCTGCCGAGGTCCTCGTACAGCAGCCAGCTCTCTTCCGGACGGACGCCGTCGTCCGAGCTTGCCAGCAGGCGCGGGGCTGGCGCGCCGGGGATGGATGGCAGGATATTCGCGCCGATCCAGCCTTCCAGCTTGTGCTGCTCTAGGTTGGTCAGCGGCTTGAAGATGTAGGACTGGTCAGGTGAGGTATATACCCGCTCCACATGCTTGCCGTTCATCCCTGTGTATAGAATCTCTCTCTTGTAGATGAGAGCGTTATCCATTGTTCCATCCGGCTTCATGAAGGCTACTTGCATGGCGAATGCCCTTTCTTGTCTTATTTTCACCATCATACCCGAAGTATCAACGCCTGTCTCCATCTGTGCTGGTGCTGGTGCTAGTTGTCCCCTCCGCGCCTATATAGGCAATTGTGAGTGCTGTGCAACTTGTACTCTAGCAACTCGAACACTCTCCCCCCTCCCGACATATTCTGTGGTTGTTAGAGAGACAAGATGACCGTATTGGAGAGATGTGAGAGTGACGCTTCCTACGATTGATGTGATGATTCCTGCAATTGAGAAGGATCTAGGGACCTTGCCCTATGTAATAGATAGTGTTCGCAAAATGGTAAAGCACCCCATCGGCCGATTCTATATCGTCTCCCCTGCTACCGATCGGATGAAGGAGCTCTGTTCGCGGAAGGGGTGTACGTTCATTGACGAGCGGTCGCTGCTGCCGATTACGCCCAAGTCGATTAATTATCGCTCCGCTGCTTGGGAGCGTTCCGGATGGCTCTACCAACAGCTGCTGAAGCTTAGTGGAGATAGGCTGTGCACGGCGAAGTATTACTTGGTGATCGACGCAGATACCGTGCTCATTCGCCCGCATATATTCCGGACTGGGGACGGGAGGAACGTATTCTATACGCGAAGCTGGAGCCAGCCCGAATACTTCGTCACCTATGCGAAGCTGTTGGGCAGGAAGCCGCCTCGTCCCTCTTCCTTCGTCACTCACTATATGCTGTTCGAGCGTTCCAAGGTAGCTGAGCTGAAGCGCGCAATCGAGCATCGCCACGGGATGAGCTGGTATAAGGCTATTATTCAGAGCATCAATATGCGGAAGCAATTCGGCTTCTCCGAATTCGAGACTTACGCCAACTACTGCTACTCGGATAATCGCTCAGGGCAGAAGCTGCTGCCAGCACGGAACATAAGTCTGCATATGAATGCATCACAGATGACGGAAGCTAAGCTGAAGAAGCTGGCCGCCCGCTACCGCTCCATCTCCTTCCACAAGCGCAAGGGATACTCGCGTAAGGGCTAGCTCGCGTGCCGACCGCCGGCGCGCTTTCCTATGCATCTATTGGGCGGTTGTGGGAGCGTGTACGAGCGGGAATAAGGCACATTATGCACCTATTTGGCGCCCGGCGAGCGGGTGTGAGCTTCGATAAGGCACATTATGCACCTATTGATCATCCAGGAGCGTGAGCGAGCTTGGATAAGGCATAATACGTACCTATTGGGCGGTCTGCGAGCGGGTTCGAGCTTGGATAAGGCACATTATGCACCTATTTGGCGGTCTGCGAGCGTGTACGAGTGGGAATAAGGCACATTATGCACCTATTGGGCGATTCAGGAGCGTGAGCGAGCGAGGATAAGGCACAATACGTACCTATTGGGCGGTCTGCGAGCGGGTTCGAGCTTGGATAAGGCACATTATGCACCTATTAGGCGGTCTGCGAGCGTGTACGAGTGGGAATAAGGCACATTATGCACCTATTTGGCGATTCGGGAGCGTGTGCGAGCGTGGATAAGGCACATTATGCACCTATTGGGCGATCCGGGAGCAGTTGAGAGCGGGGATAAGGCACATTATGCACCTATTAGGCGGTCTGCGAGCGGGTGCGAGCTTGGATAAGGCACATTATGCACCTATTAGACGGTCGACGAGCGTGTGCGAGCGTGGATAAGGCACATTATGCACCTATTAGGCGGTCGACGAGCGGGTGCGAGCGTGGATAAGGCACATTATGCACCTATTGGTCGATGCGGGAGCGTATGCGAGCGTCGATAAACGTCATCAGGTGCATTTATGCGCCCGGTTGGCGCCGACCGGCAGCTGGCCAAGTGCCCCGCCAGCGGTTATATCCGCCGCCATGCCGCCCTACCGCTCCGCCGTTCCCACTGCCCCACACGCCACGCGGCCTACCGCTCCGCCGTTCCCACCGCCCCACTGCCCCACTGCCCCGCACGCCACGCCGCCCTACCGCTCCGCCGTTCCCACCGCCCCACCGCTCCGCCGCTCCGCCGTTCCCGCCGACCTACCGCCCCACCGCCCCGCTGCCCTGCACGCCACGCGGCCCTACCGCCCCGCCGCTCAGCCGCCCCCCCCGCCCCTACACCCGCGTCACCGCCACGCGGACGTCGAGCGTGGAGCTGCCGCCGCGGTAGACGCCCTGGACCGGGCTCACGTCGGCGTAGTCGCGGCCGGTGCTGACGCGGATGTGGCTGCCGAGCGCCTCCACATTGTTGGTCGGGTCAAGCCCGACCCAGCCGATGCCCGGCACCATTACTTCCACCCACGCGTGAGTGGCCAAGTCTCCGACGAGCCCCGAATCCTCCTCCACATACAGATACCCGCTCACATACCTCGCGGGAATCCGACTCGCCCGCAGCACGCCGAGCATAATATGCGCGAAGTCTTGGCAGACGCCTGCGCGCATGTCGAATGCCTCTGCAGCCACTGTATCGACATTCGTCGAATCGCCATTGTACTTCAGCATCCCATGCAGCACCTTCATCAGCTCCAGTGAGAATCGCACCGGATCGTCCATCCCTCCTGCAGCCTCCGTCACACGCTGCACCTGATCCTGCCTAAGATACGTGTATGGCGTCTCTCCGAGATACGCCAAGTAGTGATGCTGGAACAGCTCCGAGTGGAAGATATCCCGCATACTCCCGGAATACTGCACCCGACCTACGAACGGACTGCGCTGCACACTGACGATGGAGGTGGTCACCACTTCCAGCACCTTGTGCTTCTCCGGGATGAAAAAACTCTCCACCTGATTGCCCCATATATCCGTGTTCTCCCTTGTGAGACAAGCCGGCTGGATATCCGCTCGATAGAACAGCAGCCTCTGGCATTCATCGGTCAGCGGCTTCAGCCGAATCATATTGAGACTCTGATCCACCTCGGTCTCATAATGGAACGTATTATGATGCTCAATCTGCACTTTCATCCGCTCAATCTCCTCCCCTGATCCACACCATCTCCTTAACTAATTCTGCCAACTATATCCAATACCTTGTTTCCATCCAACATTACCGTTTCAAAAACGAAATAGTGGTTAATAATATAACAACTACAACATTCATACTAAAGGAGCTGAAAGAAATGGGTTTATTATGGACACTTATTATCGGCGGTATCATTGGTTGGTTGGCAGGATTAATCATGGGTCGTGACATTCCGGGAGGCATCATCGGTAACATTATTGCCGGGTTCATCGGTGCTTGGCTGGGCGGCTTGCTGCTTGGCGAGTGGGGTCCTGAGACAGGCGGATTCTACATTGTACCGGCACTCATAGGTGCTGTAGTGCTCGTCTTCATCGTCAGCCTGATTATGGGCTCGATGCGCCGCAGCCGCAGCTAGACACTCACACACCTGCTTATTATTACAAAAGGATCGCGAGAGGAGCTTCCACAGCTCCCTCTCGCGATCCTTTTTCATTAGCACGCTGCAGTCATCTACTCTCTACGCGCCGAGCAGCTTCACCAGATCCTCGCTCTTCACTTCCGGCCCCGCATTAATCCGCATCAGACCGAACAGGCTGCGTGGGTCGCCCTTAACGACCTTCGAGATGCCAGACTTCGTCGTCAGCGTCACCCGATAGCCGAGATCCATTAATACTTGCTCGGACAGATGGCTATAATAACCGAACGGGTACGTATATACATTGACCGTATTCCCAATCCGGCTCTCAATCTCGCCCGCCATCTGCTGCACATCCTCAGAGAACGCCCGAGCATAAGCGCCGGTGCTCTCACCGTCATTCGGAAGCACACCCTTGCGCTTATAGTACTCATTCGGCTCCGTCTCATGCAGGTCGACCGAATGATTCTGAATGTCGATGAGTCCTGATTCAGCCATCTCACGAGCCTCGTCCCACGTGAAGTGACGGTAGAAGTTCTTGCCCTCTAGCCTGTGCTCCGTCCGCCCCATCGACCAGCCGATGACCGAGATCGTCGCCTTCATTCCTAATTCCTTGTATAACGGATAAGCATATTCATAATTGCTGTAATACCCATCATCGAACGTGAGGACGAGCGGCTTGTCCGGCAGCGTCCCCTTCCCATCCACATAAGCAATCAACTGCTGCAGCGACACCGTGTTGTATCCCGCCTGCTTCACCGCCAGCATGTCACTCTTGAACTTCTCCGGCGGCGTAATGAGCGCATTCGGCTCGTAAGGGTCATCATCAATATGGTGGTAGACGAGGATCGGCACCTTCAGCGATGAAGCGGCATTCGCCGCAGCGGCGGCCACTTCCTTCGGCTTCGTGAACACCTGCTCGGCATGCTTCACCACATTCGCCTTCGTCGTATAATGACCGAACCCCTTAGGCACGTACACTTCCTCATCCTTGAAAATATAACCCAACATCATCCGGCCCACACTATTCCGATAATGCATCGTGTCATAGAAGTAACGCGGGTCCCCGCTCACCGCGGTATACCCCGAGAAGTCCCAGAAGTCCGTCACCTCAGCGATCTTCCTCCAATACTCCTTCAGCGCTTCCGGCTTGTAGCTCTGCAGCTCCTGCACCGACGTTGCTCCGGAGATGAGCCTGAAGGTTACGCCCCGCGATTCCGTATAAGCCTTCATTCGTGCGAGCGAAGCCACATTCTTGTCGAGCGCCGTCGCCTCCAGCTTGCCGAACGGGGCGAACGCCGCCTTATTGCGCGCCATATAGTCCTCAAGATCATCGATCTTCTCCGCATCGCGCTTCACCTTGTTGTAGACGCCGGTCTCGGGGATGAACTGCGAATACTCGAAGGAGTCGACCGCATGCTTCCCGAGACCCTCCAGCTTCGTATAGCCGTAGGTCGGATTCAGCGTCAGATACTTCAGGTAGAAGGGCAGCAGCGGCTCTCCCTTCACCTTCGCATGCAGCGACTGCTTGAAGTCGGTAGCCTTCTCATTATAATGAGAGATCTCCTGCATGCTCATGTGGAGCACGATATTCTTAGGCTTGTAGTGATCAATAATGTACGTCAGAGTCTTCTCATAATCATGGAAGTCCCCGCCATACATCAGCATGCTGTAGAACTTCGCATCGTCCCCATAGTACTTGTTCAGCAGCTCCGGAGAGATGGAACCGGACTTCGAGCCGCCGATCACGTACGAGTTATATCGTTCGTGGTGTTGGTCTAGGTAGCCGATTTTGGCAACGCGAGGGTTGTTCACCATGTTATAGGAATGCCACTTCAGCACCTTGTCACCGAATACGCCGAACGGATCGACGACATAGTTGAAGCCCCCGACGAGCACAGCGGTGACCGCGAGAGAACCGAGGAATGCGAGCAGCCATTTGCGATAAGTCATAATACACCTGCCTCTAGAACTGGAAGTATAAGAAGTTGGACACGGATGTCATCTGCACGAGAGAGAGTCCCAGGCAGAGTGCTGCAGCGAATGCGTGGCGCACGGTTGGCTTGAAGTCCTCGGTGATCTCATGCGTATTCCGCAGGAAGAAGGCGATGAACATCGCAACGCCGAGCAGCACAAGGGTGTACAGATGGTAGATGCCGAACTTCGCGATGGACTTCATCACGCCGAGGACGTCCATGCCCGCGAACTGGTGGAAGTCGACCAACATCCGCATGACATCGAAGGCTTGCGCCGTATCAGCTGCGACGAACAGGATACGTGTCGCCACTACACCAAGGAAGGTCAGCGTCCAAGCGAGCACGAAGGGCAGCTTCAGCTTGTTGCGTGTCATATAATGAGCCGCACAGACGAGCACGCCGTTGATGACGCCCCATAGAATGAACTTCCACCCCGCCCCGTGCCAGAAGCCGGAGACGAAGAATGTAATCATGACCGAGAGATAGAATCGGAAGCTCCCGCTGCCCCGCTTGTACACCGTCCGGAAGACGTAGTCGGATAGGAAGCGCGACAGCGTCATATGCCAGCGATTCCAATATTCCTTGAAGTTGCGCGCCTTATACGGCGAGTTGAAGTTCTGCGGCAGCCGGATGTTGAAGAACAGTCCGAGGCCAATCGCCATGTCGGCGTAGCCGGACAGGTCGAAGTAATACGACAGCGTGTAGCTCAGCACCGCGGTCCATGCCGTCAACGTATCGCCTGCGGCGATATCGTGGAAGAAGGATGCGGCGAACCCGGTGAGGGGGTCGGCTAGGAGAATTTTTTTGGCGCAGCCTACCGAGAACAGGAACATCCCCAGCATCATATTCGCCTTGTTGAAGAAGGGCTGCCGCTCGTTGTCGAGCTGCGGGACGAAGTCATTGTGATGTACGATCGGGCCGACGAGCAGCTGCGGGAAGAAGGTGATGAACACTAGGAAGTTGATAACGGAGTGCTCCTTCGTCTGCCCCCGGTAGCAGTCGACCAGATGCGCGATGAGCTGGAAGGTGAAGAACGAGATGCCCAGCGGCAGGACGATGTTCAGCAGCGCCTGGGACGAGCCGGTAATCGCATTGTAATTCTCAATCATGAAGTTGCTGTACTTGTAGTAGCCCAGGAATAGAATGTTCTGAGCGAGACCTAGCGTGAGCAGCATTCGCTTGACGGCGGTAGACTCCGCGTTCAGAATCATCGACGAGATGACATAGTTGAAGAAGATGACGATGATGAAGGTGAACACGAACTTCGCGCTCCCCTGCGCATAGAAGTACAGAGAGGCGAACACGAGCCACAGCTTCGCGATGGGATAGAGCTTCAATACATTAAGCAGCCGATACCCGAAGAAGGTAATCGGCAGGAATAGGAAGATGAACGAATACGTTGAGAAGATCACTTGGTCGATGACTCCTTTGGGTGAGCGTAGATCAGCAGAACAGGGCTCTGCGATGCGTCTCTTGCATGCCTATTAATTTAACATGCTCACCTAGGCGGGTCAACAAATGGGGGGCGGACGGTGAGCAGCTGGTCCGAATTCATGAGAGCCGTGCTTCACAATACTCGGTCAATATTAGCATAGTCAACCCCTTCATCTCTGAAGGGGTTATCCTGTGCCTATTACGAGTATGAACCAGCAATCACGCCTGTGTGGTCGCACGGCGAAGCATCAGGTAAGTGGCTCCTGCGCACACCGCGGTTAAGACAGCGAGCAACAGAATAACATCCATCATCGTCATCTGGAGCAGCCCGTTGAAGAGATCGTTCCAATAACCGTACACGCCGGCCATGTAGCTGAAGATGGTACTTAAGAGCAGGCCGATGCCGAAGAACGTATATAGGCCTGTTCTGCCGAAGCGGCGGTGGATACTTGAGATGGACATACCCAAGTAGAACATGCTGAGCAGCAGGATGGTGTAGAACAGGATGGAGCCGAGTACGCCGATGGATTCAAGGAACGGCATGTTGAAAAATTGCAGCTTCACGCCCCATCCGTTGGTGAAGTCCCGTTCTACCACAGCCAGCAAGGAGATTAAGATTCCTGAGAATAAGCTTACGAACAAGAACATCGCCCCGGTTCCCACATAATAGTCCTTCCGGCGCACGCTCAGTCCAATGGCATAGTGGAACGTCTGCGGGATGACCATTATACCCGCGATGAGCAAGTAGATGGCGATGGAGGCTATCCCTCCAGTCTTCATCCCTGCAGGCTCATTGATTAGAGCAGCTATGATGATATTAATGAAAAAGGAGCTGAGCAGGATGCCCCAAGGGAGAATGAACCATGTGAAGTGATCGCGAGCATACATGCGGATTACAGCGTGGATCTTATTCATGGCTGAGCACCTCCTTGCGATCTGCCTTGTTCTGAGTGAGATAGACGATGAGCTGCTGCAGAGAGATGGGGACGAGCTCCAGCCCCTCGGCTTCGGCTGTTCGGTGATCGGACTTGCTTAGCTCCCCCATGATCGTTGCGGACAGCATCCCGCCCATCGGCACTCTGTCAATCACGTTGCGCTGCTGGGTGAACGCCTCTACCTTCGCTGACGAACCAATGACGGTAAAAGCACGGCCTCTCAGCGACTCTGCGTCTTCGTTCATAATGAGCTGTCCCTTGTCGATGACCAGGATATGCTCCAGAATACGGCTCACCTCGTCGATGAGGTGAGTCGACAGAATCACTGTACGAGGATGCTCGGCGTAGTCCTCCAGCAGCCGGTCGTAGAACAATCCTCTTGCGACAGCATCAAGTCCGAGATAGGGCTCGTCGAAGATTGTGAGCGGAGCGCGGCTTGCAAGGCCCACTACAATGCCAACGGCGGAGAGCATGCCTCGTGAGAGCTTCTTAACCCGGCGCTTCAGCGGCAGCTGGAAGTCCTTAATCAGGGAGTCAGCATATTCGCGGTCCCAGTTGGGGAAGAAGCATCCCGCTTGGTCCAGCACATCAACGACACGGTACACTTCGGGATACTTCTGACTCTCCTTAATGAAGCAGATTCGCTCCAGCACCTTGCTGTTCTCATACGGCTCCTCACCGAATACCTTCAGGACGCCGCTCGTTGCGAACAGCTGAGCCGTAATCATGTGCATAATCGTCGTCTTGCCTGCGCCGTTGCGGCCCAGCAGCCCATAGATCTTATTCTGCTCGATCTTGAAGCTGACCTTATCCACTGCCGTGACCTGCGAACCATACGACTTCGTCAATTGACGGAGCTCCACTACTGTACTCATTGGACGCCATCCCCTCTCCGA
Organism: Paenibacillus sp. GCM10023252; assembly: GCF_042653305.1. Taxonomy (NCBI): domain Bacteria; kingdom Bacillati; phylum Bacillota; class Bacilli; order Caryophanales; family Paenibacillaceae; genus Paenibacillus; species Paenibacillus sp. GCM10023252. The sequence continues at coordinate 74,597 of NZ_JBHSHW010000036.1, forward strand.
ATCATCTCAGACAGCTGCTCGGCTGTGATGCCCAGCTTCTCCGCTTCCTGCACCATCGTCACCACATATTGCTCGTAGAATTGCTCCCGCCGCTTCTCCATCAGACTCGCCCGAGCCCCGGTCGTTACGAACATCCCAATCCCTCTCTTCTTGTAGAGTACATTCTGATCCACCAGTAGATTGACACCCTTCGCTGCCGTCGCCGGGTTGATCTGATAGAATGCCGCGAATTGATTCGTCGAAGGAACCTGCCCTTCCTCCGGCAATCTGCCTTCAATAATGTCGTCTTCGATTCGCTCGGCAATCTGCACGAATATCGGACGGTTGTCATCGATGAACAACCCCATATTCTCACCACCATATTGGTTAATTACTTATGTAACTAACCATACAACTAACGAACACTGAAGTCAATAGGCCGCTTTTATAAAATTTGAGGGCTTGGCGCAGAATCAGTACGGCATCGGTGCCCTTTCTCGCTCCTTTGCTGCACTATCCCCTTCGTTCAGGAATGGATGCGTCTCTGCATCACATCTGTCCCCCAGCACCCTCTGCACCCCCTCACCACTCCGTCTGAGCGAAGGGGATAGTGACCAAAAGGAAAAAATAGAGAGGTCGACCCCGCCCGCCTAGACATCAAAAAAAGGCGACTCCCGAAGGAATCGCCTACCCATCACTATATAATTAATTACCCCATCAGCCTAATGGCCGGCCATCATTGAAGCCTTGGCTGACGGATCCTCAGCTCCAGCTTCACCTTCCTCAGGCTTCAGCTTCGGCTTGCGAAGGATGAGACCCAGCACCACCCCAGCGCCTGCAATACAAGCAGATACGAAGAACGTATCGCCGAAGGCCGCTGCCATGGAAGTCAACTGGTCACCCTTATTCTCCGTCATATACTCAGTCACCTGCGAGCTGAAGTAGCCGGTTAGTCCAGCTACCGCGAAGGATACCATAACCTGCTGAGCCGCTGTTGTTAGCGGCGTCACGCGGTTCACCAGGCGGCGCGGTGCCGCCTGCAGCACATGGGTATTGATGGACATCATCGACAAGCCCATGCCGGCGCCCATGAAGACGAGTGCCATAATGATGAAGCCAAGACTAGTAGCGGCTGTAATCTGAGACATGAGGTACAAGCCTAGCGTAATGCTCGATAGTCCAACCATGACCAGTGGACGCGCGCCCACCTTGTCGAACAGCTTGCCGCCAATTGGCATCAGAATGCCTGACGCCAGCACCTGCGGCAGCAGAATCAAGCCAGACTCCAGCGGTGAATACGCCTTAACCGTCTGAAGGTACATCGGCACCAGCAAGAACGATCCGAACAACGCGATCTGCATAATCCACGAGATGACGATGCCTCGGGTGAAGTCAGATGAACCGAATACGCGAAGCTCCAGCAGCGGCTGCTTCTGGCGAAGCTCGACGAAGATGAAGAGCAGCAGCGCAGCACCGCCGACGAGCAGACCAGTCACCGCACCAGTGGAAGACCAGTCCGATCCTCCCTCGCTTACCCCGTAAGCCAACATCGCGAAGGCAATCGGGGCAAGTATAATCCCGAGGATATCGAGTGCAGGCACTTCCTTGCGGTCCAGCTTCGGAATGTACTTAAGACCTACCAGTATGGCAATGATTCCAATCGGCAGATTAATGAGGAAGATCCAATGCCAGGAAGCATATTCAACGAGCCAGCCAGATAAGACTGGACCTGATGCCGGGGCAAGCATCATCGGGATGCCGAGCATCCCCATTACGGACCCCATCTTCTCCGGAGGAGCCAGACGGAAGATCATGGCCATCCCGATCGGGGACACCATACCACCGCCGAGACCTTGGAGCACCCGGTAGATCACGAGCTGTTCCGGTGTCTGAGCGAGTGTACATAACACCGATCCAATGGTGAACAGCGCGATGGTTGTGAGGAACACATTTTTTGCTCCGAACCGGTCTATCATCCACCCCGCGAGCGGAATTACCGCAGATAGGGCCAGCGTGTAGCCGGTAATCGACCATTGCATCGTCGCAACGTCCGTATTGAAGTATTTTTCCAGTGTTGGCAGCGCGACGTTGACGACCGTGCTGTCCAAGATAACCATAATCATTCCAAGAATAACGGCCATCAGCGGTCCAATAATGGTCTTGATGGAGAATTCCTTTGCCCCGTCAACTGTGGCAGATGTTGATGTTGTCATCTCTAATCTCCTTCCGATACTTGCGTGTATCTACCCGAAATTTTGACGGTAAATAGTTTAGTTGTCAAGTAATATTCTCATTCCGCTGCATTCGCCTCAGAACGGGTGAATCTAGCCTCCAGCCTGCGCATTATAATTAAGCATAGCCCAATGAATAAGACCACATACAACAAGCGATAAGGCTCACGCGCGAACCGAGCCAGATCATATCCGATATAAGAGACCATGAGAACCATGATGCCCTTGCCCAGCGCAACGGCAAGCAGGTAGGATCTAACGCTCATGCGCGATAGGCCGGCAGCCACGTTCACGACAACAAAGGGTCCGACCGGGGAGATGCTAAGCAGGAAGACGTAACTGAAGGCATTGCGGCGCACCCATACCATGCCCTTCTGAACCTTGGGCTTCGACGCCCACTTCTCTAAGTAAGGATGACCCGCTGCCTTCCGCACGAGGAGGAAGGTGACCGCGCACCCGCTGACCAGACCGATCCACGAGGAGAGGAATCCCAGCCAGAATCCATATACGGCGGCATTGACTCCGACGATAATCATCGTAGGCAGCGGAGGAACGAATGACTTCATGAACGTCAAGAAGACGCCTGGCAGCAGGCCAAGCGATCGGTACTGGTGAAGCAGACTCCGCAAGTTCTCTTCCGTTAGGTAGGACATCCAGTCTACATCTGCCACCGGCAGCACCTACTTCTGCACAGGAGCTCCTGCTCCCTTAATCGACATACCCGGCAACGCCCTTGTCCATGAGGTATTCCATCTCGGCATCAAGAATATCGTCCACGGCAATCTCCGTCAGCTTCACATCCGGCCGCGACAGGATATAGTCGACCAACTCGTCGCTGTCGATATCCACTTCCCCCTTGGTCTTCGCTGCGACTCCATCTATGAAGGCTTGCTCATGCTTCAAGACTAGAGCTACCGTTTTCGGATCAGCCTTTGTCTTGCCTGCAATATAAGCAATCAGCTCCTGCTCGTTGATTTCCGGATTCGTATCGTTACTCATTTCCAATCATCTCCTCTAATAGTAATACGACTCTATTGTAACCTCTAATACCTAATTTGTACTCCTCCTGTTCCACAAAATAATTCCAACCAACCAATCCGACCTGCGGCCTCTGGGCAGCACGCCGCTCCGAGCATCTTGGTCCAGCCAGTCCAGCGCCTCAGTCCAGTGCCTCCAGTCCTTATACTGAGCAACCTCTGTTTCACCCCTCCCCTATCGTGGTACATATAAGCAAATAACTTAGAAGAGGTGAAGCAAGATGGAGAATCCAATGGTAAAGTGCAGTGTTGAGAATTGTGAGTATTGGGAGAGCGGGAACAACTGTGTAGCAGAGACCATCATGATTGAGATTAATGCCCACGCGGACAAGCCCCTATCGCAAGGGCATGGTCACGAGCAATACGATACGAAGCATCAAGACACCGCATCCGGCGTAGTCGACACTTGCTGTCACACCTTCACGGAACGCAGCCATTGAGCAGGTCGGTTGATGGAATCAAGATCACCTAAGGACGTTCATCGATTTATTGATGGCGTCTTTTTTTTATGACAACCTATACGTAGCGCTCTTGCACAGCCTTCATCCTCTGCCTCATTGCCGCAACCGCCTCAGGAGGACTTGTGAGCCATACTTCAGGGCCGAGCTGCCAGATACGATCGATGAAAAAAGCCAGATCCTCTGCTGCTATAGGCAATCTCACTGACCCGCTGCCGTCTTCACGAGCAGTCAGATGGGGAGCAAATCTGGTGTCAGAGGCAAGCTGCCAGATCCCCTTGTTCGTCACCTCCAGCTGGAGGACCATCTGCTCTAAGTGCGTCTTACTCGGCTTATTCGCCAGCGTCATCTGGTCAATATCTTCACGTGGTTGAATCCCGTCATTCGGTATGGCGGATTGAATGCGATCGGCGCGGAATAACCGAACATCCTGCCTGGTGAAGCAGTACGCTGGACAGTACCAGTAACCAGAGCTTGCATAGAGGCCGAATGGCTGAATATCACGGGCAGCTAGGCCATCACTGGACCTGTACTCAATCGTGAGCACACTGGGATGCATGACCGCCTTCAGCAGCAGCTGCAGCACTTCGCCTGACATAGGCCGGTATGGACTATAGATGGATACCTTGTCCTTGAGGCGATCTACCCCTTCTCGCACATCGGCAGGCAAGTAATGATAGAACTTGTGGAGGGCCGAATCCGCCCCCTCCCCGAAGGGCGAGGAGCTGTAATGTTCCAGTGACTGACAAGCGAAGAACATGGCAATCGCTTCGCTCTCGGAGAAGGAGATGGGAGGCAGCAGCCTCTCCTGCAGCAGCCGATATCCGCCGCCACGGCCTTGAACCGAGTAGACGGGTACACCAAGCTCACTTAGCTCCACCAGATCCCGCGTAATGGTTCGGGTCGACAGGCCGAACTCATCAGCAAGCTCTTGAACCGTGAATGACTTCTTAGCATTAATCCTCATGATAAGCTGGATGAGCCGCTGCGATTTTTGCATGATGCAGGCTGCCTCCTCTCTTTTTTCAGTATAACCGAATAACAAGACATAATCTGTCTTATTTTATTGTTAGTATAGATTTAAGAGTAAGGGAGTAGCCGCTGGCATGACTGCACTGCAGCTATTAGTGCTGGTTTTTATCAACAATATTAGGAACATGATGGAGGAGATAAGCGATGAATAGGCAAGAGCGTACGCGGAGTGAGATGGAGATTGGGTATGTGTTCATTAGCGGGGCAGGACTGGGCACAGGGATATGGGAGGGGGTGGTGCAGCGATTGAACCGGCCTTATCTGCTCATAGAGCCTCCCATCCGTAGGGGCTTGAATGACACTCAAGCTGAGCTGACTCTCCAGGAGTACGTCTCCGATATGAAGCAGCAGGTCGTGAATTGGGGACTTCGGAAGATTATCCTTGTTGCCCACTCGCTTGGCGGCGTGCTCGCTCTCCGTCTTGCGGATGAGCTCTCTGAGCAGCTTGCCGGCTTCGTTGCCGTTGGCGCTGCCATTCCGAAGGACGGCGGTTCCTTCCTGTCCACCCTCCCCTTCCCCAAGAGGCTGATCGTGTCAGCTATTATGCGCAAGATGGGCACGAAGCCCCCGGAATCGGCCATTCGCACTGAACTATGCAATGATCTGACAGCCGAGCAAGCTGCAGCAATCGTTCGCGACTTCGTTCCCGAGTCCATTCGCGTGTATACGGACCGAACGGAATCTGCTGTACCCGCTGCTGATGTGCCTAAGCTCTACGTCAAGCTCTCCAAGGATAAGGCGTTCCCTCCTTCCCAGCAGGATCGGATGATTAAGCACTTGGACCCGCATGAGGTGACAACAATTGATGCCGGGCATCTACCAATGATTAGCCAGCCGGCAGAGTTGGTTCAGGCGATAACTAACTTGAATCATCATGAATGATATGGATAAGCAGTATTGGCAACTACTCCACCCATAACGACCAGGTCAACGCGAAAAAAAAGCCACTGCTTGTACTGCAGATGCAGTTCAAGCAGCGGCTGTCAGGGCTGCTGACTTCCAGCAAGGCAAGTTAGGCGCCTTCCATTGTTGAATTCGTTCACTAAGTCTCCTGCCCGGAGCGGCGGTAACGTGATGGTTGCGCCAATGCCGAGCGAATCGCACTCGATAAGTGCACTTTATACCCTATTCGGCGCGTATACTCGGCGAGCCCCGCCCGATAAGTGCACTTTATACCCTATTCGGCGCGCACACTCCGCGAGCCGCACTCGATAAGTGCACTTTATACCCTATTCGGTGCGTATACTCGGCGAGCTGCACCCGATAAGTGCACTTTATACCCTATTCGGCGCGTACACTCGGCGAGCCGCACTCGATAAGTGCACTTTATACCCTATTCGGTGCGTATACTCGGCGAGCTGCACCCGATAAGTGCACTTTATACCCTATTCGGCGCGTACACTCGGCGAGCCGCACTCGATAGGTGCATTGCTGCTTTGATGCACTATCTGCCCTATTCGGCGCTTGCACCGCACGACCCGCTCGCACCGCACGCACCACCGCACGCGCTTTCGCATCCCTCTATGCCACCCGGGCGCCTGCCTCCGCTACTTCACCAACCCATTGGCCTTGAGCCAGGCCACAGCGACTTCGCGGGCTTCCTTGCCGCCTAGATCTACTTCGCTGTTCAGCTTAGCCATCGCTTCATCACTCAGCTTGCCGGCCAGCAGGTTCAGCACCTCTTCCAGCTCGGGATGGGCCTCCAGCGTGTCCATGCGGACGATCGGCGCGGCATAGTATGGAGGGAAGAAATGCTGATCATCCTCCATCACCTGCAAGTTGAAGGCAGCGATTCGTCCATCTGTTGTCGCGGCGTCGCTCACATCCGTCTTGGCATCTCTCAGTGCTCCATAGATCAGCCCTACATCCAGTCCCTTCGTATCCTTGAACTTCATCCCGTACACCTGCTCCAGACCGACGTAACCATCCGGTCTCTCCAGGAATTCATGCGATGCGCCCAGCACCAGCGACGAAGACTTACCTGCGAGGTCAGACAGCGTCTTCACGCCAAGCTCCTTCGCCTTCTCCTTGCGCATAGCGAGGGCGAAGGTGTTGTTGAAGCCCAGCGGCTTCAGCCACTTCACCTGGAATTCCTTCTCGTATGCCGCTTGCACCTTGTCATATGTCAGCTCCGGCTCTCCGCCGAGCGGCTTCTGCTGCAGGACAGAGGTCCAGCCCGTGCCGGTATACTCGACATACATGTCGATATCTCCGCTCACTAGCGCATTATGCGTCACCTGAGAGCCGCCCAGGAACGGCTTCCTCTGCACCTCCATGTCCGTCTTCTCCTCAATGAGCGCAGCCGTCATCTCCACCAGAATGTCTTGCTCGGTGAAGTTCTTGCCCCCTATGACGATCCGCTCTTCCCCGCCTCCGATGGAGCTCATCGCAATGCCCACAACTACGAGCAGCAGTAGTCCTGAGGCCAGCACAATGGAGGTGACTCGCATGAGCCTCGACTTCTTCTTCCCGCGACCCTTCAGCCCCTTCGGCGTCACCGCGCCCTCCATCCGTCCGAGCAGGAAGTCGAACACGATGGCAAGCAGCGCAGCTGGAATTGTCCCCGCCAGGATAAGCTCTGTATTAACGGTAGATATCCCTCGGAAAATCAAATCACCCAGCCCGCCCGCGCCAACCAGCGAAGCAAGCGTCGCGACACCGATCAGCATGACCGTCGCAGTCCGAATACCGGCCATAATGACGCTGAGCGCAAGGGGCAGCTCCACCTTCACCATGACCTGCATGCTCGTCATACCCATCCCAACGCCAGCTTCCTTAATCGGCTGCTCAACGTTCATGATTCCCGTATACGTGTTCCTTAAGATCGGGAGCAACGCGTACACCGTCAAGGCGATAATCGCCGGCAGCATACCAATGCCTAGCAGCGGAATCATGAAGCCTAGCAGCGCAAGGCTCGGAATCGTCTGGAACAAGGAGGTGATGCCGATAATCGGACCTGCCAGTCTAGGCAAGCGTGTTAAGGCCAGGCCGAGCGGAATAGAGATAACGATCGCAATCAAGAGGGAGATGAAGGAGATCTGAATATGCTCCATTGTAGCGCGTATAATGTCGTCTTGTCGGTTAACTAGTACTTCCCATAAGTTCATATCGTTGTCTCCACCTTACATCTGCTTCAGCAATGCATCTATTAGACTTGAATTCGTAACCAGCCCTGCCAGCTGACCATTCCGCTCTACTACCGGAATACGGTGAATATGATGGTCCTTCATCTGCTCCACCGCATCGGTTACCGGCGTACCGGTATAGACGAACGGTACATCCGGCTCCATAATCTCCAGCAGCGACAGGTCCTCATTATGATAATGCTCCTCGAGCATCTCCTTGGTCACGACCCCCATGAAGCGGCGGTTCTTATCCGTGACGAGCAGGGAATTGACCCGATGCTTCTTCATCAGCTTCGCCCCGTGCGCGAGACCGCGAGAGAGGAAGATGGTGACCGGATTAGTCAGCATAACCTCATCTACCGTCAGTGCCTCCGAGGATTCATGCAGCCGCCCTTCACCGATGAAGGTGCGGACGAAGTCATTGTTCGGGCGGCGAAGAATACGCTCAGGCGTATCCGCCTGAACGATCTCCCCATCCTTCATCAGGATGATGCGATCCGCAATCTTCAGCGCCTCATCCATGTCATGGGAGACGAAGACGATCGTCTTCTTCACTTCCTCCTGCAGCCGAATTAGCTCATCCTGGAGCTGCTCCCGGCTAATCGGATCGAGCGCGGAGAACGGCTCATCCATCAGAATAATGGAAGGCTCCGCCGCCATCGCGCGAATGACGCCTATCCGCTGCTGCTGACCGCCGCTTAGCTCAGCGGGGTAGCGGTCGCGGTATTGGATCGGATCAAGTCCAACCATATCCATCAGCTCGTCGATTCGACGATCATAGGACTCCTTGGACATCTTCTTAAGCTTAGGCACGATTGCGACGTTCTCACCAATCGTCATATGCGGGAACAATCCGATCTGCTGGATGACATAGCCAATATTCCTCCGCAGCTCCACCGGATTGATACGAGATATATCTTGTCCGTCCACTAAGATCTGGCCGGATGTAGGCTCGGCTAGTCGATTGATCATTTTCATCGTGGTTGTCTTGCCGCAGCCGCTCGGTCCGATCAGGGTCACGAGTTCACCCTGCTTAATATCCAGGTTAATTCCCTTCAGCGCTAATGTGCCGTCGGTATACTTCTTCTTCACATCTATGAATTGAATCATGCTGCCAATCACCTCTTCTACGCCTTCGTTAGCTCATATTCTACCCATGTACCCATAGATTACACGGATGAATCACCAGGCCCGGGGCATAAGTGAGGGGCTTGTATAATACGATAGGTAGTAAAATAAGGAGGTGCACGATGTCATTCCAGCTAAGTGTCACACTGATTGCGGTTGCCTTCGCGGCGCTTGTGGTATATGCCATCTTAACGCTGCGCAAGACGATGAGCTCTCTCGATGAGACGAACAAGACGCTCGCGGAGGTTCGCGGATCGGTGAACGAGCTGACGGGCGAAGCGAAGAAGCTGATTCGCAATGCGAATCAAGTGACGGCTGATGTGAAGGGCAAGATGAAGGCGGTCGACCCTATTATCGAGTCCGCGCATGATGTGGGAGAGGTGATCCAGAATGTGACTCACTCGGTCAAGAGAGCTGCCTTGAATCTCGGCTACAGCCTCCCCACCGCTGACTCTGCTCCAACTCCTGTGGAACCGAGTAAGCATAGCGTTAATGTACGGGTGAAGTAACCTTCGCGAAGGTCTCGGCAGGCTCTTGCGGCGGGCAGCAGCTCAGGCACACTCCGCTCAAGGGCAGTATCCTGGAAGATCCCTCACAGCACCCCCGAGAACAGGCGGGCGAAGGATTCCTTCGTCCGCTCCTTCCTTCCCCGCTTGTAGAACTGGACAGGCATGACCCGTGTGCTGTCCTTCCTATCGTCCTCGTAATGCTGCACCAGATCGCGGATCGAGCTGGCCCCCATTAAGAAGACATTCACCTCGAAGTTGAGATGGAAGCTGCGCATATCCATATTGGCGGTGCCGATGGTGGCGAGATCGCCGTCTACGATGGTGATTTTCTGATGGAGGAAGCCCTTCTGATAGGAATAGATCTCTACGCCGCAGCGCAGCAGCTCCGGGAAGTATGACCGTGTCGCATATTGGGTCAAGTAGCCGTCGTTAATCTCTGGCACCATAATCTGCACCTGAACTCCGCGATTCGCCGCTACTCGGAGCGCCGTACGAATGGCCTCATTCGGTATAAAATACGGCGTAGCAATCCAGATGGACTCCCTTGCACTCGCAATCATCGTATAGAGCATATCCCCCATGACCCCCTGCTGGGTATCAGGACCGCTCGCAACGACATGCACGACACCGTCACTTCCCGGGGCAGGCTTCGCCTCGGTATAACGCGGGTCTTCGAGCAGGCATTCGCCGGCCGCATAGTCCCAGTCCAGCAGGAATACGGCATGCAGCGTCTGAACGGCACTGCCTTCCATGACCATATGGGTATCGCGCCAGAAGCCAATTCCCTTATCCTCCCCCAGATACTCCACCCCCACATTCAAGCCGCCGACGAAGCCGACGGAGCCGTCGATGACGATGATTTTGCGATGATTGCGGAAGTTGAACTTCTGGTTGAAGAAGGCATACTTAATCGGCAAGAAGCCATGCACCGCAATGCCAGCCTCCTTCATTCGCGCAATATCGCTGCCTGCCAGCGACAAGCTGCCCAGCCCATCGTACAGGAACCGCACTTCGACGCCTTCCCCAGCCTTCTGGATGAGTATGTCCATGAGCGACTGGCCGAGCAGGTCCGACCGGAAGATGTAATACTGAATATGGATATAGTGCCTTGCCTCGCGCAATCTGCGCTTAATCTCGTCGAAGGTCTCCTCGCCGTTGCGGAGGATGCTCGTATGCGTCTCCGTATCCATCGCTGTTATGGCTACACGCTGGGCATAGTGAGCGAAGCCAAGGTGAGCCTCGGGAATGAGGGATTGGTCGAACGTCTGGCCGTCCTTCACGAGACGATGCCATTCCTCGCGGTCATTCTTCCGCTTGCTGCGGAACAAGTACCCCTTCAGATAGAGCTGGCCCGAGTATAAGTAGAAGATATAGCCGAACAGAGGGAAGAAGAGCAGCACATACAGCCACAGCAGCGTATGCTGCGGCGTACGATTCTCGAGCACTAAGGAATACATGCTGTAGAGGATGATAGACGCGTATAAGACCGAAGCCGCAGCCTTCACTAGCCAGCCGGCATCGGTCCCGAGGAGGATATAGAGGATTGCTGCAATTACGACTACTAACATGTATTCCAGTCTACGCTTCATCTGCGCTGTCTCCCACTCTCATCTTATAGGTTCTTCCTTACATTACCCATAAGTTGTGGGGATAAACAATCAGACGCTGCGTCCCTGCCCTACCTTCCTGCTCAGCAGGCCGAGGGTCGCGTACAGCACGAGGAATGCTGCAGTTGCCGCATAGATGGCGGTGACGCTCGGCAGCCATTGGAGCAAGAGATAGTATGCAGCAATCAGCAAGGCAGAGCGCCCAATCATTGGCCAATCTGCCTTACGCGAGCGGAACAGATAAGCCGTTGCTAGTACGTAGAGAGCTATACCGACTGCCGCTAGCAGCTCGTATGCTTCACGGTGCAGCTGCTGATCGATGCCGAAGCGAACCACATTGGCTAGCAGACCGAGTGACAGCAGGACGAGCAGATGTCCGTAGATAATGGAGTGTCCGACCGCTGTTCTGCGCTTGCCTCCTACCCGTTCCGAGGATTCGAAGTAATGCCACCAGATGGCGATGGTCAGGATGAAGCCGATGACCGCCAGCCCGACGATGGTTGGAGAGTAGTCCAATGACTTCAGCGTCGCGACGAGTCCAATCATGAACTCCCCGAGTACAATCAGCGTAACGAGCCCGAACCGCTCCAGCAGATGCGAATAGAGCACAGGGAACTTACGCAGTTGGGGCCTCCCAATGATCGACAAGACAATATCGAATACAATCCCCCCATATAGCAGGATATATCGAAGCTCATCGGTGAAAAAAACGGAGCTCAAGCTAATAATCGCTCCGCCCGTGAAGCTTGCCGCAAGGAAGCCTGCCACGGAGGAGTGATGGCCTTCATGCTTGCGCCACATGCGCACATACATGAGGACCGTAAGCAGCCGGCTGCCTACATACCCGATCATGAAGGGCAGATAATAGCTGTCGAAGTCGACGTTGATGCTGGCTGCCATGACCATGACGAAGAAGATTTTCAAGATGGATTCCAGCCGCTGCCCGGTCTGGTCCTCTCCATACCGATTCACATACATCGTATACCCCGTCCATGACCACCAGAGTGGCACGAAGATGAGGATGTACTTGAAGTAGAGCTCCGCTTCCAGCTCGCCGTGATGGGGATGGGAGAGAACGTGGGTCGCGCTGGAGATGGCAATGACGTAGATTAAGTCGTAGAACAGCTCTAGCCAGGTAACCCTCTTATGCAAGGATGCATCGATCATTCGCGATTATACCTCCTAGGATTCATGCTGTTACTGGTGTGTCCCCGCAGCCGCTCATCAACGCTCGCTCTCCACCAAGCTTCCGAAGGGTACTCTGTGCCGTTAATATTCATGAGCTGCCCGATGCGCGGGGTGGCCACGAGCACTTCGCGGCCTGCTGCAGCTCGGATCGCGCGATCTATAGGATCGGTCCAGGTGTGCAAGGCTAAGGTGAAGGCTCCCCAGTGGACAGGAATCAGTATGCGTCCATTCACATCAATGTGCGCTTGTACCGTCTCCTCCGGCATCATGTGGATAGCGGACCACCTCTCATCGTATTGGCCGCATTCCATTAAGGTCAGATCGAACGGGCCGTATCTCTCCCCGATCTCCCGGAAGTGGTCATCATAGCCGCTGTCTCCGCTGTAGAATACCTTCGTATCGCCGCCCTCAATGACCCACGAGCACCACAGCGTGGAATCACGGTCGAATAGTCCGCGGCCCGAGAAGTGGCGGGCTGGTGTGCAGGCCAGCTTCAGCCCCTCGTATGTCGTCTCCTCCCACCAGTTCAGCTCTTGAATATGGTCCGGGCTGATTCCCCACTTCACGAGCCTGGCCGCAACGCCAATCGGAACGAAGAAGCGCTTCACCTTATTCTTCAGTCCCTTGATCGTTCCCGCATCCAGATGATCGTAATGGTCATGGGAGATGAGTACGGCGTCAATCTGCGGCAGCTGGCTTACTTCAATCGGCGGCTTGCCGCTGTAGCGGCTGCTTCCGAAGATAGGCAGCGGCGAGGGTGCCTTGCCCAACATCGGGTCGATGAGTAGCTTCTGTCCTCCGAGCTGCAGGAAGAACGCTGAGTGGCCGAACCAGGAGACTACGGCTCCATCTGCTGGAATGTGGTCAAGCTGTGGGGTATCCATAGAGATAAGAGCGGACGGGCGTCTATTCGTATTTCGCTTCATATAGTCACGCAGCAGCGAGCGGATAACCTTGCCGTTCATCGCCATGACAGACGGCGGCTGGTTGCTGTACTTGCTGCCGCGATGCGTGTAGGCGTATGCAGCCCCCGCTGCATCAGTAGCAGTAGTAGATTTCTCTTCTATTATCGTCCTTGTTCCCATGACTCCACTCCCCTGACTTCCATCTGTAACTTCGACTATTACATTTCAACTGTAGTGTATCTGCAATAGGCGGCTCATTGCAACTGTTGGAGCTGCACGTGCTCTCCGTCCCTCGCCAGACAACCCCCGCTCACCGCCATTCTGGTGCACTTCTGCACCTTATCATGCTCGCCAACCCTCGCTCGCCGCCATCCTGGTGCATTTCTGCACCTTATCGCGCTCGCCAACCCCCGCTCACCACCATTCTGGTGCATTTCTGCACCTTATCACGCTCGCCAACCACCGCTCACCCCCCTTGCTAACCGCCATCCTGGCGCACTTTTCCAGCAACGGTACCACTCCAGATTCACTAAGTTTACGACCAAAGTATTTTATTTAAAATACTACCTTGACAGTCAAGGTACTATGCCTTATTATACAGACATGGAGGTGATGATATGAGCGAGAACAAGATCACATCCGACCTGCTTCGCGGACATACGGACACGATGATTCTACGGCTCTTGTCCGAAGCTGACCGCTACGGCTATGAGATAGTTAAGCTGATTGCTGAGCGCTCGGATGGCGAGTATGAATTGAAGGAAGCCACGATGTATTCCAGCGTTCGACGGCTTGAAGCGGACGGTGATATCGAGTGGTATTGGGGCGATGAATCACAGGGGGGACGGCGTAAGTACTTCCGAATTACCGAGAAGGGCAAGGAGGCTTACGTCCGGAACAAGAGCAACTGGGAGTACTCGAAGCGTGTGTTAGAAAACTTACTATAACAAGGAGAGTGGATGGAATGAATTCGAAATTAACCAACTATCTGAATGGAGTATTCGCACCTTATGAAGGAGTGAGAAGCGTGGAGGAATTGAAGGCGGACCTGCACTCTGACCTGCAGGAACGGTTCCGTGAGCTCAAGTCTGAAGGCAAGGATGACCAGACCGCCCTGGAGCTGACGATTGAGAGCATCGGTGATATTGAACAGACGGTACTTGAGGTTGCTAACCTCTCCCGCTCGCTGGAGCGCCAGGTGGTAACGAACTTAAGCGCGAGCAACCTTGCTCAGAGCGACTTCGCCGGCGTTACTGCCCACAAGGGTAAGTTCACATCAAGCGCGCTTAGAGGATCTGACTTCACTGGCGCAGACTTGACCGGCAGCTCGTTCGCCAGCAGCGATGTACGGGATGCCCGCTTCGACGGCGCGAACCTGACAGACTGCAAGCTCTCTACTCTTGACCTATCGAATGCAAGCTTCCATAAGTCCATCCTGGTACGTACCAACTTCAGCAAGTCCGGTCTGGACGGAGTCAGATTCAAGGATGTGAAGATGACAGACGTTAAGCTGACCATGACTGACCTGAGGAAGACGACCTTCGACAATTGCAGCTTCGACGGCGTGGACTTCAGCACTTCCGATCTAACCGGACTGAACTTCGACGGACAGACATTCATCGGCGTTAACTTCGGCAAGTCGGCACTCTCCGGAGTATCATTCAAGGGCGCCGTGCTTCGGAATGTATCCTTCCTGCCTGGCTTCACACTCTCTAAGAAATATTACCGCGCCATTAAGACGATCAACTTCGACGGTGCGGTGATGGATAAGCTGACTTACGCTTCACTGAAGGGCATTGAAGCGAATCTAACGAACGTCACCGTTATCTAATACACAATCTAACAAGCATTGATCTATTAAGGGGGAATAACGATGCCAACAAGCCATTCTATTCAGGTTAAGGGTCTGCACAAGTCTTACAAGGAGCACCAGGTCCTTAAGGGCGTAGACTTCGAGGTAGAGAAGGGCAGTATCTTCGCCCTACTAGGCTCGAATGGGGCGGGTAAGACCACCGTCGTCAAGATTCTAACTACCTTGCTCAAGCAGGATGCTGGGACAGCAACCGTTAACGGCTTCGACATTGCTTCGAAGCCCGATCATGTGCGGCAATCCATCTCCCTTACCGGACAATTTGCCGCAGTCGATGAGATTCTGACCGGACGGGAGAATCTGGTCCTGATCGCCAAGCTGCGCCATCTGAAGCAGCCGCGTCAAGCGGCGGATGACTTGCTGAAGCGCTTCGGCTTAACGGATGCAGCAGACCGTAAGGCCTCCTCTTACTCAGGCGGTATGCGCCGCAGGCTGGACATTGCCATGAGCCTTCTGGGCAATCCGGACATTATTTTCCTTGACGAGCCGACCACTGGGCTGGATCCCGAGGCACGCATCGAGACATGGAAGATTGTGAAGGAGCTTGCTGAGGGTGGGAAGACCGTATTCCTAACTACTCAATATCTAGAGGAAGCCGAACAGCTTGCCGATCGAATTGCTATTCTACACGAGGGTAGAATTATAGCGAATGGCACCCTCTCGGAGCTGAAGAAGCTGTTCCCGCCTGCTAAGGTGGAGTATGTGGAGAAGCAGCCGTCTCTCGAGGATATATTCCTTACCATTATCGGTCACAAGAGAGGAGATCAATAACGATGAACAACTACTTCTTCAGCGACATGAGTGTCATGCTCGGACGCTCCATGCGCCATATTATGCGAAGCATGGACACCATCTTCACCGTCTGCCTCACTCCCATTGCCATGATGCTGCTATTCGTCTATGTGTTCGGAGGGGCTATTCAGACCGATACAGATAATTATGTGAACTACCTGCTGCCTGGCATCCTGCTCATTGCCATCGCGAGCGGAATTGCGTACACCTCTTACCGACTGTTCCTAGATAAGCAACGGGGTATTATCGAACGGTTCCATACGATGCCGATTGCTCGCTCCAGCGTGCTGTGGGGGCATGTGCTGACTTCCGTCGTATCCAACGCCATATCGGTTGTTGTCATCATACTCGTTGCCCTTCTTATGGGATTCCGTTCATCGGCTGGGGTACTGTCATGGCTTGCTGTAGCTGGTATACTCGTACTGTTCACGCTCGCTCTAACTTGGGTGGCGGCGATTGCCGGACTGTCCGCCAAGTCGGTTGAAGGGGCCAGCGCATTCTCCTACCCGCTCATTTTCCTTCCATTCATCTCTTCTGCCTTCGTGCCTACTGAGACCATGCCAACTGTCGTTCGCGTCTTCGCCGAGAATCAGCCAGTGACCTCCATTGTGGAAGCCATTCGTTCCCTGCTGTCCGACCAGCCCGTAGGCCAGGACATCTGGGTCGCACTCGCATGGTGCATCGGAATAACAATCGTTGCCTATATCTTCGCCATGAGAGTGTACAAGAAGCGAGCATAAGAGAGGTAGGAAGGACGTTGACATCTAGATGAGGGCTCTGAATAGTATGATAAAAAAACGCCAAGCCGACAGACAACTTAGTCAGGGCTTGGCGTATATTTTTTTCACAAATAATATGACTAAGTATGCCTACGGATTACTAAGAGATACTCAGTACAACCAAGTAATACTAGGTATTACTAAGTGTTACTCGGCATTCCGAAGTGTTATGTCCAAGCCTCGATATCATCATCGTCTATCTCATCCTCGGGAGGAAGCTCAAGCCCCGTACCCGATTCCGGCTCCAGATCCTCCGCCCGAGCTCCCGCCTGCGCACCTTCCGCTGAAGCGGCCGTCTCATAGGCGGCAGCACCCGCAGCAACGCCAACGCCCTCTGCGCCCCCGAGCACATTCCGCTCCATCGGCACATGAGCCTGCAGGTTGCGCACGCCGTACCGATGAACCTCCAGCTCGATGAGGTACCGCAAGGAATCCATCAGATTGCTCTGCGCATTAATCCAGTCCATGATGGCCTGGTTCTCGGACTTCTTCGTCTTCAGACTAATATTGTCGCCCGGCTGCTTCGTCTTCTTCATTCGTCCCTCTCACCCTCTACGCCGGCTGAACGGCCTTACTCTTCAGTGCTTCATAGATCTTCCCTCGGACAAAAGCGTCCAGCCCCATCGCGTTCAGCTGCACCGCATACTCCGCCGGAATATAGAGCAGCTTGATCTCCCGCTCCTCGCACAGCTCCTTAAGCTGAGGCGCAAGCATGCTCCGCATGAGAATGCTGCCGCCGCCATACACGCAGATCACGTCGATCTCGTTGCGCGCCTTCGTTAGCTGCTTCTTCACATGCTGGACGATGTGCCGCACTTGGCTCTCGAGCGGCCGCTTCAGCGTGCGGATGGCGCGGGCGTGGTACTTATGCTTCGGATTCTTCAGCACGTCGCTGAAGAATTGACGCGGGCTGTCCGGCAGATGAATTAACCGATTGAACTCATCCAGCGCTTCCTCAATCGCATACCCTGCCCCATGATGGCTGCCTTGGACGAATTGACGCAGGAACTTATTGCCCTCTGTAATCGGATACTCGGTGGAACCGTCGCCGATGTCCACATGAAGGATACGCTTGTCCTTGAAGTAGCTGCCATTGAACTTCTTGTCCACCCCATACGTCTCCGAGAATTCGGTGAAAATATCGCCCTCACGCCAGCTGCCCTCTGCATCCTTCTGCAAGGTGAAGATAACCGGCGTCGCCTCAGGCACCACCTTCGTGAATGTGAACGTCATGCGCACGCCGACTCGCACCGTGCCGAGATGAACCGTCACATGATGGGTGCCCGCCATGAACCGCTTCTCGAACTTCGCGGCCGTCTCATCTGTATGCTGCGTAACTGGGAGAGCTGTCGCCATATCAACTTCAAGCACGAGCTGCTCCGGAATCTTCTTCTCTTCCTCGTACGCCTTCTGCACCCCGACTGCCGCGATCTGCGCCAGCGTATTAATGACCGGCAGGTCCATATCCGACTTGAGGTCGATGCCAATCTGCAGGTTATCGACAATCTCGCCGCTCTCGAGCGCGAACTTGCCTATGTAGTACATGCCCGGCCGCGCTGCGGGGGAGTCAATTGTCACGACCAGCTGGTCGTGCAGATTCTTAATGAAGCTCTCCGGCGATTGCTCCTCGCTCCACGGCAGCTTGTCCACCGTGCAGTTCACATTCGGCTGCTGCACCAGCTTGCCGTCGATAATCAGATCATGCTCACTGTTGCCGTTATCGTTACCCACGTAGAAATGGAAGTTCATCAGATATTCCTCCTTGAGAAAATAATAATGGAAGATGCTTAAGCAGCATCCTCTACAATTGCTGCGGGATTTCTCCCGTAGTCCTACTCTGTCACACTTGGTCACACCGCACAACCCACTGAAGGCATAGTTGTTCGTTAGAATTTTCTAAGGAATGGTCGAATGGTGCATGAAAACAGCGAAAAAACGAGGGGCCGCTAGCCGGACTGCCACTCATCGGAAGATCCGTCTATGGGAGCCATAGCACCATCCAGTACGCCTATTAGGAACTTAATGAGGAAAATCCTCGTTAAGTCCTCCACCAACCCCCTTCGATGCCCACTTAACACGGAAAACCTGTGTTATCGCGACTCCATAACTCCAAACGAATCGCTTATCAGGCACTTAACGAGGATAATCCCCGGTAAGTCCTCCGCCAGCCCCCCTTCAAGCAGACTTAACATGGACTATCCACCTTAACGTGACTCCCTTATACATAATCTCGACAAAAAGAAAGAGGACCAGCAGCATCTACGCTGCTTAGTCCTCCTTCAAAACCTATACCGGCCGCTCGATCGTGAACCGCTCGCCCAGCTTCGCGTAGTCGTTGCCAGCAAGGCGGCTGACTGGCGCTAGAGCCTCCGCATCGATTCGGCCATTGTCGTAGATGCTCTCATCGATATGGAACCTTACGATACGTCCAATTAACAGGTCGCATGCAGGCGCTCCTGGGCCGTCGGTGCCGGCGCTGCCGCCCAACTCTAACGAGTGCTCCAGCACGCACTCCATCCGAATTCGCGCTTCCGCAAGACCCGGCACGGAGATCTCCTCACTCGCTACAGGCGTCAGCCCGGCAAGCTGCACCTCGCTCTCATCTGGAGGAAGCGCCGCCGCCGTCTGATTAATCTGCTCGATGTAATGCTCATCCGAGATATGCACGACGAACGAGCCGGTGGCTGCCGCGTTGCGCGAGGTGTCCTTCTTCTCCCCATTCTTCCGCTGAACCGAGATGGACACCATCGGCGGATTCGCCGCGACGATGTTGAAGTAGCTGTATGGCGCGGCGTTCAGCGTTCCATCCTCAGCGAGTGTCGTGACGAAGGCAATGGGCCTTGGGATGATGCTGCCAATAAGCAGCTTGTAATTGTCCCGCTCCGTCTGAGTGGAAGGATCAATGGATACCATCATCCCTTACCCCCGCTCGCTGCCGAAGCTGCGTGCATACCAGCTCGCCGCCGCTTCCACTTCCGTGCCCGTCAGACGATGCCCCATTGACTCCCAGTGTACGGCCACCTCTGCTCCCGCACCCTTCAGCAGGGCCGCAAGCTC
This sequence comes from Paenibacillus sp. GCM10023252, assembly GCF_042653305.1. Lineage (NCBI taxonomy): Bacteria > Bacillati > Bacillota > Bacilli > Caryophanales > Paenibacillaceae > Paenibacillus > Paenibacillus sp. GCM10023252. The sequence goes on from NZ_JBHSHW010000036.1 coordinate 94,294, forward strand.
TTCCGTCTCCGCAGGCGTACAGATCGGATCATTCTTGCCAGCCCCGATGAAGACAGGCAGGCTGGCCAAGTTCGGCAAGGTTAGACCGCGTCGCGGCACCATCGGATGGTGAAGAATGGCCCCCTTAAGCGCCCCCTCATAGTGGAAGAGCAAGCTCCCCACAATATTCGCGCCGTTAGAATAACCGGCAGCGACGATATTGCTGCGATCGAAGCCGTACTCCGCGGCAGCAGCGGCAAGGAATTCATGCAGCTCCTTCGTCCGCGCAATGAGGTCCTCCTCGTCGAAGATGCCTTCCGCTAGGCGGCGGAAGAATCTGGGCATCCCATTTTCAAGGACATTGCCCCTCACACTGAGTACCGAGGAAGCTGGAGAGAACCGCTCAGCCAGAGGCAGCAGATCATGCTCCGTCCCCCCTGTTCCGTGGAATAGCGCAATGACTGGTGCAGTCGTATCCGTCCCTTGCTTCCATATATGCTTCATCATCATAGCTTAAGCCTCTCCCTTCAGCTCACGAACGACGATCGGCGGCAGGTTGCTCTCGATCTCAGCACGCTTCGGCTCGAACCATTCCGGCAGCATCAGCTTCTCGCCAAGGTGCTCAGCCTCTTCATCCCGCGCGAAGCCCGGAGGATCCGTCGCAATCTCGAATAATATGCCGCCTTCCTCACGGAAGTAGATCGCATTGAAGTATTGACGGTCAATGATCGGCGTCGGATGATATCCGCTGCTCTCCACATGGGTTCTCCACACTTCATGGTCGGCATAATCCTTCGCACGCCATGCGATATGATGGACGGTTCCCGCTCCTCCAGCTCCAGCTGCCACAGGCTCCACATTCACATCAATTAAGTTGCCCAGGCTGCCCGTTGCGCGGAATCTCGAATAAGCCCCCTCTGTCGCAACATGCTCCAGCCCCATGACATCCTGCAGCAGACGAGCTGTCTTAGCAGGCGCCGTGCTGAGCAGTATCGCTCCGCCGAACCCCTTAATCGCCTTGTCAGTAGGAACTCCGCTGTAGGACCAAGTGCTCTCCGGGCCCTCTTCCCGCTCGACCAGCTCCAGACGCAGGCCGTCACGATCGCTGAACCCGATATATTGTTCCCCGAAGCGAGTGGATTCTTCGTAGGAGATCTCTAGGCTAGTCAGCCTTGCCCGCCAGAATTCGAAGGAATTCGGAGGAACGACATAGGTCGTAACGCCAACCTGCCCGCCGCCTATGCGGCCTTGACGGGAATGCTCCCAAGGGAAGAACGTAATGATCGTTGCCGGGCTTCCATGCTCGTCGCCGAAGTACAGATGGTACACTTCCGGTGCGTCGAAGTTGATCGTCTTCTTAACCATCCGGAGACCGAGCACGCCTGCATAGAAGTCTACGTTAGCCTGTGCATGCCTTACGAAGGCTGTTATATGGTGAATACCTGCGGTTTGTTGTGTCAATGGAATACACCTCTTTGATTTATTTTTGTTGAGCTATCTTTAATTTAAGATATATGGGGTGAAAAGAGTCCCAAGCCTCAGCAACCTATTCGAGCAGTGTCTTATAGGTTAACCCATTCGCTCCCTTGCTACTTATAGTGCTCCTGTGCATGCTTGCCCAGCTTCTTAAGCAGTGCGCTTGCTTGCTGCATCTCTTCCGAGGTCAGTCCAGCTTCAGCAGCTGTGATAATTGCTGTATGCTTAGGGAACACTTCGCTTATGAACTGCTCTCCTTGCTCCGTAATCTCGGCATACGTGAGCCGGCGATCTTCAGTCGAGGCATTACGCTTCACGTAGCCCTTCTGTACCAGCTTGTCGATGACGTAGGTGATATTCCCGCTGCTCATGAGGACCTTGCCGCCGATCTGCTGCAGAGGCTGCGCGCCCTTGTGGTACAACAGCTCCAGCACGCCGAATTCGGTGCGGTTCAATCCATAACGCTTGATATCTCGGTCCGCATGGGCATTCACCCACTGGCTTGCACGATTGAGGGCAATATAGAGGTCGAGCACTTCGTTCTGCTGTGATTGCTTGGCTTGCTGTGACTCCTCAGACGGCTGTGACTTCATGGCTGCACACCTCCTTCAATCAGTTAGCAACTTGTAATGAACAACTTGCTCAGCAACTTATCTTAATTTAAAGATACTTTATTTAGAGATAGTTGTCAAGCGGTCAACTCCACCAGATTTGCATCTGAGTGATGTTCTGTGTCTATAATTACTATATTAACTTTATTTTTATCATACATCTTAAGGAGATGGTTCTTCTATGTCATACAAGTCACCTATACTCTCCGTGCTGGACCTTGCTCCCATCGTCCGGGGCGGCACAGCTGCTCAATCCTTAGCGAATTCACTATCCCTTGCGCAGCATGCCGAGAAGCTTGGCTATCACCGCTACTGGCTCGCTGAGCATCATAATATGCCGGGTATTGCAAGCTCGGCAACCTCTGTCGTCATTAGCCATATTGCCGGAGGAACGAGCACCATTCGAGTCGGATCGGGCGGCATCATGCTTCCGAATCACTCTCCACTCGTCATTGCCGAGCAATTCGGCACATTGGAATCCTTGTACCCGGGAAGGATTGATCTTGGCCTAGGGCGGGCTCCGGGTTCAGACGGAGCAACGTCCAGAGCACTGCGGCGTGACGGAGCCAGTGATGGTCAGGACTTCCAGCTGCGGCTTAGCGAGCTGCAAGACTACTTCAAGGCACCTGCCGAGGGGGACGCCCCTCGCGCGGTCCGCGCCATACCAGGCGAAGGATTGAACCTTCCGATCTGGCTGCTTGGCTCCAGCGGCTTCAGTGCGCAGCTGGCTGGTCAGCGCGGACTGCCGTTTGCGTTTGCGAGCCATTTTGCACCCGACTATCTGATGCCTGCCATTAACCTCTATCGCAGCTCATTCCGTCCATCCGCTGACCTTGCTGCACCTTATGTCATGGCGGGGCTTAATATCATTGCGGCCGACACGGAAGAGGAAGCACGCAGGCTGGCCACCTCTCAAGAGCAAGCCTTCCTGAACTTGATACGCGGCCGTACCGGTCAGCTTAATCCTCCAGTGAGCGATATGGATGAGTTGTGGAATGCGGCGGAGAAGGCCATCGTACGCAAGCAACTCGGCTTCGCCATCGTTGGCACGGTGGAGACGATCCGCGAGCGGCTGCCCGTAATATTAGAGGAGACGGGTGCTGACGAGTTAATTGTCACCTCCCAGATCTTCGACCACCAAGCACGGCTTCGCTCGTACGAGCTGCTCGCTGAAGCTGCGTTTGGCTGATTCTAGATTAGTTTACACACATCTTTCCATAATATCGGATGAGCTGTCAGCTAGACTGACTCTCTTGTATAAATGAAACAGCGACAGTCATGGACTAGAAAATATAGTCCTAACTGTCGCTGTTTTCATTGAATTAACGTTCATCGTTAGCGTACATCCTTCGTTTACTGATGGATTACTCACTTTATACTGAATATTGAGGAAGTGAACACTTCTGCTCTTCGTTTTTCGCTATCCTCCGAATCCGATCTATTATTTTTAGAAGGCTCGAAGGACCCTCTCCAATGATTAAGGACTGTTCCTCCACCACCCCTCCGATCGACCAAGAGAGCTTGTCCGTCCATCCGTCGCACACCATCTTTTCATTCAGCCGCGTGTCGTCTTCCTGCTCCCTTAGACGGGCAGTTGGATCCAATCGACACTTTGTTCTAAAATCATTTTCATTGGTAAACTATGAACTACTTTCGTGAAATTCCATACTTTCTAAAATTTCTTGAAAATCTAGAATTGAACTCTTATAAGTAACTTCATAGGATGAGTTCCTAATACTATAAAACTGGGAGTCAGACTTGAATACGATGAGGGTATCGACACGCTTGTCCCAATCTTTGTGATTCACGTATGTCAACTGTTGAGCGTCAAATCCAAATAGCTTCATTTGTTTTTCTTCGAGAATATCAACGTTAGATATAGCAGCTTTTTTCTTGGCACGTTCCAGATATTGAATCAGATTCATACCTTTAGTCTCATCTATCTACGGTTCAGCTGAAATAAATAACATGGTATAGTTAAAGTAACGTAGTGCTAATTGTATATTCTCAACATCTTCAACGCTAACGAAATCCTGAACTCTTTCATCGTCCTCAGATTTAATTTTATCTAGCCCCGCCATATTTCTCCAAAGACCATAAGCGGTAAAATGAAATTTACCGTCGGCACTTGCATAATTATTCTTGCTGTAGATCACCACTGTTCGACTTGAATCATCCCATTCAACCTTTGAATCAACAGACTCCGATATGAAGCGCAGTGGAACAAATGTATGACCATCTTTTAATTTAGGGGCCACAGATAATGTTATAGGTTTACCATTTACTTTGGCTACTGGATTATCAATCTGTAATTCGATCAGTACGCCTTGCTTACTTCCTTTGACAGTGCGAGTGAACTTATCCCATGAAACTTCAAGACCCAAACTTTCAAAAATAGGTCTGAATTGTACAAGTGTTGTGGAGTTTTCAATATATGGCGGCTTACTAAATGAAATCAAATTTGCGTCTAAGATAACGCGAATATTGTTATCCGAACTATTTGAAGCTTTTACTGGGACAATTCCAGGACCAATAAATAAAAGAGTTACTATTAGCAGTAACCTTGCAGTGTTAATTAATATGTTGATCAATCCAGCACACATCCTTAATATGAATAAAGTAAATTCATTATAGTAATTATTCGGAACGGGCAAATTAATCTCATTCAAAATATCAGGATGTAGTAGCTCTAATATCACGCGGGTAAAGTATGCCAGAAGCTTGATGTTTGACCTCCACAGACAACAAGTCCTTTATTGATACATCAATGATCCGTCTTATGAGCTAACATCTCCAATTGACTTTGCTCCTCAACACCTAGCGGTTCAAAAGCTTCTTTAAGTTTCTGCGCTATTGTGGTATCCCCATCGAAATAAAAGACGAGAACTTTGTCCATGCCATATGATCCGTTAGGTGGAACAGCACCAGCGGTTGGAAATGGGTCGCGTTGTACTTCTCTCCTCATTGCAACGTTTGAGAAGATGTATATTGTCAAGTTTCCTGATTCAAGTTGAAATAGGTGGCGTTCAGCGCCTTCTCTCTCTAAATCATATGCGCTATTGGATTCCGCTCTTTTTAAATATTGAATAGCTGCATCATTAAGGGCAGTCAACACGTCGTTTAATACCAATACTCGTGTTTCTTTTTCCGTCTGTTTCTGAAATATTTCTGCGTTATTACCACAAGCACATAAAAAAATAACCATAAAAATGAAGATTAATAACGTTTTATTCATACCCCGATTCCCTCCTTCTAAGCTAGACGTAGTGAAAGTTGACTATTGCTTTAAACTCCCTTTCTTTAATAAACAACGGCTGCCGTGTTGTTTTGTTTCAGCTATCGTGTCCCGTTAGCATTCCGAAATCCCTCGGGCAGCCCAAGGGGCGATTTCTCCGTTGCGTGTATATGGTGCTATCTGATGGATACGCCTTCTAAGAAACACTAACATTTCTTTTACTTAATTTCTTAAATACCGAATATTCCTTATTGGACTTAATAAAACCCAATATCTTTTCAGCACATTCTACTGGATTCAATTCTTCAGTATTTACCTCAAGGTCATATTCATCAAAGCAATATACTTTGTCAAATTGGGAACTTGCTAGTCCAATCTGTCGATCTCCTCTTATTTGCTCTCTTCTTATGAGTTCTACTTTCGAGCATATTACACCTATAAACAATGTAGGCTGATCAAAAAATACATCAAGACACTCATTAAACCTCTTGTCATTGTCGATTACAGTATCTGCGATTACATTCAAACCCATTTCTGAGATCAATTTAATTGTCGAATAGTAATATGAGCCTATGGGATCAAAAATGATTTGCGCGATAACTTGATCATCTACTTCTCTTGTAGGTTTAAAATTCGGAAATTTTTTTTCAATAAATTCATTGAAATTATTAAAAAAATCATCTATTGATAAATGATGAAAAAGAATCTCTTTCTGATTTATCAGTTCATAAGAAATACTAGTCTTTCCTGCACTTGAAGTTCCGTTCAACAACACAACGATTCCTTTCTCCAAACGAATCACCCTCACATATAATAATTGCGCATCTTTCAGATGAACGTCATTTTCACAAAGTTTATAAAATTATCCATTCCAGAAAATATTCGAGTAACGATTAAGTTATCCTGCCCTTTACTTCAATAAACAACGGCAGCCGACGTTTTGGGCGGCTGCCGTGTTGTATTGTTTCAGCTATCGTCTCCCGTTAGCTTAACGAGATGTGTTTTTATTTTTTTAGTTAATTAAGAAATAGCAAATACGTAAATTGACTCGATTGGGGCGCTCATTTCGTCCCATTCATCATCATAATCCTCTACGTCTTTTAATTCGAAACAGATTCCGGGAATGGCTGAGATGAAATAGGTATATTTTTCATAAGAACACTTACCAAAATTATTTACAACATCCTTCAAAGTATTGCCAATGCCAATTTTTCCACCAAATTTCCCAAAAAATCCGTTGAATATGCGTATTTGAGATACTGAATCAGTGTCATCAATCCAAAACCAATAGGTCTCTGTTTTTATTACAATGAAGTTAGCTCTTGTCTCAACTTCGTAGTTCTTCCCTAAAAGAGATATAAGAGCTTCACGATTACATCCAATCTCGAAGGGACCTATACTCTTACCTGGTGTTATAGCCCCGTATCTCAAAATATCCACACAAATCACGCCCACATGTATTTTATCAACTATTTTATCATTAAACATAACTCCCTCTATGAGCAAACGTTTTTCTCCGAATTGCTCGCTTATACTCATGAATCCGGCATTTTTAAGAAAGCAATGACCATGACGGGTTGGAACGGTTATCAAGGTGAAGAAATTCTTGGGGGCGGGGAAAGCGCAAAATAACCTCTCCTTAGACCACCTGTTTTAAAAAGTGGTTACTCAGGAAAGATATAGTCGCACTTTTGGATCTCCACAAGGTCTCATGGTGGTGGACCCTCCCATGTCTCAAAGAGTCTTCGCTCCCACATTCCTTCATTCAACCTGTCCATGAGGTGGAGGTCAGATTATGCTGCCCGCCAGGATCTACGTCCGTATGTTAACGCCGTTCTGACTCATCCGTGCTGTTGTTGTCATGGTTTCAGCTGTTTAGTAACTGTTACTTAAGCGGCAACCGGTTCACTTGCAAACCGAGGGATATCAGCCAGCATCTTGTCCTCGCAGAATGCGTGGCCTTTCTTAAGGATTCCAAATAGTATCCGAATCAGCTTGTTGCATAGCGCAATAAGCGACTGCATTTTCTTGAGCGGATTTTCGGGTCTTGTTGTGTAGTATTCATGCAAGGCCTTAAAGGCTGGGTTCTTTGCCACGAGCGGTATGACGACTCGGAAAAGTAAGGCTCGAAGCCCTTTCCTGCCCCGCTTTGTAATCTTCGTCTGGCCTTTGTGCTTGCCGGAGGTATTCTCCCGTAAGTTCAAGCCGGCCAGCTTGCTGATCTGTCTGGGATGCCGATACTGCTGAATGTCGCCGATTTCAGCGAGAAATCCAACAGCAGTATCGCGGCCGATTCCTTTCATGGCTAAAAGCTGCTTACTGCTCGGAATCTGCTCCAAGAGTTCATCCATCCTGGCATACAACTCCGTAAACTGCTCCTGAAGAAATTCGTACTGCGTTAGCAGCAGTTGCAGTTCCATCTTAGCCAGTTCCTTGCCTTGCTCAATCCCTACAGAGCGGCGTGCCGCCTCTTTAAACCGGAATCCGGTTCAATCCGGCTCCACGCTTCGCTACCTGTCTCATATGTTCCAAGAGGTACTCGTCGGATACATGAACGATCTCTGCCGGCAGAAGTTTGAGCTTAAGTAGCTGTATGGCTGATTTGCATTCCCAATCCTTGAATACTGTCAGGAACTCGGGAAAGTAGCGGTCCAGCCAGTTATGCATGCGCCCTTGCACGACACGCAGGTCAGTAGATAGATGGTCGCGAATCTTCGTAGCCTCTCGCAGTTCGGCGTAAACACCCTGCGGCAAGCTGGGTACGGCGTACCGTCCGTCTTTGACCAGTTGTGCTATGACGCGTGCATCCTTGACGTCATTCTTCGTCGGTGAATTGTCGTCGAGCTCTTTCGTCCGCTTCACATGCAGCGGATTTACCACACCACACATAATATCCTGTTGCTTCAGATGATGAACGAGATTCAGCCAGTAATGGCCTGTCGGTTCCATGCCGACGATGACGTCTTTATATCCTTGGTGGACCATGAGTTTGCGAAACCAATGCGTGAACTGCTCAAACCCATTCAACGTGTTCTCAAAGGTTACCGGCTTCCCAACTTCTACTCCCCGGAAGTCCTGGGCACGAGCCACATGCTTGAACTTTGCAATGTCCACCCCGACGATGAGAGTCGTAGATGTGATTTGAGTTATTCGTTCGTTTTGGGTAGAATTCATGTTGTAGTCTCCTTGGTTTTGTTTTCGGATCCGTTCGCTGGCCAGCTACCGGGATCCCTAAACTATCTTACCAAGGAGTCTTTTTCTTTTTCAAACCTGTTATTTCTGCATTATAGGAATGCTGCCCGTTACTTCAACGGACAACGGCAGCCGATCGTATTCCGGCTGCCGTCATGCCGCAATTGAACTAACGTTCCCCTTTAGTAAAACTAGTAGATCGTTAATACAGGGAATTCAGACGTCGCAATTCATTTACAAACCCATGCTGTTGTAACAAACTTTTAACTGCTGCCGTAACTTTCTCTGGAAAAGGCACATCGATATAACTTGTTTCCTGAACATCACGAATATAGGCAAGAACACTCTCAAGACTAACCGTTTTCACAAACGCTAGTAAACGTTCTTCAATTCGTTCGTCAGTTTCAGTATAATCCAAGTCAATCTTTTGTTGGTTACTATGATCCTTTATTCTTTTCACACCAATACCATTGAAAGTTTGAACGACCACACTCTTTTCACGTTCTTGCACAAGTTGCTGCTTATAGGCCTTAACACTGTCAAATGGATGAATTTGAAATTTTTCTTGAATTCGATTGAAAATTAACTCATGTGTGGGATCTAGGACCTCGTCTATTTCAGCATCCTCTTCCGAAATTAATCCGAATACGCTCTTTGTGGTGATGAGCAATCGAAGAAAATCAATAAAGTTACGCGCAATAAGAGTCGAGTGTTTATCCAGACCTATCGCTTCATGCTGAATAATTGGTGCATTCGAAAGATCATCCACCGTACTAAACTCTGTAAGAAAGCCAAAGGTGCACTCCGAAATGGTCGTTGACCCTAGCAAAACCATATCTAGCGGCATACTTTCCCACTCATATTGGCCACTGTCATCTTCAGGCCAATAATTGAAGCCGATCCCGATGGTGTCCCAGAAATCCAGACCAAGTTCAGCTTTCAGTTCATCTTCTAACTGTTCTAACATGTTAAGCTCTTTGAAGCTTGAATAAACGGTTTGCTTAATAAGTTGCTTCATAGATGATACCGACTCCATTGATCAAAGTTTTAATACCGCTTAACAATTCTAGCATAGCCCCATGCAAAACTGCTCTTTAGCTTAATGAGCTTACCATAACTCATGCGTCTAATACGCTTTGAAAGCGATGAAAATGGAACCGACCATCACGACAATGCCACCAACCTTACTCATGAAATAATAGAAGTCGCTCGGCTCGGGGTTCTCGTACATGAGCCGCTGCGGAGATAGACAGAACATTAAATCCTGGATGGCTTGGTACCGGAAGTTGCACCAACCGAAGATCAACAAGCCGAGGGAAAGAAACAGAAACCCTGGCATGCCTCGATTGACATGGTAATCGGGGTAAGCCGCGCTTACGAGCGCCGATGGTGGAAAGTCTTCTTCGCCTTCTTCCTTGATCCGCTCGCCGTTGACGTACGTCTGAATAGTCATGACGATATTGCCTTTGTCATCGTAGCTCAAGAGCATGCCATTATTATCCTCGACGCTGTAGACATGGCCGTTCGGGTAGGACACGCTGAATTTGGTCGAGTAAGGGACGCTTATGTCCGCAATCGCATAGGACTGCCTGCCAATGATCAAAGTGCGGTGCAGCTCGTCGTCGGTACGTACTTGGACGGGACCGGCCGTGCTGCTATGATAGGTGACGAGATGGGTCTGCTCGCCGGCGAATTTGTACATATCCTCGTACAGGTAGAAGACTCGTTCCGTGAAATATGTTCTCGACAAGACGCCCGTTAGAATTGACACAAGGAGCACGGAGAAGAAGAAAATAGAACTTGGCGTTTTCATTTTGCGGAATAAAATCGATCGGGTAGAAATATACAATCATCCTTTCTTCTTTATCCCTTTACAACTGCCGAGATAACCACTGATTTACCTCCCAATTCAAACTAGCACTAATGATTCTTAAATCTATCATCCTCGATGGCTAATTTCACAATTCTAAATCCAAAAAGGCATACAAGTACGAGTCCTATTGTGCCTAATATTTTATGGATAAGACCATCTATTAAGTCCCCTCCACTCCATGCATTTACCACTTCACTTACAATAAAAATATGCGGTTGAGGTAGAAGCATCAGAACGACTCCAACAATAAAACCAATAAAAAGATTAATAATTTTTGGCAAACTCAATTCACTCCTATACAAGAGAATATGAACGATAATCTACTCAATCCCTTAGCGGATCAGTCTGTAAACGGCTAATTGGAAAAATCCTGCTTCAGTTAAATGCATTTAATTATGTCCGATTAATCATCATATCCCACACCATAGTTCCTTCCGCATGATTGCTTTCCTCCAATATTACAGCCTAGATTATACTCATAAAATAATACCACATATTGGAACTATGTCGTCCGTTAACTTATATATTACAGCGAAGCGCTCTTAAGTCCCTCATCTCACACGCATAGCAAAACTTTATTTATTATATTCCTTGACAGGAATATTCTCTATAAGGTATATTAATATCAGATCAAGCGAGCACATCATACATAGTCAGCGAGTGTCCCTAATATTTTACGAAGCTGCTCTTGGCTTCACAAGAACCTTAAGGAGGAATTATGAGATGGCACATGGCCCACAACTACAGCATACTGAGACCGAGGTACAAGGACGCGAGCTTACCGTGAAGAGAAGGTTCCACGCTCCAAGAGAGCTGGTCTTCCAAGCATGGACAGAGACGAAGCATTTGCTCAACTGGTGGGGACCGGAAGGGTTCACGATTACGCAGGAGAGCATGGATGTGAAGCAGGGCGGCTCTTGGATCTATGTGATGCATGGCCCGGACGGCACGAACTATAACAATGTCATTCGATATGTAGAGGTAGAGCGCCCCGAGCGGATCGAGTACACTCATGGCGAACCGGGAGATGAAGAGCAATTCCGGGTTAGCGTTGCCTTCGCGGATAACGACGGACAGACGGATCTAACGATGATTATGGTGTTCAAGTCCGCCGAAGAGCTGAAGATTGCAGCGGAGCAGTATGGGGCGATTGAGGGAGCGAAGTCGACACTGAACCGGCTCGAGCAAGAGCTGGCAACTATTATAGGAGAGGGGCAATAACGACCATGGGCAAGCACGCGATTATCTACTGGATCTGCACAGGGGGACTAATCCTCCTAATGGGGGCGGGCTCCATCCCGAACATTCTATCCTCCGAGCAATCACTTGAGTTGATGCGACACTTAGGCTATCCAGATTACTTGCTCCCCTTCTTAGGCTGGGCGAAGCTGCTTGGACTTGCTGCCATTCTCATACCGGGCATTAACCCTCGGGTGAAGGAGTGGGCGTATGCCGGACTTGCTATCGACCTGACAGGAGCTCTCTACTCGACCCTCATGGTCGACGGACTAACAGGAGGCATCGTCGTGTTCATCGTCGGTTACCTATTCGTAGCTGGCTCATACGCGTACTACCACATCCGATCCCGCTCTGCTGCTGCGTCTAAGGCTAACGGATTAATCGACCACTCTGCTTAACACCATCCACCCCGTATGAATTCGGCTAATAAAAAAAAACTCCCGCTATCCACTAAGGATAACGGGAGTTCGCTATTCATCATCTATTACTCAACTACCGATACAGCCTTAACGACAATGTTCGGAGTCTCTGTACCTTGCCAGTTGTTCTGAGCCAGCTTAGCTTCATACTTCAGGTCAAGCCATACGGATTGGCCAGGCTGAAGCACGCCGGATTGGTAGAACTCTTTGTTATCGCCTACAGCCAGAGCATTAGTCACCCATGCCCAATTCGTGTCGCCATTGCCCTTGATCGAGAACTTGCCTTGTTGTGTTGCATTCGTAGCTAGGTACACTTGAAGCTTAACCGGGTTCTCGTTGTTGTTCGTTACTTGGAACAGCTTGTCCCATTGGTAAGTGGAGTTCTTCTGTACACCGAAGGACAGACCGTCGCGGCCCTTAGCCAGATCAATGATCAAGTGCTCTTCGGCTTCACCGCGAGGACCGCCGTAGTAAGCAGCTGCGTGGTTGCCCTTAGTCATAGCCAGCAATGCGCCAGTCGTCTTGCTAATCGTGAAGGATGCTGAGTTCGTTACTGTAGCGCTTGTGAATGCCATTGCAGCCATAACGCCAGAGATTGCTAGTAGTGCGACAACAATGATTAGACTTTTTTTCATGTGAATGACCTCCGCCTTCGTATCTCGTATTTGATACTCTTATTATATCTGCCCCCCTCGTCCTCCACTTCCCTCCATGGAGTAGTCTTGTGCATCACGCAGGCACCATATCGGCGTGGCCCGTAAGTATACCAACAGTAGACTTAAGTACCAGACGAAGGTAGCATGACGTGCACTGCATACCCGCTCCTCCTGCATTACACTAAGTATCAGAGGTGAAAAAAATAATGTCGATACGCAAGGCAATCTCCCGAGGGATAACGATTCTGCTGCTCATCTTCACGGGTGTCATCTTAACGGCTTCCATCGGCTCCGCGGTAGTGAAGAAGCCGCTGCTGCTCTCGGTTATTCGCTCCAATAGCATGTATCCCCTGACGGAGAGAGGAGATATGGTCGTCGTATGGCCGCTAAGCAAGCAAGCGGAGCGGCGGATTGGGGACATCGTCATCTTCCGATCGGAGAGCGGAGAGCTGGCTTCGAGAGGGTGGATCTTCCACCGTATTATAGAAGGTAATGATGCTAAGGGGTACATGACGAAGGGAGACAACAATGAGTTGTCCGACCAGTCGGCTGGTGAGACGGGGGCGATTCAGCGGGACTGGATCGTCTCGCGTGCGATAACCTGGCAGGATAAGCCGATTGTCATCCCGAAGCTTGGCTATCTGCCGCTCTATGCAGAGCAGTTCCAGCAGAGCCCATGGACGCTGCCTTCCCTGGCACTCGTGCTGGCCGGTGTCGTCGGAGTCATGGAGCTTCGCGGGAAGAAGCGGCGCAGACGGCACGGCGTAGACGGAGGCCAAGCTCTCTATGTACTGACCGGGCTGACGGTTGCTGTCATTATAGGCGGGGTAACCCTCTCTGTCAGCCAACAGCTCCATATCAACTATTCCGTCCCTGAAGCTGGGAGGGCAAGCAGCGGCCCTTCGGTAGGAACGACCGGCGTCATTCCCATGGGTGAACGGGTGGAGAAGCCCTTATCCACCTTGAATAATGCAACGGCCTTCCCGCTTGCGGTGTCGGTGTCCAGTGAGGACAAGCAGATTACCTTCAGTCAGAACAAGCTGTGGCTGACGAAGGGGGAGAAGCAGGAGCTAGTGATGGCGGTGGAGGGCCGGAGATCTGGTGTATATCATTCCACCATTCACATTGGCATGTTCCTGCCTGTGCTCCCGCCAGCGGTTATTCACTGGCTATGCCGGCTCAATTACTGGGTGGCGCTGCTAGTCACCTCCTTCATTCCGGCGCTTCCTATCATGCTTGCGCCACTAACGGATGCACGATTCCGTGCGCAGACGAGCAAGAGGATTCGCCGCAGCCTGCGGCGAATCCCCTATGTTCATTAATTCATTATGAGTTATACAGATACCTTAAGCTTCGTCAGCCCTCTCGCCTGTGCGAGCAGGGCTGCCTGCGTCCGGTCGGACAATCCGAGCTTGGACAGAATCTGGCTGACATGCTTCTTCACTGTGAATTCCGTAATATAGAGCTCCTGAGCGATCTCCCGATTGCTGAAGCCGCTGCCGAGGCAGGCAATGACTTCTCTCTCCTTGGGCGTGAGCTCGCTTAGCCGCTCCGACTCTGCACTCTTCATCTTGTACTCGAGCAAGCCTGGATCATAATACTTGCGCCCTTGTATGATTCGCTTGACCGCAAGGACCAATTCCTCCGGAAGGGCTTCCTTCAGGATGTATCCATCCACACCAATGGCATCTGCACTTAGGAAGTCCTCACGTTGACCCGAAGAAGTCAATATTGCGAACCGGCATGCTGCTCCCGCTTCTCTGGCTCGCTTAATCAGGTCAAGTCCGCTCTCGCTGCCCAGGTGCAAGTCAACGAGGACAAGATCTGGCGACAGCTTCTGAAGAAGCTGCAACGCCTCCTTGGAGCTAGGGGCATCTCCTATCACATGCATATCTTCCTCTTGGTCTAATACAGCGATTAATCCTCTGCGTACCAAGGGGTGATCATCCACTACTACTATATTCACGCTAATGCCTCCTTCGGCTCTTGCATAGGGAGTCCAATACGAACCTCTGTACCTGCGCTTAAGCGGCTCTGAATGACGAGCTGTCCGCCGCAATCCTTAATGAGCTTCTCCATTCCGCGCAGACCAAGACCTTGCTTCCCCTTGCGGCGCTGGCTATCCACGATGAAGCCAATTCCGTTGTCCCGAATGACCGCTTCCAGCCCTTCGTCCGTTACCCTCATCATAATGGCAAGGGTAGAGCATCTTCCATGACGGATTGCGTTGCCTGCGGCCTCTGTCACGATCCTGCCTGCTGTCAGCTTCTGCGGCTCGGACAACCGGCTGTCCACTCCCTCCAGATCAAGGCTCAGCTCCACGCCATACAGCTTAGTCATGCGTTCAAGCGAGCGGCGAAGCTCGGTATATAATGACGGCGATTCGGAATCTCCAGCCTCACTCATGCGGTAGATTGCCCTGCGAAGCTCTTGGGACGCTTCATACGCACTAGTGCGTATGAGTCCAAGCTGCTCATCCACTTCTTCCTGAGGGAGCTTAGACCAGTTACCAGACAAGGCCTTCAGGCCGTAGACGACGGAGAACAGTTGCTGAGCCACTTGATCATGCATCTCTCCCGCTATTCGACTCTGCTGTGCCTGCAGCTTCGCTTCGAGCAAGCTTGCGGTCCGTGCGCGCAGCTCCTTAGCCAGCAGAAGTGTCATCTGGGCTGCTAGCGTCAGCAGGAGGAACACTGTGAAGAGATGAACATTCTCTTGCAGGATTAGAGGCAGCGAGCGTGAATAGGTGCTGTCCATGAAGTAAGTAACAGCCGTAGCAGAGCTGATGTATAAGGTTAAGTTCACCCAGCAGAAGGTATACGAGGCGATGCCCGCTGACACTAGCACAGGGTTGAAGGCATACCATAGGAAGGGGCTGTCCAGACCCAAGGTAGGAACGAGCAGCACCGCCGACCCTGCCATCTCGAGCAGAGCCATCCCCTTCACTAATCGCTCATCCTCCACCTTCGCATACAAGTCGGTTAATATTCTAGCAGCCGCATATAAGCTGACTACGACCGCTCCCTTGAATACGAGAGGCGAGTCAGGCATGCCAACTAGATAAGAGACCGATGTGAGCAGCCATGTGCAATATCGGAAGAGCGACAGGACTCGCTTCTCCTTATGAGGAATGCGAAGAATGGCTGGCAGCCACAACATGCGATTGAACAGCCCTATCATCGTTGTGCCCATGTGCCTGATCATCCTCTCCGAAGCTATACCAATACGTATTGCGATGGTCCATGATATAACAATGAAGGGAGTGTTCCATTCGGTACATCAGGATAGGAAGATCCCTCTCGTCAGCGAGCTTGAGCAGCTCCTCCATCTTGAGCAGCCGAATCGTCGCTTGCTGCGGGACAGGCTCTGCTACACGAATCCAACGCTTCTCGTACTTCCTCTCGAATCGTTCCAGTCTCTCGGTTGAAGAGTATCTAGTTGCAGGCCGGTCTCTCCCTAAGAGGCGAACCGAATAGATGAGCAGCAGAAGAGCTGCTGCTGTCGAACCATATCTCCATGCGGTCACCGGCAACTCAACCCCTGCAAGCTCGATGGGCCTTGCCATCGTCTCTTGAGTGGTCTCGACATCCGAGCTCTGGAAGGCTTGCTCGCCTTCGAAGGTGAACATATTGTTACGATGCTTGAATACGAACGGGGGAATCTCGGCGATCGCCTTGCGATACTCTCCGTGAATCATTAATCCCGTTACTCTCGGCTTCACCTCAAGCACATACTCGGCTGGCGATATTCGCAGCTGATTCTCCACTTGCTCCATCGCATCCAGCAATTCAGCCAGCTGAATCTCATAGCTTCCAGTGATGACATATTGCTGCTGCTCCTTCACCTCGAAGGCCTTCTTCGCTCGCAGTGGAATGTCCTTCTTCCACAAGTCTGGGGCAACCAGAGAGAGCGTAACCTCCTCCTCTCCCGTCCAGGTAATCGGCTGCCGGGATGAGAATTCCGTCGTGAGCTTCAGCTTCAATACCGTTGATACCGCGTCGAAAATAAGTCCCTGCTCCGGCTTCACCCACCCCCCGCTCGGATGCAGCAGATGTGGCAGAACCTTAACTTCATAATCCAGCTTCGTCTCTTGCGTAATCTCATTCATGTCGACAGACGTAACCGTGCTTGCAGGATGTGACCATAACAAGATTGATATAATAGACATGACTATAGTTAAGATGATCATTAGTGCTAACTGTCTCTTAGAGGATGTACCTCGAGCACGAGTTCCTTGCATAGCGACTGGCACAGAGGATGGCAGGTTACTCATTCACGGATCCCGCTCCTTCGGATGAGACAATAGCAGGCCATTCGACCTTCCACTCCTCCTGCGATTGCTGCACTGGCGCAGACTGCTCAGCTGCTTGAGCAGTGGAAGGTTCATCCAGTTGTTCCTCACTCAGCTGCTCTTCCTTAAGGTCTGCTTCATCCTCAATCATGATCTCTACGGTGACAGGGACGACAGCGCTCCCGTCCAAGTAGCTAACCGCTACAGGCAGCTCCACCTGGTACAGACCAGCATTCATCCCTTCAGCGGACTGCAGCAACACGTGCAGCTCTCCACTCTCTCCCGGCTGGAGCCTAAGCGGGGCAGACTCTGCTGAGAAGACTTCTCCATTCTGATTCAGAGGATCAACAGTCACCTCTGCAGCCTTATTCTGATTGTTCGTGACAGGCAGAGTCAGGGTAAGTTCAGCATTCGCTGCTCCTGTCATTGGCTCCAACTGATCATCAATAGCAATAAGTGCTGTACTTCCTGGAACTATGGCATATTGCAGACCGTTCTCCACCGCTGCTTCTGTGAAGGCAGCTGACTTCATCCATAATCCCGCTGTCATCATTGCGATAATGGCTGTGATAAGTAATGACTTCTTCATTCCACATTCTCCCCTGACAAGGTCGAAGGACAACAAAAAAACCGACCTTGGTCTATAGAATAGACTAGGTCGGTTGCACTAGTAACTCCATATGCTCCTAGTGCCCAATTGACGGAACATACTTCAACGTATCCCTAATGATATACAGTTTTACCTGCTCTGATGTTCATTTTACAACACTTCTCTGGAAAATGGAACCACTTCACCCAAACTTCATGAACTATTGTAGGACTTAAGTCGTACCTACTATAATTCTATGGATTCAGTGACAATAAGACGCAGGATGTCGTACCTTGACACATCTTACCGACACACATTGACGCATTACCTGGTCCCCTTAGTTATCCGGGAAGCTCTTATTCGGGTTCGGCTTGCTGCCGTTCTCAGGAGCCGGCTTGTTCTCATTCGGCACAGGCGCTGGAGCCGGGGCCGGCTTCACTTCGCCTGGCGACGGGATGGGCGCCGGCTTGTTCTCATTCGGAGCCTGGCTTGGCTCCGGCTTGCTCTCATTCGGTGCGGGACTCGGCGTCTGCTCCGACCCTTCGCCCTGACCGGCTCCGCCGCCTTGACCAGCTCCGCCACCCTGCCCGGCTCCGCCGCCTTGACCGGCTCCGCCACCTTGACCGGCTCCGCCACCTTGCCCGGCTCCGCCACCCTGCCCGGCTCCGCCACCTTGCCCGGCTCCGCCACCCTGCCCGGCTCCGCCGCCTTGCCCAGCTCCGCCGCCTTGTCCGGCTCCGCCGCCTTGACCGGCTCCGCCGCCTTGCCCAGCTCCGCCGCCTTGTCCGGCTCCGCCGCCTTGACCGGCTCCGCCGCCTTGACCGGCTCCGCCGCCTTGCCCAGCTCCGCCGCCGCCGCCGCGGAGCTTCACGCTAGCATACGAGTACATAATGGACTCGAACGTCTTCGGATCTACCGCTCCGGTCACCGGAAGGCCATGCTTCTTCTGGAAATGCTTCACGCCCCGAACCGTGGTATCATCATAGTACCCATGAATCTCGCCGGCATAGCTGCCAACGGACTTAAGCATGCCCTGGATGACGAATATATCCGGTCCATGAGCACCTTTACCTACAGCTAGACTTACATGAGGCATGCTGACCAGCAGCATAACAGCCATTGCAGCTACAGCTATGTATTTACCCATCCACTTCAACTTGTTCACCTGGTTAGCACCATCCTTCATTCCCATAGATTGAGTTACCGACTTACTATTACCACCTTCGTCCAATATCATTACATACTGGAGGAATTAGGATGCCATCCTCTGCCTACCCGCTGTTCCAATCCAGCTTCATCCTGCAAGCAAGCTCGAAGACCCATCATTGGAGCGGCGACGGACCACTGTCGATCAAGACGTTCAAGGGCGGCCGCGCCTACTACCAGACGAACCGCGGGCATTATGTCATTGAGCAGGACAGCTATCTCCTTCTGAATGAAGGGGAGCACTATACGATTGCCATTGATTCGGACACGAGGGTCGACTCCTTCTGTCTATTCTTCCGAAGGGGGCTGGCTCCGGAGCTGCTAACCGATCTCAGCAGAGGGCTCGCAGACGGGCTGAATGATCCATGGCAAGACGGGATCTCCTCTCCCGTTCCTCCATTCCATGCGAAGACTTACCAGCACAGCGACCTCATTCTGAGCTTCATGAACCGAATGCAGCAGCAACTCCCCGTCATGGGCCAAGACCCGCTATGGATGGAGGAACAATTCCACGAAGCGCTTCAGACGCTTCTCTGCGTTCATCGCTTAATGCCCATGGAGATGGAATCTCTGGCTGCTGCACGTCTAACCACACGAGAGGAGCTGTTCCGCAGGACAGCCATAGCCCGCGAATACTTGCATGCGTACTATGATCGCAGTCTTCCCTTGGAGGAGGTGTCCCGCGTCGCCTGCTTGTCGGTGAATCATCTCATTCGCAGCTTCAAGCAGCTGTTCGGCGTATCTCCGCATCAATATGTAAGCGCCAGACGGATGACTGAAGCACAGCGTCTCCTCCAGCATACGGAGGAGTCTATTACGGAGATTGCCTTAAGGGTGGGGTTTGATAACCCTTCTTCTTTTCACAAGCTGTTCAAGCTGCGTACTGGTCTGGCTCCTCGGTCGTATCGGGCGGCTGCTCGCCGCAATTAGGTGATATTGGAGAAGTATAGGAAGAGGCAATCGTGCTAATCTATAGAGGTAACTAGACAAGATAAGGGAGAGATGGAGGATGAGTCAGGAGTTCAACATTACGAGGATCGGGCAGGTCAGTATTCCGGTTCAAAATATCGAGCAAGCCGCCAAGTTCTACCACGAGACGCTCGGTCTAACCCTATTATTCCAGCTGTCGAATATGGCCTTCCTGGAGTGCAACGGCGTTCGCCTGATGCTAAGTGTCCCTGAGCATGAGGAATACAACCATCCAAGCTCCATCTTCTACTTCAACGTAGAGGATATCCATGCTTCCTATGAGACGCTGCTTGCCCGCGATGTCACCTTCCTAGGCAAGCCCCACATTATTGCAGAGATGAATGGCATTCAGACTTGGATGGCCTTCTTCCGTGATCCGGATCTCAATACTCAAGCGCTTATGAGCGAAGTTGCTGCGTCTGCTGCACAATAGGAGCGCTGCTCAGCAAGGGCAGTCAAGTCGGGTTAAGAGTCAGGTTAAGTCGGATTAAGCCGGGTACCCGCCGCCAACTGGCGGCCATGCTCCGTTCAGCCTCCGAAGCAGGACAATCTCGCCCAAGTGGTACGAGTTGTGCGAAGCGATGTTGCGCAGCATGCCTCCTCTGGTCTCAGGCACGGGGAATCCGGGCAGGAGCTCATCCAGCGCAATCGTCTGGGCCAGCTCACATGCCCTGTCGATTCCACGGAGGAACTGCTGCTGAAGCTCCTTCCATTGCTCATCGGATGGAGCATTACGCTGCTCTGTCCAGCTGTCCTGTGCGCTTGTCGGACGAGTAGGCTGTCCTCCCTCCGCATAAGTGAGCATGAAGGTCTGCCAATACTGCATATGCCATACGAGCTGATAGATCGTATAAGGAATACCCTCAGCACCTCGCCCTGCCAGCTCCCAGCTCATATCGCCAACCCCTCTGGCAACGGGTAGATGCCCTCGCTCTCCAATGAGCGACTTCACCAGTGCTTGCCCGAAGGCTTCATTCGATTGCTTCCATTCCATCCTTAATGTCCCTCCGCTAGATCAACATGCTTCACATGCTGACCGTTCATGATGATGAATACAACAGACAGCATGACGAATCCCGCTCCTACTAGGAATGGGATATGCGGATTGTACCATTCCGCCAGCTTCCCTGCCAGGTAAGGTGCGACAGCTCCGCCGAGGAACCGGAGGAAGCTATAGGCCGCAGATGCGGTAGAGCGCTCGACTGGAGCAGCATGCATCACCGCGGTTGTAATCAGTGTATTGTTGTTCCCCAGCAGAGCACCTGCCACAATGACGCATCCAATGATGACCGTGGGAGTATCCGCCCAGATGCCCATCGCGAGCAGGACAAGAGCGAACAGGAACAGCATCGCACTCATCGACTTCACTGTGCCGAACTTCTGCTGCAGCTTCGGTGCCATGAACACTGATGTAATAGCCAGGAGCAAGCCCCAGCCCAAGAAGACGTAGCCTAGACCATGCTCATCAAGACCCATGACGAAGGGCGAGTAGGCCATCAGGGTGAAAAAACCAAAGTTATACAAGCAAGCTGCCACCCCCAGGACGAGAAGGGAACGATGCTTCAGCGCCCGGAAGGGATCGAGCAAGGACGCTCGGCGAACTGGGGCAGCCGAAGGAGATGGTGATGGAGCAAGCGCTCCAGGTGCCGCCTTCAAGCGTGATGAGGGCATCAGGAAGAGAAGTCCGATGAAGGCGATGACCATCAGTCCAGCCACCCCGTAGAAGGGTCCTCTCCAAGAGATAGAGCCCAGTTCCCCGCCAAGCAGCGGTCCAACCGAGATTCCGATGCCGATTGCTGCTTCATATAGAATAATGGCCTTCGCTGTGCCCGACTCCGACAGAGAGACGATAGCCGTCAGTGAAGTCGCTACGAACAAGGCATTGCCTAGCCCCCAGCCTCCGCGCAGCCCGATCAGCTCCCAGATACCTCCCGATGCCCCGCCCAGACCGGAGAAGATCGCAATGATGACGATACCCGTCATTAGTGTGCCCTTGATGCCCAGCTTAGATGAGATTACCCCTGTAATGAGCATAGCTACTGCCATTACCGCATTATAGCTGGTGAACAACAGGGATACTTGACTCGGCGTAGCTTCGAGCTTATGCGCGATTGCCGGCAGTATAGGGTCGACTAGCCCAAGTCCCATGAAGGCAATAACGATCGCGAAGCTTACCGCCCACAACGCTCGCGGCTGCTGCAGCAAGCTCGTTTGCTTATTTGAATGCGGCATGCCTGCCGCGCTAGATGACGATGTTGAAGTCGATGCAGATGTTGATGCCATGATCAGATATATCTCCTTTTTGTAGGTTGTTTTTTTTTTTGCAACGCTGGACCAGATGTTGACGAATAGTTGTATGATTCAACTATAATATAATTGTATTATACAACTATATGTCCGGATGTCAATGCTCGGGGAGATGCCATCGGTCATGTTCCTGTGGTAGGATGGGAGGAGATTGATTGCGACAGAGGACAACGGGTATGGCAACAGGTGATAACTTCTATTGAGGCGGTAAGGTGGTTGTTAGATGGATAATGATGCAGTAGCAATAATAGAGCTTCAGATCGCCTTGCTCGTGCGCAGGGTGACAGCCATTACCTCGGACAGGAAGTATGGGAATCTCGATCGATCCGCATACCTCCTGCTTCATCATCTCTCCATGAATGGGGCAGCTGGAGTGAAGACGCTCGCCGGACAGTTCCAGCTGGATATCTCGACGGCGAGCCGGCAGGTGTCTGCGCTGGAGACGAAGGGCTATGTGTACAAGATTCCCGACTCGCAGGATCGGAGGGCCTATTCACTGGATCTTACGGAGCTGGGTGCGAGGGAGCTGCAGGTATACAAGCAAGCGAGATATGAGCGCGTTATGGAGATTGTCCAAGACTGGTCGGACGAAGAGCGCGAGGTGTTCGGCAGGCTGTTGAAGAAGTTTAATGAATCTTTGTAAGAGAATGAGAGTGAAGAGTTAGCTTATTACCGCTTGCCTCGATCTAGAGGCAGGCGGTATGCTCCCCACCAACCCCCGTCCAAGCCGACTTAACACGGTTATTCCTCGTTAACCCCATCCCTCACCACCTTCCAGACTGCAACCCTTACACTTAACGAGGAATTTCCTCGTTATGCCCCCCACCAATCCCCGTCCACGCCGACTTAACACGGTTATTCCGCGTTAACCCCATCCCACATCACCTTCCAGACCACAACCCTGACACTTAACGAGGAATTTCCTCGTTAACCCTCTCACCAACCCCCATCCAAGCCGACTTAACACGGTTATTCCGCGTTAACCCCCTCCCTCACCACCTTCCAGACCACAATCCCGACACTTAACGAGGAATTTCCTCGTTATGCCCCCCACCAACCCCCATCCAAGCCGACTTAACACGGTTATTCCCCGTTAACCTCATCCCACATCACCTTCCAGACCACAATCCCGACACTTAACGAGGAATTTCCTCGTTATGCCCCCCACCAACCCCCGTCCACGCCGACTTAACACGGTTATTCCCCGTTAACCCCATCCCACTATCGGACTAACTGGCATTATATGCCGGAAGTTGGAATCTACCTCGACTGTTACATAATCGCCTCGACAACCGTCTCTCTCATGTGAATGTACAGAACCGCAGTATCTGCGAGAGCAGCTTAGAGAGGATGTTAGCTAGTGATTACTATCAACCGCTTGTCTCATGAATTCCACATAGGCAAGAAGGGCAGCACGAAGGTCGTTCCTGTCCTTAGAGATATTAACCTGACGGTCGGCAAGGGAGAGATTGTATCCGTACTCGGCCGCAGCGGGTCGGGCAAGTCCACCCTGCTTAATCTCGTTGCCGGCTATAACAAGCCGTCGCAAGGACGCATCGTCATCAACGGGACGGATGTGACCGGATTTAACGAGACCGAGTGGGCGAAGTTCCGGCTGGCTCATATGGGTTTTATTTTTCAGAGCTTCCAGCTCATTCCGAGCATGACCGCCTTCCAGAATATTGAGCTTCCGCTAACGCTGAAGGGGCTGGATGAGAGAGTGCGTGCGCGCATGGTGAAGGAGACGATGGAGCTCGTTGGCATGTCGGAGCATGAGCAGTACTATCCGAGCGAGCTGTCCGGCGGGCAGCAGCAGCGGATCGGCATCGCACGGGCGATGGCTCTGAAGCCAGCGTTAATACTAGCGGACGAGCCGACAGGCAGTCTGGACAGTGAGACGGAGAAGTCCGTGCTGGAGTTCATTCGCGTGCTGAACCAGCAGTGGGGAACGACCTTCCTCATGATTACGCATGATGCTGAGGTCGCTTCTATTGCGCATCGCTCAGTGACGATTCATAATGGGCAGCTCGCAGAGCAAGCAGAGGCAGAGCAGCACGAACCGCAGAAGAAGCAGGAGGAAGTGAACGTATGAAGTGGAAGGACAAGTACCGATTCGTTAGACAGAATATGAAGAAGAACAAGTCACGCTTGTTCATGACCATCCTTGCAACCGCCATGGGCTGCTGCTTCCTCGTCGTGCTCGCATCGGTCGGCTTCGGCTTCCAGCGGAGTATTACGGAGCAGATTACGTCGAATGGCAAGGTCACCGAGATCACCCTTGATCAGAGATTCGAAGGCGAAGGCGATCCTTCACCAGACGCCTTCTTGTTCAGTGCAGATGAGCTCGCTTATCTGGAAGGGCTGCCGCATGTAGAAGCCGTGACGAAGCAGAACTCTCCTCATCTGATGACGAAGTACTCTCTTGGCGGGAAGCTGGCAGAGGGAGTGACTCCTCCTATCTTCGCAGATATGGCCGCCGAGCCGAAGGGCACGATGGTGCTGGCTGAAGGCCGTTACCCGGAGAAAAGCAATGAAGTTGTGGTCGGGAGCGGCTTCGGTGCGCTATTCGCAGAGAAGGCGGCTGGTGCAGAAGGGGGTTCTGGAGCAGGGACTGCTGGTGAGGACAGCGCTGGTGTAGGGACTGCTGGTGAGGACAGCGTTACTGAAGCGAATGCCGCGAATGCCGGTCAAGCTGCCAGCTCGGCAAGTTCAGTGGCTAAGCCGGAAGTGCTGAATCAGAAGCTGACGGTGACGTTCACTTCAGCCGCAGGTGTCGCTGGTCAGGATTCAGGCAGCGCTCCGGCTCCTGTGGAGAAGACCTTCACCATTGTTGGTGTCATGGAGCAGCCTTCACGCGATTGGCTGAATGATCCCCGCGTCTTCCTGGATCGTTCGCTGCTGCCAGAGCTGGCAACACTCGTAAGCAAGGAGGAGCAAGGCTCCTTGACTGCTGTGCAGAACGTGAAGCTCTATGCATCCGACATGAAGCATGTGAATGGTATCGTCGAGACGTTGAAGGACAAGGGCGGTTACCATGTCTACTCCATCTTGAGCGAGCTGAAGTCTGTGAACACCGTGTTCCAATTCGTCAATATTGGACTGCTGTTCGTCGGTGCGATTGCCGTCATTATTGCGGCGATTGGGATCTATAACACGATGACGATGGCGGTTACCGAGCGGACCCAGGATATTGGCATTATGAAGGCGATTGGCGCATCGCCTGCTTCCATACGGAGTGTTTTTCTAATGGAGATTAGCTATATTGGCATTGTGGGGACGCTCATCGGCACGGCCGTCGCGTATGTGGTGAGCATGGCGGCGAACAAGATCATCCCGATGATTCTCGCCAGCCAGCAGGAGGGAGCAGAGGATATCAACTTCACCTTCAGCTACATTCCGTTCTCGTTAGTCGCGATCAGTGCGGCTATTAGCATCGGTATCGCCATCCTCTCAGGCATGCGGCCCGCTCGCCGCGCCACCGAGATCGACGTGCTGAAGGCGCTTCGCCGCGATATCTAGGGGCCGAAGTAATCGGGTGAGCAAGCACCACAACAGCTGTAAGGGAGTTTGTACCCTTACAGCTTTTTTCTAACCCGCTACCCCCCCACATCCGAGTCTACCTTAATCCACTGACCATCCGTTACTTCCTTGTAAGTGTAGAGAGTGTCCTCCGCCTTCCCTTGAATATAGTTCACACCTTCCCTCGCCCATTCATCCGTAACCGTTATCGAGATGTCCTTGTTAGCTCGAGGCACCGCGATAACAACCCCGCGGCTTCGCATGAGTTCAAGACCTTCCGGGTGAAAATAATGCCAGCTAACCCCTCCAAGCTTCTCACCAAACCATCCTGCACGACCTCCTCTAACGTGATGTTCGCTTACGATTCGATATCGGTACTTCAACCATGCCGCAGGCTGGAATGTGTATTCAAGGTAGGTATCCGGTTCTATTATGTAATGTGATTGCTCTGATACGGGGTAAGCAGCCTCGACCTTGTGTGCAATAATCTCCTTCGCCATCAACTTAAGCATCAGATACAATAGAACAAACAAAATTGCCGTCATGACAGGAAGCTTAGTTCTAAACTTGAGACCGAAGCTTATGGCAATCCCAATCGTTAACGGCAACCATATCCATGGATCACCTAAAGTAATTACACCCAAAACAAATGACTTGTCACTGAAAGGAAATAATAAGGGAACATCATGTCCCATCAAATCAAGCATCAAATGTCCAACCCATACCGCTAGTATGGAAGCCGCCCATAACCTCGTGAAGCGTACCTCTCTCATCAACCTCTTCACAATAAAGACCATCCATACTACTAGAACAGGTGTGAAAAAGATGGAATGTGACCACGGCGCTCCATCGCGGCCTCCAAATAAATCTGGAGTAACACCGCTAAGTGCTCCGAGTGAGAAGGACACCATTCTCTGTCTCCAGTTGTCTTGTGGTAGCATCACGTAAGCGATAGCGGCTCCTAATAAGCTGTGAGATAAGATATGAAAGAACAAGTATAGCTGGCTATCCAATCGAATCTTCCTTTCTTATCTATAAATTATTCCTATGGAGGATCTCCTCTCTATGTAAGACAACCAATCATACCAAATAGTTACTAATTCCCACCAAAATTTTACTCCACACCAAAAAAAGCTGCCCCCGGTCGGTATGACCTTGTAGGACAGCCTTCATCAGATTAAAACTAGTGCGCTCTCTCTTCCGCCCGCTTCCTCCCCGCCACATACACGCCGCCGAGAATAATAACGAGGCCGGCGACCATGTTCCACGCGATGCTCTCGCCGAGCAGGGTGTAGCCCCAGATGAGCGCGGTACAAGGAACCAGGTACGTGACCATCGTGGCGAACTCCGCGCTGCCCTGCTGCACCATATAGTAGAACAGGATGTACGCGATCCCGGAGCCGAACACGCCAAGTCCGATGATCATCAGCAGGTTCGTACTCGTCACCAGATCGCTGAGTGCGATAGATTCCGTGCTGAACGCCACACCTCCACTCACCACCATCGCGCTGATGAGTGTGCCGAACGTAATCTGATACATGGAGAAGCCTCCTAGCAGACGCTTCGACAGCTGCGAACCGACCGCATAGCATAGCGTCGCTCCCAGCATGCAGAGGAATCCCACCAGATTAACAGAGCCGACGGCCCCCGGCTCATAGCCAACTAGCAGCACGACTCCCACGCTTGCAGCAGCAATGCCAAGCCACTGGCTCCGACTGGAGCGCTGGCCGAACAGCAGGATTCCGACGATAATCGTCCAGACAGGCGTCGTTGCGTTCAGTATGGAAGCCATCGAGCTGGTCAGCCTCGTCTCGCTGAGTGCAATGAGCGACCAGGGGATCGCCGTGTTGATGGTGGCCATTACCGCCATCCTCACCCAAGGGATGGTGCGGAAGCCGAACGGCTTGCCCAGCACCAGCATAATCAACGTTACCGTCACGAGCCCCGCCGAGGATCGCAGGAAGGCGATGGTGGCAGGACCGAAGTCGTGCAGCAGTACCTTAACGAAGTAGAACGAGCCGCCCCAGATGAGGCTGAGCCCGATAAGTGCCATGTAGACGAGCCTCGGCATATGCAGATCCTTCTTCCTATGTTGGACTTTCCTAAGATGAACTTGAGCTCTATAAGGATGGAGGATCAACTATATCATGGCTCGGAATGAACCGACAAGCTTCCAGATCGACTCGGTTCAGATGGTCTACGTACACACCCTCCTGCTCCAAGCGATACACCTGCGTATCCCGCGCTTCCTCGTCTGCAACGGCAATCTCGCCCTTGCTGTTCACGACCCGATGCCACGGAAGATCGTACTTCATACTCATGGAATGAAGGATGCGCACGACCTGCCTCGCCCCGCGCCGGCTTCCCGCCAGCTCCGCAATCTGACCGTAGGAGGCCACTTGTCCGGCTGGAATGCTCTTAATGATGGCAACCACTCTCTCTGTAAAAGGCTGCAAAACCACCCCTCCCTCCTATCGCAAGCTAGCCCTCGTATATGGGTATTCAAAGGAAAGAACACAGGCTTAAAGCCTGTGCTCCACGATTCCAGCTTGCCGATCATTCATCTATGTTCGCTCGTGTAAGTTACCTGCATTCTATCAGAAGGGTACAAGCTCGTTCAAGTATACAGACTGCTTACCTCAGTCAGCATCCGTTGATCACTTGGTCTATACTAATCCTTGGGAATCAGCTTGATATAGTCTATTCCCAGCTGGTACCCCGTTCCAGTCGTGCCTGTCACATAGAACTTGAATCTGCGGTCTCCGGCACTCAGCTGGACATCGCTGGCGACAGACATTTCTGTGTATTGGGCCGAGCTGGCATATAAGTTTTGAATCGATCCTTTATTCACCCCGTCTACAGAGAGCTGGAACATCCCGCGGGTACTCGTTTTTTTGACACCGACTACGATATCATACTTGCCAGTATGCGGAACATTGGCGAAGTAGTTCACATAATCTCCTGCTCCATTACTATTGAATATATGGCATACATCACCGCTGCAGCTCTGGTCGTAAGCACTTGTCAGCGTCTCTCCCGATGTTGTTCCAACCGTCATCTCTTCGGCTTCATACACATTAGGCGGCCATCCATTCCATAGCTCGAAGTCATCCCAGTATAGCTGCATAATGCCTCCGTTATTCCTTACATGATTAACATAGACTTCACTGGTATAGAGCTTGAGCGGATTGAAGTGAGCCAGACCGTTAGGCGAAGGATTCTTGTCATTATAGGTCCAGTTCGTCACATCGAACAGCACCTGCCTGCTGCCGCCTTCCGGCGTTGCTGCCACGTAGAATCGTCCAGTGGCAGCGTTCCCCTTCTTATAGTAGAACTCAAGGGTAATCCACTCACCATACTGCACAGGGAAGGACTTGGCATCCTCCTTCCATATCTCCACTCGTGTATTATTGTCCATATTCTCCGAGATTACATGGAAGTACAATGGTTTGTTCGAACCTGCATTCGCCTCCTTGTTCAGTCCGAAGGTAATGCGGAATGGGTAAGGGCTTCCCGTCCAGGTCGCATCATTCCAGAATTCCGCCAGCGTTATCCAAGGAATTGCATTGCCGTAGCTCTCCAGCTTCTGCATATCTGGATGAAGCTTGAGACGAACCTTATAATACACTTCATTGAGCGACTGCTGCGGATTGCCTGATTGATCATATATATTGGTCTGAATCCTCCCCTTCTTGAACCCATTATCTTGAATAACCGCGTTCTTCATCCAGTAGTGGAGCACTTGATTACCCGAGTCTGCAGGATCTTGAATAATATCGGCATATCGATCCGTGGCGGCTCCCCCTTCATATTGAATCTCGAACTTACCTATCTGAGGATGATCCTCCAGATCTGTGACCCAGTTGTTCTTGATGCTCAGCGAAGTGTCTGTACCTGTAATGTCATCGAACTGCGCAGACTGATTGGTCAGATTGGAACCGCTCTCAAATCCAGATTGGAAAATCAGCTCACTGGCAGAAGCATGTGCCGGTGCTAACCACAAGGTTATGACTGCTCCTGTCACCACTCCTGCGAACGTTGTCAACCGCTTCAACTGCCTTCTCATTCATCATTCACTCCTCTTCTCATGTGTAATTGCAGGACCGTTCTCGCCAGAACGGTCCTGCGCCATCATTGTTACTTATTCAGAAGCCGCTTGGTTACGAAGGACAGCTCATACCACCCGATCTTGCCATCCCCATTAATGTCTAGCCTCTTAACCGTAGTCCAATCACTTGAGCCCGTGTTCTTCCCATAATTGGAGTACACCACCCATAAGTCTTCAAGGTCATAACCCGGACGCTGCTCGAAGTTGAAGTCTCCCGTCTTACTAGTAATGACAAGACTCTGGAATGTGTTGACCGCAGCTTGCAGCTCAGCAGCCGCTTGCGAGACTTGTTCGTTCGTTGCTTCATTAAGATCTCGTACAGCAGCTGCTGCCGACACCGCACTCTGCAGCCTATCCTTCGTACCTGTCGGGTATTGTCCGTTGTTGTAGCCTTCAACTGCTGCACCTATAATCGCTTGTGCTGCGTTTATTGCGCCAGTAAGGATACTCCTATCCACACCTGGATCTACGGCTTCTTCCCCAAGGAAGCCGATCTCGGTGAAGGTATTCCATACACTAGCCGAGTTGCCATAGCCTACAACTCTAGCGTATCTAGCAATGACAGGATCAAATACGAAGCTCTGAGGCTCTAACGTCGTGCCGCTGCTCTGTCCAGCGAATACTGACGTCCAGTTCACCTTATCCTTGGATACCATGACCTCGAACTTCGCGGTTCTAGCATTCCCGCTGCCGAAGCCAATTAGAGCCGTATCCACTTTATTTAACTTTCCGAAGTCATATTGAATCCAAGATCCGTAAGGACTTTTCGCTACATTCGTACTAAGATTCTTGTCCAGTGTCGCGTATTCACCTGTTGCAGCAACCTTAAGACCAATATAGGGCTCTGATTCTTCCATCGCATCTACATGGATATTACCTATCCCTGTATTAGGTGTGAAGTTATACTTCAAGGTATATATCTTCTGCGAAGCTCCGTCCTCAGATGTTACCTCAATCTTGAATTCTCCCGGAATACTGACCGGCTTCGTCACATTCACAATCGCTTTGCTGTCAGCAGGGATAATATTCAATTTTGGTGGAATCGTGCTTTTTGCTGTGAGCTCATAAGTCAGCTGGTCCGGCGAGAATCCGTTCATCAGCAGACCTTCCGAATATATGCCGGCTACTGTCGCATCCGTTCCTTTTGGTCTCTCACTAACGGTAAGATCTGTAACCTCCGTCGTCATCGTGGTTACATCCAGCGTTATTTTTTTATTGTCCACTTCGAACGTGTATAGCGAACCGTTGTTCCCTGTAAGGCTTACCTGCTTAGGTGTACCGTTCAGATCCGACCAAGCGAAGGCAGACACATTCTTCCAGCTGTCGGTATTCGTTTGGACGCGGTAGGCAAGCTTTTGCAGCGCTTTGTTATCCTTGTCATAATACTTGACGTTTTCCGTTTTGACCGTCACATTCGTTGTTGTAAGCGGTGTGTACTCCAGCTTTGTTTTCTGTCCAACAGTCAGATATTTGCCGGCCAGCTTAAGGAAGCTGTTCTGCTCAGGGAAGAAACGCAGCTCAAGGTTTTGCGGACTAGTTAAGGCTATATCATCTACAACAATGACCACATCCGGCTTCAGGTACAGCATATGTCTTTTGTACTTAGTCAGCCCTTTGTTCTGATGGTACTGTGATGCAGCGTCACCTACGAAATAATCGAGCAATGGTGTCGATTCCGTCTTGTCGATCGTTGGTGCGCTTCGTTGAATATTCATCTGCTCGGTATCGCTGCCGCCCCACAGCGGGCCGTTGCCGAGTTCGCTATCTGCATTCCTATCTCCTAGCTGCCCGAGACCATTAATAAGAAGTGTATTATGGTTGCTCGTATATTTGGCCGCATACCCGTCATCTCGAATGAGCCACTCCCCGTTTCCATAGATTGTGAAGTTATTCTGATCCGGATGGACATGTCCGCCATTCGCATAAGCTTCACGGGTCGTTGGATTCAGCTCCATTGCTTTCTTGCCCACATACGGCCCTGACTTGAAGGTGACCAGCGACTCATTGCCCGACCAATCATTCCTTGCATAGACAAGCCCCAGATCCTCGAATAACTTGAAGAAAGGCTTGTTAGCCGTAACAGGATCAACGGGCGCAACGGAAGCATCATAGAAGACAAGATCACCGAACTCCATCGTATTGCTCGTATTAATGCCTCTAGCTTCATATTCATCAACGAGCCACTGTGCGGTTCCATCCTGATAGTTTTTGGCCAGATTACGAATGAGGGCGTCGTAGGTTTGGCCGAAGTTATCACGCGGCGTATCCGCCGTATCAACGATTATGTTCCTAGGCGTACTGGAGTTGAGCGGAATCTGATTATACAGCCTATAATCGAAGAAGTTCTTCATTCCATCTGTCTCGAAGTAATCGATATCCAGGAACTTCTTAGCTATCTCCATATACTTAATTAAGCTGAATCCGCCGTACAGGGCATAGAATGGACCTTCCTGACTGCTCCCGTCATCGCTTATATTCGCAAGTACATTGTCGAATCTCTTCGTCAACAAGGTGAACCATTTATTCGCTTCAGGATATTCGCCATAGATAGCTGCACCTGCTGCAGCAAGCCCTCCAGCTGATATCCACAGATGGTTATTCAGATAAGAGTACATGAACCAGCTATACTGCCCATCTTCTCCCTCCAGCGTGTCATAGAGATACTCGCCCATGTAGATCATTTTGTCACGAAGACTCTTCTTCTCCGCCTCATTCAAGCTGTCATAGAACCAATCGTAGACGAGCCCGAGCGATTCCAGACTATGTCCCGCACCAAGGTCTCGGTTCAGGTTCCACTGGGGATTGGCTGGATCCTTCATGCTCGACTCCCACGTAGGATAGCTGATTGATGCTCTTGCGAATTCCTTGGCTGCCATCAAGTACTTATTAGGATCGACAGGCGCACTGGCCTCCATATCTGAGGTAACCAGCATAGTGTCCATCTTCAGCTTAATATGCTTGAACTTCAGTTGAATCGTATGCTGCCCGGATGCAAGCCCCTCTAGGGAGGCCGCCTTGACCCACTGCCACTCTTGTGCCTTATCAATTGTAGGAGCTGCGACTGCATACGCTCCGCCGTCCAGGCTGGTATAGAACCCGTTCCTGGCCACATCCTCCGTCTTCACTCTAACCCATACATTGTAATTCCCTCCCTCACCTGAGTGGAAGGTGTAGCTAATATCTCCGGCTGCCCCGCTAGCTGGAGTCGTATTCGCATCTGAGCCTGTTCGGACTGTAGCGTAACGATTGCGCGAAGCTGTTGAATCATCAGAATATAGAGTCATGGGAGCTGCTACTGCTGCATTCTCTACCTCTGTCCAATGCTCTTCCTTCTCAACTCCTGCAGGTGTGTAACCGGAATCCGTTGTAATCATGAGCTTATCCAGCTTCGTATTCGTCATGACCTTAAGGATATGCTCGCCTTCAGCAAGTGTTGTATAATCAGCTGCCTTGACCCATGTCCAATCTCCGGCTGTGATCGCAGAGGATGGCTGATAAGCACCGATATCCGCAGCTAGATGTAGTTCAGGAGCAGCCGTATCCGCCCATACTCTGGCCCATACCTGGTACCCCTGCGTTGCAGGAAGTGTCACTCTGAATTCAACATCTGCCGTCTCTGCTTCGTTAGGAAGCTCGACTGCGTCTGTTATACCTGTATCCACATATTTGCCGCCTGAAGCCTGCCCATCCAGCACCGCTGTCGTTGTTGCAGTCAGCATGGCCTCCTCGGCCTCAAGCCATCTGGTCACCGGTACGGAAGCTGACTGGGTCAGCAGCGCAGCTGCAACGAGCCCCTTCGTATCAATTGCTGTGTTTTTAACAATATTAGATTCATCCTTACTGAATTCCGGTTGGTCTCCGTAGACCAGCTTCTTGAGCAGAATCGAATTCATCTGAACCTGATACCGGCTCCACACCTTAGCATGAGTGCCTCCAGGCTTAATGGCTTCTCTAAGCTCGCTTACTCTGTCGCTGTCAAGGAACAGCTTGGGATGAACATTCTCATACTGGTCTAATGCAGCTTGGCTTGGTGTATGAGTATAGAAGTCATTAGCAGGGAGCTTGGGATAGAACTTCGGATCAGGAATTAACCCCGCTGCAAAGGTATTCGTCAAGATATCATTGGGCTGGCTAGTGGCTGCACCGCCTTGCAATGAATGTGCTGCTATTTTAATTTTGTTCGTAATACCTGACAATGGATTAAGCAGATCGATAATGAGCTGGTTGCCAGACAGCGTTACTTTATCCCATACGGTAAGCGCTTTATAAGTTGCACCGCTATCACTGGCTATGGAGACAGCTTCTCTAAGACGTCCACCAGTAAGATCGGTAACGGTGTCATTGAATGTAATCGTCACTTTCTTCTCGTAGTTGCTTACGTTCAAGCTTGCTGGTATCCAAGGATTCACAACTACTGTTTTGGACACAACAAGGAAGGGCTGCTGTCCGACATAACGCTCTTTTGATTTAAGATTGCGTTGTCCCCCGCCAACCGTGTTCATCAAGATAAGATTTGCCTTCTTGTTAAGCGACTTCTGACTTAGGACGTAGTCTGTAAGGTCTACTTCATAATATCCTGCCTCTGGCGCCATGACGATCTGAGCGACTCGATCACCATAAGCACCGTTATCCGGCCGAGTATTCCACGTTATAGCTGTCTCATCCCATGTATCCGCAGCAACCTCGTGTATATCGATGGTGGTTGATGTTCCGCCCGCTTCCGCATACAGCTTCAGCTTGACCGATATGCCTTCCGATTCAGCCGGCATGGAGGACAGATCGAATCTCATATACCCGCGCTTGGAATTCGTAAGCGCCGTATTATCTTCCCTCACTACAATCTGATGAGGAGATACTGCACCATTATAGTTGATATCCTTCTCACCCTCTTTGCTGGAGACGTAGGCATCTGCTTCAGGCAGTATGCTGGCAACCTCTGCAGCTTGTACCTTATGGCTGAATGGGGGGATTAGGGTAAGCAGCATCGCTGCAATAACGTGCAGGATGACGACTCGGCCTATCCTTCTTCTTTTTGATATTGAAGTGAACATGATGAATTCCTCCTCTATTCATTTAGTAACCGCATACATTACTTGAGATAAAGTCAAAGGCTTGCGCAGCCTTTGACTTTACTACTGTAAGTATTCCGAATGTCTACTTCTTGTTGTTCGTGTTGTACCACTCCGTCGCTTGTTTAATCAAGTCATCGCCGCCTTGCTTCTTCCAAGTTGCTACGTATTCGTCGAAGTATTCAAGCGGCTGGTCGCCCATTACGATTCTGCCCGCTGTTTCAACGAACATCGTGCCGGCTGTGCCGAATTCTCCGATTTCAGGCTGAGCCGCTTTGAACGGAGGAATGCCTAGCGTATAGTTGGTCATACCGTCTGCATTTCCAACGGCATAGACCTCCTTCAGCTTAGCTACCGCCTTCTCACCAAGCTTCACCTTCTCCAATTCCTCGTTCCAGCCCAAGATCGTGAAGGTGCCTTTGCGCCATAGATCGGTTTTATCATCGGCATCCTTTTGAGCATTGTAAGTAATTTTTCCATTCTCCTTCGTATAGGTAACGCCAGGGATACCGAAGCTTACGAATTCCTGACCCTCTTCCGATACAAGCCAATCGAAGAACTTGACAATAGCAGCTGGATCCTTGGCATTCTTTGTAATGTTGAAGGCTTGGTTGAACGGAGTTTTGATGAAGCCTGACTCTGTTACACCAGGAGCCTTCGGAGTTGGAATAGCAATGACCTCTAACTCTTTACCAGGGTAGGCTTTGTTCAGCTTATCCTGCCAATCCCAAGCTAGATTAGGAGCATGAACCCATACGCCTACTTTATCGCTTAATATTTTTTGCTCCCATGTGTTCCGTTTGTTCGTCATGAACTCACTGTCCAGCAGCTTCTCATCATATAGCTGCTTCACGAAGCCGAGCGCATTCTTCATCTCTTGCGTCGTATTCCTCGGCACCAGCTGACCGTCTACAGGTACACCGCCGAATACAGAGGTGCCGAACATGCCGAGCACATTATCGAGCCAAGTGAATTGCTCACGTGCGGAGAAGGCGATCTCATCCTTCTGTCCGTTACCATTCGGATCTTTATCCCGGAAGGCACGCAGCATGGCCAGGAACTCATCCGACGTTTTTGGATTCTCTGTAATGCCTACCTTGTTCATCCAATCTTTACGGACGTACATGATTCGGTTGACAGGGATATTGCCATATTGCACAGTCGGAATGGCGTAGATCTTGCCGTTGCGCTTCACCGCATCCCAAGCCTCTTGAGGAATTTCTTTTTTCAAGTTAGGACCATACTGTTCGATATACTCATCTAGAGCAATTAATTGATTATTGCGGAACAGGTCACCATTCACTCCGAAGTCCATCGATACATCCGGTAATTCCCCACTGGCGAACTTCACTCGCTTCTGATTATCCAATTGTCCATGAGGAAGGAAGGTAATCTCAGGAATCGTATTCGTCTTCTCAGCTAGATACTTAATCGTTGGGTCCTCCATCAGATTGCCTCCAGGCACGGCCTGATTCCCGTCCGTTGTCCAGAAGGTGAACTTCACTGGATCCTTGGAAGCCTCAGCAGGTGGTGCCTTGCTTGCTGCTGGTTCAACCGTATTCTTCTCATTCCCCGTTGAGCATGCTGCCATAGCCGTCATACTTAAGGCTAAGGTTACGACCATCCACTTCTTCACTTTATTCATTCACATTGCCTCCCTTTCATCTGTATGACCAATTGCATCTATATGAAGGCTGTTCGCCAACATACTAAGCTGACTACCCCTTCACAGAGCCCAGTGTGGCGCCCTTAACGAAGTGCTTCTGCAGGAAGGGATAGAGGATAGCGATAGGAATCGTTGCCAAGACGATCGTTGCCATCTCAATGGCCTTGGGCACGAGCATCCCGCCAGTATCATTGGCAGCCCCTGCTGTATCACTGGAGCCCGCTGCGATGAGTGAGTAGAGATACATCTGGAGCGTGGCCATGGACTTATCGGTTATATAGAGCAGTGGAGTCATATAGCTGTTCCAGTGGCCCACGGCATAGAATAATAACAAGGTGACTAGAATAGGAAGCGATAGTGGAACGACAATCTGCAGGACAATTCGGAACTCCCCCATGCCATCTACCTTGGCAGCGTCGAACAGCTCTTCCGGCAGGTTCCGGAAGAAGGTGATGCATAGGATCATATTAAATGCGCTTACAGCACTAGGAATAATAAGCGCCCACATGGTGTTAATCATGCCCAGCTCCTTCACTACCATATAGACGGGAATTAAGGGAGCGTGGAAGATCATCGTGAAGACAATAAATAATAGAATGACACTGCGTCCTCTTAGGTAGATCTTCGACAATGGATAGGAACCGAACACTGTAATGACCATGTTGAGCAGCGTCGCCACGAATACAACCTTAATGGTCATCCAGCCTGCCTGCCAGAAGCTGTCCGTTCTGGTAACTAAGCGAAAGTGCTCTAAGGTAGGCTCTACCGGGAAGATCGTAACCTTCGATTGTATAATGGCATTCACGGAGCTTAACGAGCCGGCAAGCACATGGAGCAGAGGGAACAGCGCTGCAGCACTTAGCATACTGAGAAAGATAATATTGCAGATGTCAAAAACTCGTTCCCCTAGAGATTGTCTGATTTGCATGGTATACCCCCTAATATAAGCTCTCTCCTGTTATCGATTTACTTAGCTTATTAGCAGCAACGAGCAGAATGAGACCAATGACAGACTTGGACAAGCCAATTGCCGTCGTTATGCTGAATTGACCATTCTGAATACCGAGCCGGTAGGAGTACGTATCCAGAATCTCCCCAACCTGATAAGTGATCGGACTTAAGAAAATATAGACTTGCTCGAATCCTACATCTAATACATTCCCAATCTTAAGCAGGAGCAGGATGACTAAGGCTGGGAGCAAGCCTGGGAAGGTCACATACTGGAACTGCTTCCAGCGGCCTGCTCCATCGATCTTGGCGGCTTCATACAAGGACGGGTTAATGCCAGCAAGAGCAGCCAAGAAGATAATCGTACTCCAGCCCATCTCCTTCCATATGCCTGATCCGATAACGACGGAGCGGAAGGTCTCATTCGATTGGAGGAAATTGACGATTGGCATATCCAGATTAGCAAGCACATGATTCACAAGCCCCGACTGCTCCGATAGCAACATGTAAGCAAGCCCATATACGAGCGTCCAGGACAGGAAATGCGGCAGATACAGAATGGTCTGAATCGATCTCTTGAATGCTACTTGCCGAACTTCATTAAGAAGGCAAGCCAGAATAATGGGGGCCGGGAATGAGAATAGAATCTGATAGAGACTAATGATCAACGTATTCTTGAACAGCCGGATATAAACGGGGTTGGTAAACATCATCTCAAACCATTGCAATCCTACCCACGGGCTCTTCGCAAACCCGTCAAAAATATTGTAATCCTTAAAGGCAATCACACTGCCCGCCATAGGCACATACTTAAAAACAATAAAATAAAGGATGGCCGGCAGAAGCATCAAGTATAAAGCCTTATTCTTCCTAACAAATCGGATAAATGAAATATCCTTAGACTGCCTCCTGCTGCTAGCTGCAGCGGTAATCTGCTGCCTGTCAAGCGTTACACCGCTGGCTCCTTCTCTCTTCATCCCGCTCCACTCCTTGCTTCATGCTTCGATAACTCATGAGTTACTCTTACTATCGTAAGTGTAATGAATCCAGGTTTTTAAAAACATAGTGAATCTTCGGAAATTCATGGTATTCTTCAGAATCTACAAAAAAAACAAGATATCCAGCAAAATTCTCTGCGGCTATCTTGTCCATGAGCATAATTATGACTTCATTCTCTTTTTGTAATCTAAAGGGCTTAATCCATAATGCTTCTTAAACAGCTGCGAAAAATAATTGACGTCCTCTATTCCTACTTTGTTAGCAATCTCATAGATCTTATCAGAGGACTCAAGAAGCATATTGCGTGCCTCTCGCATTCGAACCGTGACTATGTAATTACCAATGGTCATCTCGGTCTCCTGCTTGAACAGGGTGCACATATAATTCTTATTCATGTCTGCATAATCCGCTAGATCCTGCAGGTTAATCTGCTCGGTGTAATGCTCATTAATGAATGCGATAATATTACTAATAACCTTAATCGATTGCTGATCACGTACTCCGCGCATCACCTCAACCATCTGATAGGCTCCTTCCTCCAGCCTTCGGACCGAACACAAGCGGAAGTAGCTGCGAATCTGCTGCAGAGTAAGAATTCTATCTCCCAGCCCTGCATCTGTCCCCTCTTCAAGCTCCAGCTGAAGCCTATTCGTTGATAGCTCCTCAATCATCATACGCAGCCACAGATTAGATATCGGAGCTAATAATGGATAATTGCCGTCTACCCAATGCTCAAGCAGCTCCAGCGTGTCCACAATGAGAAGCGGCAAGGTCTCCACATGCAGGGTCTGAATCTGATTCACCCAGCGATCAATCATCCTTCGCTGATGCGGCAGCTTGTTCAGCATCAGCTGCGCAGCTGCATGATTACGGTCTCTACTAATACATTCCGAAGCCTTATCCAGCGCCGCATGAAGCATCTCGTCCTCTACAGGCTTCATAATATAATCAAGCGCGTTCAACTGAATACTCTGCTTGGCATATTGAAAATCATCATAAGAGGAAATGACCATACATCTCATCCATGGGTACTTGTTATTAATCTCTCCGATTAACGTTAATCCGTCCATAACAGGCATTCGAATATCGGTAATACATAAGTCTGCATAGTGAAGCTCCAGCCAGCTTAGGGCGGCCCCGCCATTCTCCGCTGTTCCGCACACGATGAAGGATTCACTGTAATGAGCGACAGAAGCAGCCAGACTATCACGAATTAAGGCAGAATCATCAACAATAAGCACTCTAATCATAGCTCTATCCACTCCTTGATTGAATTGGGAAGGTAAGCGATATCCGATTGCCGCCAAGCTCCGTCACTCGTTCAATGGTGATTCCTGTGTGCGGATCTTGATTATAGAAGGTCTTGAGTCGGTACTGGACATTCAGCATGCCGACCCGTGACAGCAGCAGATATTCCTGCTCGGGCTTCGTCTGATCAAGCGCTTGCTGCAGCTCTTGAAGCTTGTCCTCCATGATCCCTATTCCGTCATCCTCAATGTCAATTCGAATGTATTCCTGTTGATATAACCTTACTCTAATCTGAATGGATGTGCTATGACCTGTCATCTCGAATCCATGCTTAATGGAGTTCTCTACGAATGGCTGAACAATCGCCTTGAGACAGCTGCAGTGGCTGACTAATGAATCAACATCAACGGAATATTCAATCTTGTCTGGATACAGATTTTGCATAATATGCAGATAGTCCTTGATGTGGCTTATTTCATCCTCTACCCTAACCAGCGTTTCCTGGTAATTGGACGTATAGCGAAGCATCTTGGATAAGGCGATCGCTGTTCGCCTGATATGGTGTTGATTCGCTAGATTGGCCATGGCATTAATAGACTCAAGCGCATTATACAAGAAGTGAGAATGGATCTGAGACTGAAGAGCAGATAAGATGGCTCGCTGCTGGACAAGCCGGGATTCCGTTAGTTCCACGATAGATTGTTCGATACGATCAAGCAGCAGATTATAGGCATCACTGAGCTCTGCTACCTCATCGGTCCCTTTCAGCGCAATCCGAACATCGAATCGGTTCATCTTGGTCATCTTCATCGCACGCATTAGCTCCATAATTCGGCTCGTAATGGAATGCGACACCCAGTACACTAACGCTATCGCTACCAGCAGGCTGACCACTGTCATAACAATCGTCCAATTCCGTATCTCAGTAATACTCTGAGCCAGATTCGAATAGGGGACGAAGACGATGACCTTCCAATTCATCTTAGGGATCGACTGATACACGATGAACCGCTTCTCTTCGGCATCATAGGTAGAGCCTGAACTCTCCTTAGTAATCGCTTCCATTACAGATGGCTCAAGCATCTTCGTAATCTGATTCATATCCGGCGAGGAGAGGACCCTGCCCGTCTGATCAGCGATTAAGGCTACCCCATCCGCACCAAGCTCAATCTCATTCAATATCTTTTGAACATGCAGCAGAGAGATATCAAGTGCTAAGTAGGAGGTATGATTATCATATGTCAATTTCTGGTAGTAAGTGAGTACAGGAATTTTAAGCTGCCTATGGGCACGATCATAATATTCATCTCGAACCTTCACAATGGGGAGTGCCTTCCCAGTTGCGTCCAGCTTCTGAACCCAGTCTAGGTTCGCGAGGCTATATTCGGGATCAAGCACCGTATCCGTAAGATCGGGATTCTGATAGATACTCTCACTGCCGCTAGGATTATAGAGAATGACGGAGAGCACCTCCGGATGATAGCTGATATAGGGGATGATGAACCGATCCTCTATGGATTTGTAAGCATGGTATAACCCGAATGTATCATCAGGAGCTGCGCTTGACCATTTACGGAAATCTTGACTTCCAGCGATCGTCTGAAAAAACTGCTCATTGTCATTAATATAGCGGGTTAAATTATAATTCGCTTGCTTCAGTATCTGATTGCTGAACCGGGTTACATCCGAATCAATCGCCGATGAGCTCTTGTAGAAGCTGAAGCTTCCTATCGCTGTTACCACCATAATGATAATCATTGAGATAAGAATAATTAGCTTCAAATGCAAGGAGCTTCTGACCTTCTGAATCACTCCTATACCCCCTATCGCATATTAGTCATGATATTCCGTTCACGTCCTTCCTGTATACGGTAATGGATAGGCTCCTTCTCTGCAACAACAAAATACCGTCAGTATGACAGCAGCCAAGCTGTCTTACTGACGGTCTATGAACGTATTCTGGCTGGCAGGGTCTCTTGGCTCTATATGAACACCGCTGGCGGGTTAGGGTGAGCTGCAATCGTCATTCCTTGTGCTCCTCCATGAACTTCTTGAATTCCTCCAACCGCTCGGTCTTCAGGACTAGCTTATCCGTATCGAAGACAAGAATGACTGGCAGGGACTCCACTTCGAATTCCTTCTTGACGTCCAGCACCTGATTGGAATCGTAGCTTCCTCCGACATTTACGCCTCCCTCAAGCTTCATGCCTAACACGGTATTACTCAGCTTATTGGACCCGCCTGGGACATCAATGACCGTTGTACGGAAGGTACCTTTGTTGTTGGCTAGCAATCCTGCTCTCTTGTATAACTCGTGCTTGGACATTTCTAAGACCAGCAGCTTCTTCGGGGTGTCGTTGCTTGTCTTCGGTGGAATAATCTGCACCTTCTGGCCAGACTTCAGCTCCTGCCAATTCACGGGATTGCCGCTCTCGTCCTCCACGATCGTGCTCTTTGTGAGCTTCGCTGTATACCCAGCACCCCAGTCATTCATATTCGGACCACTGATATCACGCTTCGTCCACTCGGAGATGTCGAAGTTGATCGTCTGCTCATCCACGTCCACACTCTCCACGAACCCAATCATTTCATTGTCCTTGTAATGTCCGTAAGGCTTGTTCGCGCATCCCGTCACTATCAGCAGAACTAGACTAAGCATCATGACAACAGTCTTCTTTCTAATCATTTGCCATCCCCCCTCTGAGTGCACATCTCTTTATTCGGACGCCAAGGCTTCTTGAATTGTTGCTTTAAAAGCACCTCGGGCGGGTCAGCAAGACGACGCCCGTCACGATACCCGCGCTAACACTGGGTAGATGCACCTGTCTCTTTCCAGGTACGTTGCGGCTTTTGCGTTCCTTTTCTCTACTATCCCCTTCACTCAGGGTATCGAATATCTGGACATCCTGCTACTGAGTGAAGGGGATAGTGTTCAAAAGGAGAAAAAGAGTGATACCGATCGTACTGGTGGATGAATGAACTTAAGTTGAATCCTCGTTGCCTATGCTGCCATTAACCTTGAGACTAATTCGGAATTAGGCGCGTAATAAATTATTTTGTTGGAAAGCAAAACCGTCAGAAGACAGCGGCTACATGCTGTCATACTGACGGTTTTCTGTAATTTATATCATACTTACTTCGAGACAGCCTCAGCCGCCTCGGAAGAGGCTGACGCTCCAGCCCCAGCACCCTTCTGCAGCTGGTACATCTTGAAGTAGCGGCCCTCCAGCGCCATGAGCGCCTCGTGGTTGCCGCGCTCCACAATCTCGCCGCGGTGGAGCACCAGAATCTGGTCCGCCTCGCGGATCGTGGAGAGCCGGTGCGCGATGACGAGCGTCGTCCGGCCGTGGCTGACGACCTTGAGCGCCT
Source organism: Paenibacillus sp. GCM10023252 (assembly GCF_042653305.1). NCBI lineage: Bacteria > Bacillati > Bacillota > Bacilli > Caryophanales > Paenibacillaceae > Paenibacillus > Paenibacillus sp. GCM10023252. Next base: position 137,262 of record NZ_JBHSHW010000036.1, read on the forward strand.
GCTGGATGAGGCCCTCCGTCTCGCTATCGATGCTGGCCGTGGCCTCATCGAGAATCAGGATGGACGGGTCGAAGGCGAGCGCCCGCGCGAAGGAGATGAGCTGCCGCTGTCCCGACGACAGCGTGCTGCCCCGCTCGACGACCTGCTCGTCGTAGCCGTTCGGCAGCTGCTCGATGAACGGGGCTGCGCCTACGTCGCGGAGCGCGGTCTTCACCCGGTCGAGCGTAATCTCCTCGTTGTACAGGCTGACGTTGAACTTGATGTCACCGGCGAACAAGTACGGATCCTGCAGCACGATGCCCATATGCTTGCGCAGCGCCTGCTTGGACATGCCGCTAATGTTGCGGCCGTCGATCGTAATGGCGCCTGCGTTCGGTTCGTAGAAGCCGAGGAGCAGGTTCATGATGGAGCTTTTGCCGGAACCGGTATGCCCCACCAGCGCAATCGTCTCCCCTTGGCGAGCCTCGAAGGAGATATGCTTCAGCACATTCTCGCCTTCCTTGTACGCGAACGTCACATCGTCGAACTTCACGACGCCCTGTGGACGCGGCACCGAATCGGTCTTCGCGACCTCCTCGCCCTCCATGTCCATAATCGCGAACACCTTATCGGCCGATACGAACGCTCGCTGCGCATTCGTCAGCTGGTCGAAGATCCCGATAATGGGTTGGAAGATCCGGCCCAAGTAATCGATGAACGCATAGAACACGCCGAAGGAGATAGCAGTCTGCAGCGATTCCCGTCCGAAGTACCAGATGACGAAGGCGGTCACCAGAGAGCCGATCGTTCCTACAATATTACGCGAGGAGAGCGAGAATACGCGGAACTGACGCACCTGATTGATGTAGCGGTCCTGATTGAGCGTCTCGAACTCGTCCAGGGTGACCTTCTCCCGACGGAACGCTTGTATGATAGGCATGACGGTGATGGATTCGTTAATCATGGCATTCATATCGCTCAGCCGCGCGCGCATAATCGTAATGAAGCCCTTAGAGTACTTCAGATGAACAACCATAATGATGGCGAACAGCGGCGGCAGCAGCAGTGTGAACAAGGCGAGACGAGCATCCAGGATGAACAAGGCGGTGAAAATCCCCGTCAGCTGCACCAAGCTCACAACAAACGTCGCCATGAAGCTCATGAACAGATCGCGAACCGCCTCCGTATCATTCGCTATCCGCGACACCACTTGCCCGATCGGCGTGTTGTCGAAGTAACGGAGCGGAATCCGCTGGATGTGCTTCATCAAGTCCATTCGCATGTTGCGAATGATCTGCAGCGCTGTCGACTGCAAGATGTAGGACTGTGCGAAGTTGCACACCGCCGCGAGCAGCAGCAAGCCCAGGTATAAGCCTAGCAGCGTAAGTACGGCAGTCAGGTCCTGATCGCCTTGGTTCGACAGGTGCTTATCAATAATGGTCTTCGTAATATAAGGTCCGCCCAGCTCCGCACCGACTGCTACACACAGGATGAGCAGGGCGCCGATAATTCTGAACTTGTAGCCGAGAGCATATCCAATAAGTCTTCTCGCCGTTGATTGATTAGGCTTCATCGTTCAATCATTCCTCCAGACTCGCTTCCATCTGCTGCCGATCCCACTGTTCCCGGTACCAGCCGCCGATGTGCATCAGCTCCTCATGCGTCCCTTCCTCTACCACACGCCCTTCATCGAGCACAAGAATCCAGTTCGCATGGCTCACCGCGGATAGACGGTGCGTGCTAATCAAGGTCGTCTTGCCTGCACGTTCCAATCTGATATGGTGCAGGATTCGGCTCTCCGTACGAGCATCTACGGCAGACAGGGAATCGTCCAGCAGCAGAATCTCGGAGTCAATGAGGAGCGCACGCGCGATGGCGAGGCGCTGCTTCTGCCCTCCGGAGAGCATAACGCCGTTCTCGCCGACGATCGTGCGCAGCCCTTCCGGCATTCCCTCCACATCCGAGGTGAACGAGGCCATCTCGACCGCGCGGGCAATCTCGGCGTCCGTCGCATCCGGCTTGCCCAGGGCGATATTGTCGCGAATCGACTTGGACAAGAGCAGATGCTCCTGGGGAACGTAGGCGACCCAGCGCTTCACTTGGTCGATGGCAATCTGCTCCACCGGGTGACCAGCTAAGAACAACTTCTCCTGCTCCACCGGATACTGGCGAAGCAGCTGCTTCAGCAGCGTGCTCTTCCCGCTTCCCGTTCGCCCGACGATGCCAAGCGTCTGCCCGCGCTCCAGGCAGAAGGAGACATCGACTAGGCTCGGCTGCGTCGCGGTCGGATAAGTGAACGTCAGCCCCTTCATCTCGATGGAGGTTGGGATATCCACCTTCGCGGGCGAGGCCGTGTCCTTCAGATCAGGCTCTACCTTAAGCGAAGTGTCCAGCCGATCGGCCGAGGCGCTGCCGCGCTGGAGTACATTAATGAATTCCCCGAAGGAGATCATCGGCCATATGAGCATGCCGAGATAGATGTTGAAGGAGATCAGCTGCCCGAGCGTAATCTCATCTTGGAATACCAGGTATGACCCGTAGCCGATCCCGATTGTATAGCTGACCCCGACGATGAGCGAGATGAGCGGCTGGAACAGCGCGTTCAGGATGGAGACACGCTGGTTTTTCACCATTACCTGCTTCGTTACCTTGTCGAACGCGTTAAGGTCATTGTCTTCCTGGACGTAAGAGCGAATGACCCGAATGCCGGAGATCGACTCCAGCGCGTGGTCATTCATGACGCCGAAGGAGGCCTGCGCTTCGAGGAAGCGTGTGCGGACCTGCTTGCCCAGCTTGGAGATTACTATAGCCAGGAACGGCAGAGGGATAAGCGCAGCCAGCATCAGCTTGAAGTTAATGAGCGTCACCATCGTGATGATGACGACCGATGCTCCGACCAGCGTGTTCACGAGCGTCATGACGCCGTAGCCCGCCGTCTGGCCGATAGCCAGAATGTCGTTCGTCGCGAGCGCCATCAGCTGTCCGGTGCTGTTGCGCTGGAAGAACGATGGCGTCATCTTCGTCAGGTGAGCCAGCAGCCGTCCGCGGAGCAGCTTCTCAATTAAGGCAGAATTGCCGAATAAGGTCGTAATCCATATGTATGTAAGGACGTAGAGCAGCAGGGATAGACCTACTAGCAGCATGACCGTCTGGCTCAGCTCAGCTGAGGTTAGAGAACTAACCTTAATCCGGTCGATTGTATCACCAATCATGCGGGGAGGCACGGTCATGAGCAGATTCACTGCCGCCATTATCGTAATTGCTAGAGCATAATAGCCCCATCTCCATTTGAAAAACCACTGAAGCCGTGTCACGAAGGACATTAACGGCTCACCTCTTTTCTCACCACAAGGCGTGGAAAAATATTAGCCCTCATAGTGTACCACAATTGGGCTGGCTGTATTTGTAAGATATCGTCGAGGGGGATCGGCTAATTGTTAACTTAAGACCTTGCAGAGGGCTTAATCCCACAACTACCCTCTCATCTCGCCGACTTAAGACCGCTGAATGGGCTTAAATCTCCCCAAAGCGTCCAAAACGCTGGCCTCTTGGAAAGTTAAGACCGGTTAGAGGGCTTAAACTCACCAATTCCACCTCTCTCTACTGACTTAAGACCGCTAACCGGGCTTAACCCCCTTAAACCCCATACTCTTCTCTCCGACATCATGCTGTTAACAGGGCTTAATAACGACAAAAAGGAAGCCAAACGCTCCCTCTACTCAAAATATCCTATGCCTAATTAGATCCGCATCGTGTCCGGACGCCAGTCCTTGATAGCCTCGCGGATGTCAGCCGGCTTCATCCCGGAAGCAGCCGCGCGGTCGCATAGTGCCGGGAATTCCTTGTCCCCCGCGTTGCGCAGGGCAATGATCTGGTTGATCGTGAGCCTCGAATCCAGCTCCTTGCCCGTTAACCGATAATAACGGAACTGCTCTTCCATCCGGATGATGCGGTCCTGCGTCTTCGTTGCGTATACGCGAATACGCGTCACAGCGAACAGCAGACACACGCCCAGCACGACGAGCAGCCAGTCCATCCCCGTCTGCTCGTCATCACGAATGGCTCCAATTACATTCACAATTGACCCGATGAGCACCGCAACTAACAGCGGCATAGCCGCGAAGTGATACGGCCAATCGAACCTCAGATTCCTGCCAGGCTTCGTTCCCTCTCCCATCCTGCGTCCCCCCGTCCCCTACCTATTCGCCTTATGCACCTTCAGCAGCTTGCCCTTGATCGTCGTATCCTTCATCACCTTGAGCACATGCGGACCCTTGCCGTTCAGAATGTCGACATACGTCACATTGTCCTGGATCGCAATAATGCCGATATCGTCCGCCGTCACCCCGTCAATCCGCGCAATCGTCCCAACGAAGTCCACCGCCCGCAGCTTCTTCTTCTTCCCGCCGTTGAAGTACAGCTTCATAATATCCTGATTAATCTGCTCATTCTTCGCCTTCTTGGGCGCAGGGGTCTTGTTAATCTTCTGGTGAAAAGCCCGCTCCCCTTCAGCAACCTCCTCCTCCGTCGGAGCATTCCGCCTTGGAATCTCGAAGCCGATATAGCTCTCAATGTCTGCAACGAACCGCTCTTCCTTCGAGGTAGCGAACGTGATGGCGATGCCCGTCTTGCCCGCGCGGCCCGTCCGGCCTGTCCGATGCACATAGCTCTCCTTGTCGAGCGGCAGGTCATAGTTAATGACATGCGTAATGTTGTCGATATCGATGCCTCGCGCGGCGACATCCGTTGCGATTAAGTAACGGAACTGCCCCCTGCGGTAGGCATTCATCACCTCGAACCGCTCCTCCTGCGCCAGCCCGCCATGGATGCGGTCGCATGGGTATTCCGCAGCAGCCAGCTGCCGGAACACGAGGTTTACTTGCTCTTGCGTGCGGCAGAAGATGATGCAGCTGTCGGGATTCTCGACCGTGGTGATGTCCTTCAGCAGCTGCAGCTTGTCCGCCTCGCGCACCTCGATGAGAGAGTGCTCGATCTTATTCGTCGTGACGCCCTCCGATTGCACTTCAATGAGAGCAGGATCGTTCATATAGCGGCGGCTCAGCTTCTCGATGTCTCCAGGGAGAGTCGCGGAGAAGAGCATGGTCATCCGCTCGGCAGGAAGTGCCTGAATGATCGCCTGCACCTGTTCGATGAAGCCCATATTCAGCATCTCGTCCGCTTCGTCGATGACGAGGTACTTGATTCGAGTGAGCGGCAGCGAGCCTCTCTCGATATGATCCAGCACGCGCCCCGGCGTGCCGACAACGATGTGGCACTTCTGCTTCAGCTCGACCTTCTGCAAGGCGAACGGGTGCTTCCCATAGATGGCCGCCGCCTTCACCCGCTTGAACCGGCCGATGTTGGTGAGATCCTCCTTCACCTGCATCGCCAGCTCGCGGGTAGGGGCGAGGACGAGCGCTTGCGGCTTGTTCTCCTCCCAATCGACCATCTGGCATAGCGGAATGCCGAACGCCGCCGTCTTCCCGCTTCCCGTCTGCGACTTCACGACGAGGTCCTTGCCCTTCAGCGCGATAGCCATCACACGCGCCTGTACATCCGTCGGTGCCTTGTAGCCGAGGCTGTCCAGCGCCCTTGTAATCTCTTCACTTAATCCGTAATCGGTGAACTGCTTATCATTCATCGGATAACCTCATTCTGCTTGGATGTCTTATGTACTGTCTCTTATTATACTCGATTGAGAGGGAGCGGATGTAACGCTCTGTTAGGTGTTCAGAATTTATTGGCAGTTGGTGAGGCTATATGATAAGCTTAGCTTAGATGATTATTTGAATTTAGTTACCTTAATCAATCATAATTGAACTTTTTGAAGGGATGAAAGTGTATGACGAACTCTGATCCCACGCTCAGGCTAGGAATTCCTAATGAAGAAGGCCAAGTAGCCATGATGTTCTCAAGAGGCGGCCCGCGAGCAGGTGCAGGCAGGAAGAGAACGGGTGAGACGAGGAAGGTATCTCTAACCTTGACAGATGAAGTATGGACGGCACTCGATCATCAATGCAGTGAATTAGATTGTTCCAGATCGGAATTGCTTCGCAGAATAATTGAGTCTTCTATGGATCAAGAGAGATAGGGGATGTGTTCATGCGTATTGAGGTAGCTGCACATACCTTGAAGAGTGCATTGTCTGCGGTCATGCCGGCCTTGTATGGCAAGAGGAATACGACCACTCCAGCCGATGTCGTTCTACTGGCTGATGCGCAAGGCTTAACGGTTACGGCTGGACAGACCGACATGGTGCTGAGCTATACCATTCCGAATCACCAAGCAAGACTACATATCATGAGGGCTGGTCAGGCTGCACTTCCTTGTTCAACTCTCAATGACATTATTCGCTCATTATCCGAAGAGATTGTCAACTTAGAAGCAAGCCAAGGCAACATCCTTGTCATTCGCTCAGGCTCAGCTGTATATGAATTATGCGGTTCTGAAGCACCTATATCAATCAAGTTCCCTAGCAATGCCTCTCCCTTAGCAACTGCACACCTTCCAAGCTCTCTTCTTAGACGTATAGTAAGAGAGGTGGCATGGGCTGCTTCCACTTCAGATGCTAGACCCGTTCTTAGCGGAGTACACTGTTATATGGACAGCAGCCATATTCACCTTACAGCAACAGATGGTGTACGATTTGCTTCAAGCAAGACAAGCCGCAGCCTCTCTAGTCTATTGGACCATCAGACAGGGATAGAAGTCATCATTCCTAAGCGTCATCTTGCCAGTTATGCGAAGCTGCTCACTGAGGAATGCTCTACTGAGATCGCATTATACGACTCCAGTATGACCTTGTCTTCTTCGGGCTTCGTCATGCAATCTTCCGTTATTGAAGGATCCTTCCCTTCTCTCGACAGAGTCTCATCTTCTTGTTATGGGAATGAACTTATCCTCTCCACACAGAACTTCCTCGCGATTGTCGAACGAGTTACCCTCTTGGCAGGCGACAGTCATGTTATTCAGCTATGTACCGTTCAGAATGGAACTCTTGTATTATCAGCGAGAGCTGCCACAATCGGACATGTATCCGAAGAAGTATATCCCCTAACCCGGATTGGCGAGATGAATACGATAAGCTTCAACGGCAGGTTCATGATTGACATTCTTCGTGCAATCCCTTCAGACAGCTTACGGCTCATGATATCTGGGCCGCGGAGCCCAATCCGGTTACAACCTATCGACAGAATGGATACATTCTTTCTCCTTACCCCCGTAATCACTCGTTAGAGCTAGCCCAAGGCTAACTCTTATCTGTCTCAGCAAGCTTCCTATCCAACAGAGCCATGAGCTGGGTCGCCGTGGCGCAGCCCTTCATCTCCTCTGCCGTGACAAGCTCAAGGTAACCACTATTCCGAGCCAGCAGCACGCAAGGATATTCGGTAGTCGGCAGATCTGGGTACAGCTCGTCCAGATGCAGGAACATAACGGTGTATGACTCTTCGAGCTTCTTCACATATTGCTTCCAATCCGTTCGCATACCAGTCAGTCCATAGGTGACCGCACACAGGTGACAGGGATAAGTCCCGGGGGAGACCAGCTTATGCACCATGTCCAGCATGCCGTTAACCAGACCGCTCTGCGCATTATAGATGAAGAGAAGCTGCTGATGTGTATGGATGATGAGCACTCCTTTTGCTGTCCATATTATTCCTTACCATTATGTACTATTAGAAGTACCAGCCCTATGAAAATATAATAATCAGAGGTGTATGTGGAACCTATAGCACATCTTAGAGAGGATTTTACATCATGATATTTTTCACCATTCTGCAGTACGGTCTATTATTCTGGTTCAGTTATTGGTTCATTGTATCACTGTTCGGCTTCGGCAAGGCTGGGGAGCTTCGCAATAAGGCTCCCGAGAAAAAGTTCGTTATCCTCGTACCGGCTCACAACGAAGAAGCCGTTATCGGTAACCTGGTTCAGAACTTAGGTAAAATGAAATATCCGAAAGAGCTGTATGATATCGTAGTCATCGCTGATAACAGTGATGACGATACAGCAGCAATCGCAAGGCGTCACGGCGCCATCGTCTTGGAACACTTCAGTGTACCAGGCGAACCCAAAGGCAAGCCTTATGCAATCAAATATGCTCTCGAAGAGCTACCTATGGAGAAATACGATGCGGTGTGTGTATTCGACGCTGATAATCTAGTGACGCTTAATTACCTTCAGCTAATGAATGATCACCTGCTCTCAGGTGAGCGCCTTATTCAATGCTATCTAGATAGCAAAAACCCTAATGACAATGTCATTAGCTTGGGTTATGCCGCTTCTTATTATTATATGAACCGCTCCTGGCAACTGGCCAAGTATCGCCTCGGCTTAGGTAATGCGGTTGGCGGTACGGGGTTCTGTGTAGAACGCAGCCTGTTGGAGGAAGTGGGCTGGACGGCTAAGAGCTTAACCGAGGACTTGGAATTCACCGTGCAATGCTTGTTGCGAGGAGAAAAAGCAACATGGTGTCACCATGCCAGAGTGTACGACGAGAAACCGACAGGATTCTTGGCTTCCTGCATTCAAAGGCTGCGCTGGGCAAGAGGTCATTGGGACGTATGCTTCAAGTATGCCGGGCCGCTTCTATGGAGAGCTGTGAGGAAGCTTGATATACGAGCATTCGACGGATTCCTGTATCTGATTAATCCTGGCAAAATCGTAATTGGCGCAATTGCGTCTGCAATATTCTATACGGCCTACTTCACAAACGTATCAATTGTAGAGCCGATTCTCCCCTTATGGGTGTGGCTTGGCTTAGTTACCTTCAACTTCATCTATGTATCAGCCACACTCCGTGATTCTGCACACAAGATTGATTGGTTCCGAGCCATCATCAGCTTGTTGTTCATCAACTACACGTATGTTCCGTTGTTCATGTGGTCGATGGTAACCTCCAGCAGACGGGTATGGGTTCGTACAGAGCATACTAAGAACGTCAACATTGAGGATATGAGGTTATAACGCTGAGTTTGACTCATACTAGACTAGAGTTGCCGCTCGGGCATTGTCCGAGCGGCTCTTTTTTTAAATCATCATATAGTTATAATGCTCTAGCTATAATATCCCTTCCCCTCGCCGCCTGTGAAGGTAGCGATATACCAGTGGTTGCCGAACGCGTCCTCGATGCCGGCACTCCGCTCCCCGTATGGCATGTCGGCTGGCTCATAGACGGATACCGCACCTGCGGCGAGTGCCCGCTCGTAGCACGCATCCGCATCCGGTACGAACACATGGAGCGTGTTACGGCGTGCCGGGTAGGCATCATGAGCATCAGATACCTCAATGATGCTGTCGCCGATTCGAACTTCGGCATGCTGGATTCGGCCGGAAGAGACTTCGGCTTGGTGCAGCACTTCCCCTTGGAATACTCCCTGGACGAACACAAGGAACGCCTTCGCATCCTCCACGGTGAAGTAGCTGGTGACCGAACGGAACCCCTTCGGGGCATAACTTGCTGGACTTGATGGTTGAATCTCGCTCATGTGATGAACCTCCTTCGATTAGTAGAGAATATGGTGAAGAAGCCACGGAAGGCCTCTTCCTCATCAGGATAGCCTGTGGCTTCTAGGTTGTATTGTATAATTCTGACCTTCGTCACGCTCGGACGGGAGTATGATTGGAGTGCCGCCCTGCGATTGGGGTATAGCTCGTTGGAGACAGGCCGGAGAACGACCGGAATTCCTTGATGAAGTGCGCCTGATCGTAGTAGCCACAGTCAATGGCCAGACCCGTCCAGTCCACTTCCATTCCGCTGCCGAGCAGGTGGAGGGCTTGCTGGAACCGAATCATCCTCGCGTACCGCTTGGGGGACAACCCCACCTCCCCTTGGAAAATCTCATTAAACCGCCGGTGGCTCATCCCCACCCCATCCACCACAACCCCAACGCTGTCCCGCTTCAGCCGCTCCAGAGCATGACTTACGGCGGCGCCATGATTGTCCCCCCGCCGCTGCTTCAAGAGCCACTGGCCATGCCGCGCGAGCAGCCGCCGCTCCATGGCCAGGAACTTCTCCTCCGGCGTGTCGCTCAGCCGGAGTTCCTCGCGCAGCTCGCCAGCCTCGCTGCCCCACAGACCATCCAGCGAGAGCAGCTGATCTCGCAGCGCAAGGCTAGTCGCGCCCAAGAAGGCCCGAGCTCCGCCGGGCTTGAAGCGAATGCCTGCCACCTCGGACGGAGCGCAAGTAGGGGATTGGCTTAATGTATCAATAACGAAGTGCCTTGTGTGCGGACCGCAGAGGATGGAATGGCTTAAGTGGTGGGGCTTGTTGTCTGCATCCCATAGGCGAATGGTCGGCTCCTTCAGATCGAACACCAGATCGACGGCCCCGCCGTCTGGGATAGACAGCTCCTTGTGATGAGACGGGGCATAACCCCTCATATACCAGAAGTACGTTACATAATCAGCGAGTGGCAGTGGCGGACAATAGGTACGGACGAGCATTTGGATAATCAGACTCCCTTCCTTCCCGGTACTTATACTGCATCACCCCCTATCTGGATGAGAATAGTAATTGTACATAGCTGCCTTCAGTCTATCATGCTGTCTAGACGGTAGCCAAGGAGGATAGTCGCAGTTGCGACTGGTTATATATAAGACGGAAGATGACTTATTTAAGTTTTATAATGGGTGGAGATCAAGGAAATTGTCGAGGGGAGCAGTTTGGGATGACACGAAAGGTTATTTTGGATTTAGCCGTTACTTTAGACGGATTTATTGAAGGGGTTAACGGGGAAGTCGACTGGTGCATCATGGACCCTGATATGAATTTCCATGACTTTTTGAACGAGATTGATACGATATTCTACGGAAGGAAGAGCTATGACTTATGGGGACAATTCACGCCAGATACGGAGCTTACAGAATCAGAACAGGAGATGTGGGATTCAATCCATAGTAAACAAAAATATGTGTTCTCCAGGAAGCAGCAGGGGACTGACGATCACGCTATCTTCATCAATGATTCGATTGCCGACGAAGTTGATAAAATAAAAAGGAAGCCAGGTAAAGACATCTGGCTGTATGGCGGCGGGAAGCTTATTAAAACCTTCGTTCATCTAGGCCTAGTGGATGAGTTCAGACTGTCCGTCCATCCTGTGGTACTGGGATCAGGTACTCCGCTATTCATGGATATTGGTCAGAGGTTGAACTTGAAGCTGGTTCATACTAGAACATTCTCCTCTGGTGTCGTGCAGCTCATCTATCGATTGAAGTCCTGAACGCGGACAGCCGGACCATAGATGAGCGGTGCGGGCTACTCGAGCCTATGCATGATGCTGACGAAGTACTCGTCCAGCCTCTCGGTTATTCGCTCATCCGTGAGGCCTGTCATACCGAGATCCGTCCAGCCGGCGTAGACGGTAGGCGGACCGAACAAGATATCCGCCAGGGAGACCAGATCCCAATACGGATTGTAATCGAACTCTGTATCCAGTAGCGCATGGGAATAGCGCATGTAGGCGCTAAGGAAGCTGTCTGCTTCATCTATGCCATACAGCTGAGCGAGGTTCACCCGGCAATGACCGATATCAACGCCCGGTGGACCTTCACAGGCGTTCACCCAATCTACTACACCGCCCACTGCCCCATCCTCCCACAGCACATTGTTCGGATGGTAATCCCGGTGGATGAAGCAGGTCGGGCTCTTGGGCCCGCCTCCTCTAAGGATTGCAATTGCCCGTGTCCACAGCTCTGGATAACGGGACCACTCGGGTACCTCGAAGGTGTCATGATTCTGATAGCTAGAGTAGCGCCAATGGAATCCATCTGCGTCATCAGGCGAGGCCGCTTCTATATCTACCGCATGGATTCGCACAAGGGCTTCAGCCAGCTTGTCCAGCCATGTATCCCGATCTGGCGGCTGCAGGATCACTCTCCCCGGCAGCATCGACATGACGACAGCGGGTATCCCGCAATCCGTGCCTGACTCATCGTAAGCGATGAGCTCAGGTGTCTGTATAGCTGCTCTCCCTGCCAGACGCAGGCTTCCTGCCTCATGGCGTGCTAGATCGGGCTCCTCTTGCAGCCAGTCTTGGTTCGTGAACTGTCGAACTACGATCTGCCTGATAGCCCCTTCTGCACTCTGTAAGATTACCTTATGCATCAATGCAGACATTCCGCCATACAGGCGCTCCGTCCCAAGGACGATTGCGCCCTTACCCGCTGCTGCCTGCACAGCCCATTCCTGCACACGGCTTGATAGATGGTCTTGCCGTTCGTTGTTCACACCTTCACTCCTCGTTACAGCATGGTCCAATGCCGCTGATGAATAAGACTATAGACAGTGAGTCCGCAGACGCACTCTCCCTCTACTTCAGCTGCGTGCGAATCGCTGCACCTGCGACCTTGCGGACGTGATTATCCTTCTTCAGGATGACCACCTTGCGCCAGTTCGCGTTCATGAGCATGGTCAGCTTCACCTCATAGACACCTTCGCCTGCAGGCTCCAGCTCGGCTTCCTGCTTGTGATCCATGCCAGTCATCGTGAGCGACAGACCTACCGAGTCGATCTCTGCCGGCTTACCATCCGCATCCCTCAGCTTCACGGTATACTTATGGTCTAAGGAATCGCCTGTAGACTCGTCGGCGAGAGAGACGCTTATCCCGTCGAGATAAGGGGTCGAGCCCTTCTCCCCGCTGCCTCCGCAGCCAGCGAGAGCCAGCATCATAACGGATAGCGCGAGGAGCAGCGGTAGCCTATTTAATTTTCGGGCTAGTTTGTTTAGCCCGTTTTGTTTTTCTGTTTTTTTCATCATCATCTATCGGGTGCAGCTCCTATCCTCTAACATCTGGCTAGGAACGACGCAGGCGCCTGGCCAGTCTTGCGATCAGATCAATCACGACAACTGCTAAAATAGATATCCCTACTAGCGGCATCAGTGCGGCTAAGAGGATCGTAAGGACAATAAGTCCGATCCGCACACGGTTGCCTTCCAGCTTCCTTGAAGCAGGAGCACCGAAGGAGCCCGCAGGCCGGCGCTTCCACCACATGATTATACCGCTCGCTGCGATGAGAACGAGTGACAAGCAAGCCAGCAAGCCAATCAGCAGATTAGGCCAGCCGAAGTAACGGCCTTCATGCAGAGCGATGCCGATCTCAACCGTCTTGTCGAAGGGGCTGTAATCCTTCCAGCGGTAATCGACTAGCACCTCCCCGCTGTACTGATCGATATTCATTGTAGCATAGTTGCTCACGCTCTTCGCCGCCCAGCCATAGGTGGAGATTACATACACACCGGTGTCGCCCTCCGGCATCGTAACCGTGTAGCCGGGCTCTATCTGCTTATCCGCTGCAAGCTGAATCATGTACTCAATGGGAAGCATACCCGTATGAGCATAGACAGATTCAGGAAGAGGAAGATTCTCCGCGGCCCAGTTCGTCTCTGCAACATCCTTCATGACCATCGTCGACTCTGCTCCATACAGATTCACCGGTGCATTCGACAGGTTGCCTGCCTCGACGACCTTACCTAGACGATCTCCGAATGAGCTCGCCCAAGGGAGGCCGGTCAAGATGAGCACCAGTAGAATGGCCGACATCCAGAAGCCGGTCGACGCATGCAGATCACGCCAGAACAAGCGCTTCCCCTGCCTCATACGAATGCGGAATACGTCCAGGAATGTCTGCTTGCTGCGCGGCCAGTAGAGATAGAGGCCGGTCGCCAGCAGGATAATGGCCCAAGAGGCGGAGAGCTCAACGATGATGTCTCCCTTCTCGCCAACCATCAGCTCCCCGTGCAGAGCAATGAGGATGCTCATTAGCCGCTTGTCATTCTGCAGCTCGCCGAGCAACTTGCCCGTATAGGGATTTACGAATACGGTATACGCGGTATCGCCCTTCATCAGGCCAATCTCCGTCGCCCGCTTCTTATCGTCCACATCGGTGAACGACATCACATAACCATCAGGATAAGCTTCCGCCACGGCGGCAAGCTGCTTGCTCGGAGGCAGCGCCTCGCTTCCAACTTGCACGTTATGCAAGCCCGGATGCATCAGAGGCTCCACATAAGGCTTGAATAGATAGAGTCCTCCAGTCACCGCCAACATGACTAGGATTGGTGCGAATAGCAGCCCGGCATAGAAGTGCCAGCGCCAGATGAAGCGATATAGTCCAGCACGGCCAGCCGTGTCTCCATGTACCTTCTGTTCATTCATCGCCGTATCTTCCCCTATTCTCTGATCTGTTCTCTGTATTCTCTCTTGTCTATAGACTTCCAGAGCATTATAGCAACTGGCGGAAGTTCCGTCATGACTCGATAGGGCTATAGGCAGACATAAGCAGCGTCAGGAACAACAGGTGGTTACTACAGAAAAAAAAGACACAAACAAGCCCCGTTCCCAAGAGGAACGGAGCATAAGCAAAACTAAACCTAACTGGGATAGGTTAATATAACCGTCCCTTGCGGAGGAATCATAATCGCCTCCGCTGCCGCTTCACCATTCAGGATATTCACAGCTGCTTGCCGCAGCTCCGGCCGAACCTCAATCTCGGCCTCGGTATGATTAAGCAGGAACAGATAATGAACCCCGTCCTTCGTCCGCCGACTCGCTTCGATGCCGGGATGCTTCGGAATGAGCGGCTTAATGTCAGCCGCCTCGCATCTCTCCCGTAGGAACGCTTGCATGAACGCAGGCTCCGGCGTCGTTGCCATATACCAAGCTTCCCCTTCGCCATACTTGTTCACCGTGAGAGCAGGACGGCCCTTGTAGAACTTGTCTCCTCCATATACCGCAGCCACCTCTGCGGTCTCAGCATGAATGAGATCACATAGGAATTCACAAGCGTATTCAAGCTGTTCACTTCCTGGGAACGGCCGCTCCAGCACGAGCTTGTTGTGCTTCCCAGGATACAGAGCATCAATCTCCTCCGACCAGATTCCGAGTAAGGAACGAAGCTCCCCAGGATAGCCGCCAACTGTAACCAAGTCGCTCTCGCTCACAATGCCGGAGAAGTAGGTGGTAATGATGGTGCCGCCTTGCCGAGCGAATTGCTCCAGCTTGTCCGCCACACCCGGCTTCACCATATAGAGTACGGGAGCGATGAGCACCTTATATCTGCTCCAGTCCGCGTCTAGTCCAACCAAGTCCGTCTGAATATGCTCCGCGTACAGCGCACCATAGAACTTATGAACCTCGTTCACATAGTCAAGATCATTACTTGGCCCGCTAGACAGCTCGACCGCCCAGCGGTTCTCCCAATCGTACAGGATGCCGACTTCGGCCTCTACACGAGCGTCGAGGAAGGCCTCTCCCAGCTGGGCAAGCTCTGCCCCGAGTTCTGCACATTCCCGGAACACCCTCGTGTTGCCATGCCCGGCATGTTCAATGACCGCGCCGTGGAACTTCTCGCAGGAGCCGGCTGACTTGCGCAGCTGGAAGAACATGACGGTATCCGCACCGCGTGATACGGCTTGATAGCTCCACTTCCGCATCTCTCCCGGCACCTTCAGACTGCAATAGGGCTGCCAATTCGCATGGCTTGGCGTCTGCTCCATGAGCATGAACGGCTGGCCTGCCTTCAAGCCGCGCATCAGATCATGCGTCATCGCGTTGACGCTAGGCGGCTGATGGGGAGCCGGGTAGCTGTCCCAGGAGATGACATCGAGCTCCTTCGCCCACCGGAAGTAGTCCAGCTCCTTGTAGGTCCCCATGAAGTTCGTTGTAATCGGAATACTCGGCGTGATGCCGCGAAGCTCCTCTCTCTCCAGCAGGTAGCACTCCAGCAGACTGTCGGATTGGAACCGGCAATAGTCGAGCGAGATACTGTTCTGATTGCTGCGCTGATAGTTCCAGTGAACCCCTTCACTAAGCATATTGGGCGGTACGATCTCCTCCCAATCGTAGAAGGTATGTCCCCAGAACCTGGTGTACCATGCTGTATTGAGCTGATCAAGCGTACCGTATCGGCCCTTCAGCCATGTCCGGAACGCGGCTGCGCACTGATTGCAATAGCAGTAGCCGCAATACTCATTCGAGATATGCCACATCAGCAGATTCGGCCAATCTCCATATCGCTCGGCAAGCTTGCGCGCAAGCCTAACCGAGTACTTCCTGTAGGTGGGACTATGCGGACAGGAGTTATGCCGGCCGCCATACTTCCGCTTCCGCCCTTCCCAATCGACGCGCAGAATATCGGGATATCGCTTCGCCATCCAGGCAGGGTGAGCAGCAGTGCTCGTTCCCATGCACACCCCAATATTGTGATCCAGCAGATGCTTCATCACCTCATCGAGCACCGAGAAGTCATATTCCTCCTCGCTCGGCTGAAGCATCGCCCAGTTGAATACATTAATCGTAGCGATATCAATATTCGCCTTGTCGAATAATTTCATATCTTCCGCCCAGATCGCTCGGTCCCATTGCTCCGGGTTATAATCTCCACCGTACCATACCTTGGGAAGCTTGTTATTAATCATGGTCTGCATCGTTCCTCTCTGCCGCTTCATCCTTGATGAATACAGTGTAGAGAATCGTCCCGACCATTGGCTATCCATATAATCAATTCTTTATGTTATATAATCAACGAACTCGCCTCAGCAGCTCTATAGAAGGTTATAAAAAAAAGCCCCGTTCCCAAGAGGAACGGAGCAGCCAGCTTACTTCTGATGAGAAACTTCTGCTATCGGCTGAGTGAGGTACGCAGCATAAGACTGTGCGTGACCTGCCAGCTCCTCATCGGTCATCGTTCGCACTCCGCTTAAGGAGAAGATCGGCAGGAAAATGGTGCCGACAAGATTACTTGTTGCACGCAGCGGCAGCAGCAGCTCCTCTAACGTATATCGGTTATATCCGTCTGGACGATACGCCTCCGCAGGTCCGCCGGTTGAGACTGCCAGTCCAAGCTCCTTGCCGTGCAGGCGATCCCCCCCGGAACCATAAGCCCAGCCATAGGCGAGCACTTCATCCTGCCACTTCTTCAGCAGCGAGGGGGAGCTGTACCAATAGAACGGGAATTGCAGAATGATACGGTCATGTGCCTCCAGCAGAGCTTGCTCCCGTGCTGCATCCACCTTCTCGTCAGGGTATACTTCATATAGGTTGTGAACGGTGACGTCTTGAACTGTGGCCGCCGTCTCGGCAAGCGCACGATTCACTCTGGATGCCTCCATCCGGGGATGTGCAACGATTACTAAGGTTCTCATAGTTGTTCCTCTCCTCTTCATATTGTGTGTACATACAACTAATTAATTGAAATAAAATACCCTGCCTCTGCATCATGCCCGCTCTTGACAGAGTATCGTCACTACCCCTCTTGCCCCAGCTTACGTCCCGTCTCGTACAATAGTGAGGTAACCTGCTTCCCCTGCTCGCTGCCAAGTACTTCTGAATACCGTGCACCAAGACTCTTCCACGCCTGCTTCACCGTCACCATGAGCTGCTGCCCGCTTGGGGTCAGGTCAATGCGAGAGATGCGGCCTTCGGTGCGTGAAGTGACTAATCCCTTGTAGACCAGCTTCTCTATGAACCTGGTAATGGTGGACGGAGTCACATGCAGAGCCTCTCCCAGCTCCTTCTGCGTGATACCGGGCTTCTCTTCAACGGCCATCAGCAGGAAGCCGTAAGTGGGTGACAGTCCTGTTGGCCCGAATGCCTCATCGGCCATCTTGGTTAATGAGCGATTCAGCAGATTCGACGCGAAGAACATGCAATGCTTAGCATAGTCATCTAACATGGACCATCCACCTCTTCTTCCCTCTAACCGCATTAATATTGTTTGTACATACAACTATACAAGGAGCTGAACCCTGCGTCAACCCCTGACACCCCCTCTGCTGAACTAATCTTCTCGAGAGAGTAGAACGAGTACGCCGACAGATAAGAGTTGTCAGTCAGCAGGTGTGCATGAATGATCTACCGCCTGCGCTTCAGCATTCGCTGCATCGCTCTCTGTGTCTGCTGAGCCTTCCTGCGTTCGACCAATCCTGCTCCAGCATCCGCTTCTGTCTCCTCCTTAAGCTTCTCTAATGCAAGCAGCCCTATACCGTCTCCTATGAATGACAGGGTAAGAGCAAGATAAGCCAGCTGATCTGACGTAATGCCTGTATCCTTCGCCACTATCCCTTCACCTCTTCCCTTCCTTCTCCTCTTCGCTGCTCTCAAGCCTTGCCTTCAATACGGATAACAACCCTAGCACATCCCCTACAACAATAATGACAGCGGACAACAAGGCCAGATCGTCAGCAGACAGATCGAGTTGGAGATCCAGATCCCCAGCAGGGTTCCTCTTGCGCACCTTACCAGGCATTGGCTCAGCTCCTCGCTCCACTAGATGATATCAGCCTATGCAGGCAGCAGCCCGGGAGTATAGACGAACGCCCACCAGCGTTGCAAAAAAAAACAAAAAACAGCCCCTGCCAGGTCCATACGACCTTGCAGGGGCTGCCACCTTCAATGGCGTGCGATTACGCTCGAATCTCGAGCAGCTTATATTGAATCTCACCCATGGGGGCAGCGACTGCGATGACGCTGCCCACTTCCTTGCCCATGAGCGCCGCGCCGAGCGGGCTCTCATATGAGATGTTGTTCTCGGCGACATTCGCCTCGGCTGCGCCGACAATCCGATATTCGAGCTTCTCATCGAACTCGATATCGTGAAGTACAACCGTACACCCTACGCTAACCTTGCTCAAGCTGAGCTCGGAGGCATCTACGACACTGGCTTTGTTGATCATTTTCTCAAGGATGATGATCCGTGTCTCCATGAAGGACTGGTCGTTCTTCGCTGAGTGGTACTCGCTGTTCTCCTTCAGGTCGCCGTAGCTGATCGCTAGCTTAATCCGCTCCGCCAGCTCCCTGCGCCCTCTCACCTTCAGATCCTCCAGCTCTTCCTCGAGCTTCGCCAGACCTTCCTTCGTCAGGATGATCTCTTCTTCCGCCATCTGCACACAACTCCTATAGAATATGTTCCCCCCATCATAACCTATATCGGGTGGTTGATGCGAATGTCCGCTCCGTCAAGGGAGGCAGATGGCAGCAGGGAGACAGATGCCCCCGCCTAGGTGCAGCAGAGTCGGAATTAATCTTTAAGTTGGGCTAGAAGCTTTGTAAGCTCTTCTTTATCCGCTTGGAAGAGCTTATCACGATCGAGAATAATAGTTATTTCCTTCAATTTCTCGGTCGTTATTTTAAGCTGCTCCCAATCTTTGTCCGTTAGTTCCCCCTTCATTGCTTTTGAATAGAATTTATAAATATCTTTCTCGTATAGCCCTAGTGTTGTAGAGAGGTGGCTTTGTACACCTAGGGCTGATTCAGCACTGTAATCGAAGAAATAACTTAATCCAGCAGTAGCAAAAACAAGCGTATGCATGCTGCTTATGACCTTAATATCCGGCTTTTTGCTCCGGTTGACAAGTACATTCTCCATGGAGGAAACTGCAGAACTCAAGTGACCTTCGAATATAGTAGAATTCTGATACAGCCGATACATTTCTTCTTGATTATCTTGCTTGACTGTATGTAAGTGATAGGCTCCCCATACATTAGCCAGAATGCTCACGGATAGAATAGCTGCGATTATCTTTCCTTTAGTTTCCATAGTGAGTCTCCTTCATGTTGCATGTGGCTATTCCACGACTTTCCAAGAACTACGTCCTTTTTTAATTAATATAACGTCCCACTCATATGTTTGTTGCTTATGATGAAACATACTGCTGTTCCAAGAAGGACGAGTATGAGTCCAACTATCCATAATTTACGTCTATTAAATAAAGTGATCTCACCCACCTCCAGCCCCTCCTTTGGCAAAAGAATATTCACGGATGTGCCTTGTCCTTCTTTTGCTTGTTGATCTTGCGTCTCACCCAGCGGTAGATCTTACGCGTCACAAGTGGATCACGTGGCATCACCTCCTCTCGGAAGGATGCGCCGTGACCGCTCCACCTCATTTTTGTCCCTGTTCCCAAGTATAGCATGATACCCCTGAACAAGCTTCAATAATATGGACTATAGTCACTATAAATACGAACGTTAATAACCAGGCAGCCCCTAGGGTCTGCCTGTTCTGTGTTCCTCTGCTTCACAATAAGGAACTCTGGAATTCGCTGCCTTGCTCCGCCAACACTTATGCTAGCTTCCCCTCCTCCAGCCACAGAATGGAGGTAACACCCCGTGGATAATACTTGCTGCCTGTAATACGTCCAGAGATAATCTGGTCACTCCAGCACCAATAGGATAGTTCCGGATGGAGCAGCCACTCTACATGTGTGCTGTCCGCGCGAAGAAGTGCCTCGTCCTGCGGCAGACCGAGAATGTGCCGTGCGATGAACTGGCACAGATAGACCTTGCTCAGCCAGGAATTGATGCTCGTGGAGGAGAGCTTCCAACCGCCATCCTCGAACAGGCAGATTCCACGGACGAGGACGGTCTCCAGATGGCGCTTCAGCGCCTGGATGTACTCGCCGTACGGTCCGTCCGGCTGGAGAGCATCCGCATTCCCAATCATATATACGAAGACTAGGCCTTCAATTGCAGGGATGATCCTCGACGGATGGTCGCCCTCCAGCACCGCAGGAATCCAGCCCTCTGCTGTGGCATGAGCGGTGATGGTGCGGCTGCATCGAAGAGCCTGGTCTTCCGCCTGCGCAGCCAGCTCGGGCTCGCCTGCTTCACGGAACAGCTTGGCCAACGCGACGTAGGAGGCCCAGCTCTTGCTCCCCAGGTAGATGTTGTTGCGCGCCTGACCTAACGAGGTATCGAGGCTGTCATAGGTCGTAATCTCCGCACCGCCGCGGGTACGGGAGCTCTCCAGGCTCATCAGTCCATCACGCTGAGCTGGATCATAGTGATCCCGATTGACCATGCTCTCGAGGCAGGCCCTAAATACAGGCAACCGCTTCTCGGCCCACTCCTGGTCCTTGGTCCGTGCTACGTATACCGTTGCACAGCACACCCAATTGGTTAGCTGCTCGTGTGTCATATAGGAGAAGCAGCCTTCATATCCCATTCGCTCATAGGAGGAATAACCGGGTTTCCAGAATGAGTTGATTTTACCCATATCGTGTGTGAAGCTAATGCCGCCAGGGTAGACCGCCTCCTCTCCAGGGAGCCCCACCTTATCCTCATAGGAATAGCGGTCCACGAACAGGTCAAGTGTATTCTTCACGACCCACGGGTTCATCTTCATCTCGTAGAACAGATGGTCAACAGTCAAGTCGAACGTGTTAATCATCTTGTACTCGCCTTCATTCACAACCCAGAGCGGCTCTCCGCCATGATCGAACAGCTGGGTGCTGTTATAGTAGCTGCGAATGGCGTGGTTCAGCATCCAGCGTTGATCCTCCGTAAGGTGTGGAACTTCGGTCAGCTTGCCTCCTTCCAGCATGGATGCGCGCAGGGTATCATAACGCTCAAGCGTATAAGCGGCTACCTCTTCAACGGACTGGAAGTAACGTGCATAATAGTACGTTGCGTCCAACCCCGTCGTCATTAGCCCGCCCCGATAGAAGCTGACTGCGAACCGATATGTGCGCCGCTCGCCTGCGGGAACCTCCATAATCATAAGGGCTGTCGCACCGAGACCGCCCTTCCAATTGTCCACATGCTCCTCCTCGAGCAGCGTGTTGATGCCTGTACCGACAGCACTATGCACATCCGCATCCTTGCTCGCTATAGCGAATTGCCGTCCGTATGCCACACCTTCCAAGCCGCTCTGTGTATCGTTCAGATGGCGCAGCGCATAGTAGGGATCTGTCCGAACGTAACCGAATATCGCACGGCGGGTATAGCTGCCCGCTGTATTGTCCACCTCAACCTCACAGAGAATGGAAGGAAGCAGCGCCTGCTTCAGATATCCGATGTCAGCTGATAATCCCGCTCTATCGATTCAGAGGGGAACGGCTTCAGCCGGACCTTGCCCTGATTCTCTGTCTTCTCTACGTCGAACTGCGAGCTCTCATCCTCCTGGTACTTGAAGAACGGCAGTAGATTGTACCGTACAGGATCCACAGCATCCTGCAGTCCGATGTATATATTTTGATCGGAAGGCTTACTCAGCTCGATACCGAACCCTCCCTTGTTCCCCTTCATTCCAAGTGTGAAGGTAGCCATTGCCCCAATCGGACAGTGGTGAGCGTTGTAAAAAATATTTCCCTTCGCCATCCGCTTATACCCCTTTGATTGCATAATGTTTATAATCATGGTAACGCGCAGGCTAAGGTGTATCCATACTCTTAGGTTGCAAGTGCTTACCCAAAGAACGCATGGTCTGAACGGAGGATGGACCGCCATGTCGAATAAGCATGTGCTGCAGGAAACTTTGTTTGCCGATACGCAGCAAAGCATGGACATCTATTATATGCACCATCGGATTGTGGCGGCCGATTGGTCGTTTCATCATCACAAGCATAATACGATTGAGCTGTTGGCTGTTTTTGAAGGAGAGAAATATGTAGGCTTCATTGAGGAGGAGGTCCTGCTGCAGGCGGGAGATGTTCTGATTATACGTCCGGGCAGTGTTCATCATTGCTGGAATGCAGGAGATCAGCCGATGGAGTACTTCACCCTGCACGCCAAGCTGGATGACTACTTCCTGAATTCACTCTTCGCCTGTAGGCCGTGGCACAAGCTATCGCAGCAAGGAGCGTCCTGTATCCATAGCAAGCTGCGGCATCTGTTGGACTCCAATAGGTCTAGCCGGAGAACGGCAAGCATCGCACGTATGCATCAGCAAGCTGCGGTGATGGAGGTGCTAGCTGCAGCTGCGGAATCAATCCTAGAGACGAGCTCGATGGATGAGCTCCCATCCGAGCAATCTGCGAAGGCGATTCGAATTGCAGCCTTCCTGGAGGAATGGATCAGCCGCCGCTCCTTGAGTGATGGCCATTCCGCCTCCCGGGATTGGCTTCGGTGTGCAGCCGATGAGCTGAAGCTCAGCAAGTCCCAATGTAATCGGATTTTCACCCAGGTGTATGGTATTCCGCCAAGGGAGTATTACAGCAGCATCCTGCTGAAGGCAGCCAAGCAGCGGCTGGCACAGCCGGAGGATTCAATCGAGGAGATCGCCTATCAGCTGGGCTACACAGCTCCCGCACACTTCAGCAGGCAATTCAAGCGGTGGACGGGTCTCAGCCCTAAGGCCTGGCGGGAGAGGGAGCAGACGTGATCAGCAAGTCTATCGCGATTGATAATGTGCATGCAAATAAACGGGCGGACCATGTGGTCTGCCCGTTCTAGAGTCGGACTTTATGTAGAATAGGCTCTATGACTTGTGCAGAGCGTCCATAGCTGTCTTGCTGAATGAAGTGTCTTTACTGCTTTCTTGATTCCAATAAACAACTAAGACATTTTTACTTTCGTAGATGTCATGGTTGTATTCTTCTTTTTCCTTTTGTTTATCAAAATTTTTACGCCCATCTTTACGAGCTTCCTCTGAAGCAAAGATGTATATAAAAATTTGATCGTATGGTTGAGTATTATCAACTACGTATTGATTTGCTTTAACTTTCCTTATCTTCCAATCGTCAGATAATTGTTTAGGAACTAGTTGTATACCTTCTGTACGAAAGGCTTCTTCAACTTGATCCAAAGTTACCAATGTCGTTGGATCCGCCTGTTTCATTGAGCAACCTGATAGAGTGAATAATAATGCAATGAGCACCTTACTATAACTAAATTTCATCTCATCGCCTCTCTCAGAAAATTGCAATCGCGTTCAAGTGCGGCTGACTTTGTGTGGCGGCCCGCCTGCTCTAGTGCTGATTTTCAGCACTAGACGCTTCGGCATGGGGAAGCTGGGCACTGGAGGGGCATTCATTCCGCCTCAACCGCCCACCCTACACATCATACTCCAGCTGCTGGCGCGCCTTGACGATGAAGTCGAGCGGCGTTGGGATCTCGTCTGGCCGGTACTCCAGCACCCCGATGCGCAGGTTGAGTTCAACCTTGAACTTGCCTTCGAACTCGGATGCACCCAACTCGACAATCTTCTGCTTCAGCCGCTCAACAACGACACGAGCCCCCTCGCGATCAGTGAACAGCAGCACGCCCCATGTCGGGTTGTCCTTGTTCAGCATGTACAGAGAGTCATTCGTCCGGAGACTCGTCTCGCTCAGCTTCGACAGCTCGAGGACTGCCTCCGACATCTCGTCCTCACTGACGATCCGCTTCAGCTCATCCCAATACTTCACATTCATGACGAGCAGCGTGAGCGGGATGTTATACCTCTCCGAGATTGCCATGAAGACAGAAGCGTCCTTCTGGAACGACAAGCTGTTGCGCAGGCTCGTACTCTCATCCAGTGTAGCCAGACGGCTGTTGGCCCGCTGCAGCCGCTCATTATCCGCCTGAAGCCGCTTCGTGGCAAGAGTAAGCATCCAGACAACGACTGTGAAGGCCGGCGTCATGATCAGCCAGAAGTAGCTCTGAGCGCCGACCGCCTCTCCCTCAACGACCGCCTGATACAGCGTGTAGGTCCCGAACCCGAAGATGAACAGAATGTTCAGGATCAGTCCGGTCGTTACGGTGGTGAAGTAAGTGACAATGGCAAGCAGGAAGGCCCCGTTGAGGAAAATAATATTTTCCACGTATCGGTTCGGATCCCCCGCCGTGAACAGCACACTAACAAAACAAAGGACGAACAGGAGCAGCAAGGCTCCGTCCGATAGGAGGTAACTCGATCTCCGCCTCATTCGCGCTCCCCTCCGATCTTGCGGTATTTCCGGTAGAGGAACAGAAGCGATAACAGCACCATGACCATCACCAGCACGGCGGCAACAGTGAACTTCAGCACATCTCCACGCTCCAGCAGCTCATCCACCAGCTCAGGTTCACCTTGCTCAGCCTTCACCTTGAATCGGAAGGCATTCAGCCCGCCATCCCGGTCCACCAGCACTCCGTCTCCATATACCTTCCATACGTTACTCTCCGTTGCTACCAGCTTGGAGGCCATGGCCGCCAGCTCCGAGCTGGCTCCGGTTACGGCCATGAATCCATGTCCATCGGCATACGGAGACTCCAGCAGCTGCAGCGAGCCAATCCGCTTGCCATATTCCTTCTCAATGCTCATCTTCTCATTGGACACGAAGCCTGAGCCATCCTCCGCATAGCGGAAGTAGAGCTTATCATTAGTCTCGCGAATAACCTTATTCGACGGATAGGAGCCGATCGCAATCAGATTCCGATCCTTCAGCTCTTCAGCGGCAGCCGTATCCCCCTCGTAGAATCGCACCTCACCCATATTGCTCTCAGCCGACTGCCCAAGCAGATTGAACAAGTTCGAGATCGCTTCATACACGTAGGTGTCCCGGTCCTTAGGCACAACCACGCCTACTTGATTGTACATCCCGTCACGTAGGAACGGATACGGATAATTGCTGAGCAGCAGCTCCGTCCGATCCTTCGTATTCAGCTGAAGGATGGAATCCTTCGTCACGTAAGCCCATGGCATCTGCCCCTGCTGATTCGCCGCGCATACCACTTCCTCCAGTTCCAGATCGAAGGCCACCGTCACGGCAAAATTACCCGAGATATCCAGGTTCTTCGGAATAGGCAGCTTCAGCTGATCTCCATTCGCCACGGCCTCGCTCAGACGCTTGCTGCCGATCGGCTTATCATCCACTAGAACGGTGACCATCGAACGGCTGAAGTCCAGGTTCTTCGCGTAGCGGAAGTCGAGGCTCAGCTTGCTGTTGTCTGCCAGGGAGCGATTCGCCGGCAGACGAATGAAGTAGGTGCGCTCCTGATGGGATACACCGGTCAGCTTATCGCCCGTCTCAGTCAATGCAACCGTGCGGCTTGCCGCAGCGGTAGGCGAGGCCACCGCTGTGTCTTCACCCACAACGACAGTGGCACGGTCCGCCTGCGCCATCAGCTCCCGATTCGCTGCGAAGCGGCCCGCCCGCACGAGCATCTTCTCCTCCTTCGACGTAATAATCAGCGTAGGCCGCTGACCAACGTCAACGAGCGTCAAGATGGCCTTGCCTCCAGCAAGCGCCGCTTCCTGCTCAGTGCCCAGCTGCTTCAGCAGCTCATCCGGCAGCCGGTCGTACAGACCAATGGCTACAACGAGTCCCTTGTCTGCCAGCCGAGCATCACCGAATGCTAGTAGTGGAATGGTCTTGTCCTTCAGGGTGTTCCCCTTGGCGTAGCCCGACAGCGCATAGACCGCGGACTCCAGCTCAGCCGGCAGACTATCCTCCGGCACAGCTATCGCCCCTGCACCGGCACGAACCGTATCCATGCCTTCGAATCGCTCGGAGAAGTCACCAATGCTGGCCTTAATGGGCCTCCATTGATACTTCACATCAATCCTCGAGGTCTCGTACAGCTGCAGCCAGTTGTCCCGACTGTCCTCCGGCGTGCACAGCTCGATCCGCTCACCTGTCCGGGTATTCGCTTCAATGGACAGCACATTGCTGCCCTGAACGAGCAGCTCCTTCGGCACCTCCACTCGCAGACGCTGCTTCGATCCATCCTTCACTTGAGGGCGGAACGAGTGCAGCTTCACACCGTTCACCGTGAGCGTCGCACTCGACTCCTCCACAACAGCTAGAGGTGTTACCTGGTAATCCAGCGTAATACTCGCACCGCTGACGTCCCAGTAGTCCGCAATCTCCCAGTACTGCTGTCTGGACGCCACACGACCGTTCAGCGAATCCTCCGTATTCGCGAAGCGCACCGAATAGATCTGCGGTGTGCCCTGTCCCTTACCGGAAGCTGATCCCGCTGCGGCCGGAACAGCATCTGATGACACGGTCGCCGCCATCCCTGCTGCCCCAACACCCTCAGGAGACACCGTCGCCGCTGACCCCGCAGCCGCAGCAGCGCCAACGCCTGCCCCGCTGCCGACCAGCAAGGCAGCTCCCATAACCAGCTGCATGGCTGCCAGCAGTCCTGCTATCCTTCCCCTCTTCCTTATCCTACTCATTCTTCCACTCCCCTTCTGTCTACGCTAGAAGCGTTCCGTCTTGTACCACTTCGCCTCTTGCCTCAAGATCTGGTCCTTGATATACAGCACTAGGCCATACGCAGCTACCACCATCCACAGCTGGCAATACGTCACATACATCAACATAATGATCCATAGATTCGACAGATTCAGCTCGCCCTTCTCCGTCGTCAGTGTAATATAGGTCCCCACGATGAAGAGAATAATAGCAAGAGCCCACAAGAATGAGCTGAATCCAGCGATCGTCGTATGGACATAACCAAGCGCATGCAGGATAAGCAGCAGATCCGACATGACGAGCGAGGTGAGCAACAGAATATAGATCGATAGCAGATACAGAATGTCGAATCTGATGTTGCGAGCGGCGGGGTCGAAGAGGAGCGGGATGTTTTTGACAATGACATAGATGTTGCCCTTCGCCCACCTCGTTCGCTGCTTGAACCATACCTTGACGGTCTGCGGCTCCTGCTCCCAGGTGACGGACTTCGGCTGGAACTTGATTCGGTAGCCCATCATGTAGATGCGGAAGGAGATCTCGGTATCCTCGGCAATCGCCTTCACATCCCAACCCCCAATCTCCTCCACGATGCTTCGCCTCATGATGAAGTTCGTCCCCGGAATCGTGCACAGCTTGAAAAGCCTCCACCGCCCCGCCTGTGCCATCCACTGGAACGACAGCGTCTCAATATTAATGAAGCGCGTCAGCAGATTCGTATCCCGATTGCGTGTGCGGAACTTGCCGATGACCGCTCCAAGGGTGCTGTCATTCGTAAGCTCAGCCACTAGGTAGCGCAAGGCCGTCCGCTCCGGGGTGTTGTCCGCATCATAGATGGCGATCAGCTCTCCCTTGCTCTGCTGGAAGCCGATGTTCAGCGCATTGGACTTGCCCTTGCCGCCTGTAATCTTGTCTGTATTAATAATAATGAGGTTCCGCCCGGGATGCTTAGCTTGAAGCTCACCGAGCAGCACGCTGCTGTTGTCGGAGGAATTATCGTTGATGACAATAATCTCATACCGGTCATGCGGGTAGTCGAGGGCGAGCAGCGATTCCACCGTTTTCGTAATGACCTTGCCCTCATTATGGGCAGGCACCATGATGGTGACCATCGGGGGCTCGCCCTTGATCTCTGGCGCTGGCTCCTGCTCCGACTTCACATAGTACAAGTATCCGGCAATGATTAAGACCACATTGACGAGCAGCAGCGACCAGATACAGATTACCGCGATCAACATGAGAATATCTGCAATAGTCATAGGGTCCTCCTCACTTCAGATACTTGCGCCGATGCAGCTTGTAGCCGATTCGGAACAGAATGCCGAACACGATTAATGATAGAATAATGACCGCGACAAAAAATCTATTCTGCCAAGCAAACAGCCTCGTAAAGCTCTTCCGATGCTCTTCCGTATACTTGAAGTCCTCGGTGATAGGGAGATGCTCTTCATCAAGACCAATCACTTCCCCGTTAAGTATCAGCTGCCCATTCCGAGATTCAACCGTGTTCGCATCCGTCCGAACGCGATGGTGCTCCAGCTTGTAGTCGGAGAAGGAAATCCACAGCTCTTGGAGCATCTGAACGGTCTGCTCCAGCTCCTCCTCGCTCTTCGGCAGCCCAATCGTAAGGGCCGTATTGATCGGCAGCCCGCTCATCACAGGTCCATCCTGCTCGAATGCGGCCAGCTGATCTGGAGACAAAGGGTATAAGGAGGAGCGGAACGGCTTCGACGTGTTCGTCGGTACACGGTACATCGGACGCTCCGTCCGCCTAAGCACCCCCGAGTCGAAGAAGCTGAGACCCTGCACGGCATAATGCTCATCATAGGACCAATAGAGCTCTGCCGCAGCACCAAGCGGCGCGACTCCGCCCTCTGTCAGCACATCGAGGAAGGAGGCCATCTGGGTCCGCAAGGTCACTTGATCCGGCTGCAAGGTAGAGGCCACGACAGGGGCATTCACAAGCACTGCTCCGTTATTCGACTGCACCTGCTTCAGCGCATCGACATACCGCTGCATAGCAGGGTAATCGGTGTTGCTGAACACCGGCTGTACGCTGATGAGGAAGGGAATTCCCGATTCATACAGCTCATCCGACAGCTTGGTCAGCAGACCTAGATCACTGAAGGGATAGACATCTTGAACCAGAAGGTAGGTCTGTGCTTCAGCGGGCACGATACCGAGCCAATCCCGCAGAACATAGCTAATGGCCAGCTCACTCAGGTTCCCCCGCTCATAATAAGGGACTACTGCGTAAGGCCCTCCTCGAATGGCATAAGGAGATTGCAGGGAGCTGATCTCAGAGGTGAGTGTGCCATAGCGGACCACATCCTCCTTCACATCGGTGACATAGTCGATCCCTTCCACTGGAATGGCCGATTGTGACCACTGCCCCATTGTGAGCTGCAGAGCGTCCAGTCCGTCAGCTTGTGCCTCCACGGTCTTCAGCTGAAGCTCCTTCCTTACGTTGTCTGGCAAGGAGGAAGAGGAACCGATGTACATATAATCACCATTGTAGACCGTCAGGTCATGGTTGTAGGCTTCTCTGTTGGAGCCGGCTGGACCTGATGCTCCACCAGGTTGATTGTGAACCGCCACAACCTTGGTATAGCTCCGCAACATAGCGGGCTCATAGTCATCCATGGAGAGAATCGTCACCTTCGCTCCGAAGGCAGCAAGCATCAGCTGGAGCGATTCCACATTGCCTTCACGAGTGGTCCCCCGTGCCAAGCTATCGTAGACGAGCAGGACATGGGGGGCCGGAGCAGCGGCATCGTTCACCCCGTTCGCTTCAGCCTGTACAGGAAGCAGCGCCAGCGGTAGGGTAAGCAGGAGAAGCAGCGCAATTCCAGTCTTGATCTTACCTGTCTGCCTGTTCCTCATCCTCCCGCCTCCTCAACCGCTGAATCATTCTGCCACAGCTTGCGCCGGACGAGATCAGCGATTACGACGAAGGTGACTAGATCGAAGGCCGCTGTGAACAGGAATTCATGCTTCGCCAGATCCGCATCCCCTGCTCCGATAATCGAGACGAGGATACCGGACAGCCCAATGAGGATGAGCATTAGGAGCAGGGGAAGTCGCAGTGCCCCTCTCGCATCCCTCGCCTTGAAGGCTGACCAGAAGGAAGGGAGATACAGACCAACAATGAGGATCATCCAGATGACGATGAAGCCGAATGTCTTCGGCGCTAACGCTTGCTTCAGCAAGCTGTAGCCGGTGAAGAAGCGGGTCTGCTCGCCGAAGGATCGACCCGTAGCCTTCTCATAGTTGCCCATAGCTTCCGGCCTGATGGTGAAGGCATTCTTGGCAGCGAGCGCCAGCATGTCGTTCAACTGCCCAGGATGAGCGGCATAGTAGAGTAGAATGGATCCGAAGCCGTACCGGCTGTAGAATTCGCTCTCGAGCAAGGGAGAATTCACATCCACCGTCGTATAAGGGGCATAGTAGATCGTATCCTTGAGAATGGCATATTGCTTATCGATTCCGAACTGGCCCAGTGTCTCTTCCGGATCCTCCGCACTGAGCAGCACCCCCCGCGTCATCGCATGATACTTGTTGATATTGACGAATTCCTGCGGAATGAGCACATAGGTGCCGATACCAGCCAGCATAACCGCCGCTAGACAAGTGGCGACTGCTGCACGGAAGGACTTCGCCTTGCGAAGGAACAGCAGTCCGACCCCCGCAGCGGCCACTATTAAGCCGACTGGTGCATTCTGCTGCTTGCTGGTCGTCAGGATGAGCGAGCTAATCGCGAACAAGGCAATTAGCGCCCAATCAGGATAGCGCTGCCGATAGATGAGCAAGCCGGCGGATAAGAGGAACAGCAGCATGATGAGAACAATGCCTTCGCTGTAGAACGAACTGAAGTAAGCGGTATAAGCCGTATCCGCGAATATGAACACAGCAAGAGCCGCGATGGGGTAGCCGTACTTGCGCGGCACTCTCCAGGTCAGACTCTCCACGAACAAGTAGACCGCTGCCGTATGCAGCACGAGCAGAATAGCAGCCTGGAAGCGCACATCGAACAGCTGGCTGCTGTAGAACACCTTGTTAAGTGCTAGGGCGAGCTGGATGAACAAGGATTGGGAGGAGAAGAAGCCGTCCTCGAACTCGTTATAGTAGTGAAGAATGCCGAACTGCTTGATGAAGTAGCCTAAGTATTGGCTGCCGTAATCCGGGGTAATCTGGGACAGGCCATTACTGTACAGCACCCGGAAGTAGTCGCCGTTATCCGCCATGCCAATGTAGGGAGGCATGAACAGCGCGACCACTGTAATCAGGAAGACACCCATAGCAGCAGCCAAGGAGGGGGTTAGATAACGTCCGGAGGAGGCAAGGATTCGATTAAGTTGTGTAGGACGAATCTCTTCGGATGCGTTCATGTTGTGGACCTCTTTTCATAGGCTGCGATGTGTGGGGGTGTATTCGTAATCAGTAAGCGTAAGCCAGCTGTGCCATTAAGTTGTCGAAGGAATAGGCCTGACCCGTCGCAGGGTCGCCGAAGCCGCCATTCAGCGGACTGCCCTCCTGCTGCACTTGGTACTGATTCATCCGCGCAATACTCTCCTTGTACATATACACGTCTCCTACCTGAGAAAAGATCATCGCCGCTATCGCATAGATCGCCGTCGACTGAATCGTCGTGGTCGGAACGCCTTCACGCGTGTACTGACCATACAAATCGCCCTTCGTCACTCTCTCCTTCAGGTAGGCGATGCTGGCAGGCTGATGCGCTTGAACCTCGGCCAAGTGCAGGATGGTCAGGAGCGACTCTACGGTGTTGATTCGATTGTGGGTAGGATTGCTGTAAGCCTGGGTGGAATAATCATATCTGGTCTCATAGAATGGGAATTCGTCGGTCAGATATCCTTCACTTGCAAGGTTCTGCATATTCGTCAGGAGCGTCTGCCGCTCCGCAAGCGGAATAGGCAGCTGCTTAAGCGTCAATAGATCGATATAGCATAAGGTAATGAAGGAATTCGTGATCTTGTAGGTCTCGTCGTAGAAGTCGTACAGATACCCATTCTTCACATTGTGCAGGAAGAAGCGGCGGCTGTAGGTGTCGGCTAAGGTCTTGTACTTCTCTATTGTGAAAATCTCGCTTGCCTCATACAGCGCGCGGATCATTCTCAGATCATCTACCGCAGCATTCAGCGTGTAGCGCTTCGCCAGCTTCGGGCTGTAGCGGTAGCTGAACCCTGTGGTGAGGTCGAAGGTACGCTTCGCCTGCTCCCACGCTTCGTCGAAGCGGGAGTGCCCTCGGTTCAGCGCGGCAGCGCGCATGGTCAGGCCGGCTGACTCGCTCAGCACTTCATGGCCGGTCGCTTGCTCCGAAGCTTGATCAGTATCGAAGTAGTTCGTGTAGATTCCGTCCGGCCCTGTCAGGCCGATATCAATGAATTGGCGCAGCGCGAGCTGCGGCTCCTTCGCCAGCTCTGCCCCATAGCGGTGGGGAGGCAGAATGCTGAGGCTCGCGGGTGGTTCGGATGGCCGCTTCTTCAGGCATGTAGTGACCACTGCTGCTAAGACGCATAGGATCAATAGCATTAGGAAGAACCGGGAAGGTCGTGATCTCATCTTACGGCTACCCTCCAGCTAGAGTCCGTTTCGGACTTAGTAAGTCCGCGTGGGACATCGCGAAGTCGGCGTTGGACTTTGCATAAGTACGCACGGGGCTTAGAATCTGACGTTGGCTTTGCTCAACAGCACCATTATGCGAAATTTGTCGAAGTATTTGTCGAAATTTGATATATTTTGCAGAATGGTGTGATAATAGGAAACCACATCCCCAACCTGGTGTCAAATGATTTGAACCATACAAAACAAGCCTACATCCTAGGGTGGGATGTAAGCTTGCGGATTATCTATCTACTTCCAATGTTACAGTTCGCCGCATAGCCGTTCAATGGGGCTTAGCAATCAAAATCATAGGACCGCCACTAGCAAAACGTGTGGTTCCATAGCCTTGCTGCCACGCTGCGACTGCCTAAATGTCCCGTCAGCACCTATCCACACCCGAGCCCCCGCTCAACTAAGACAGCCCAGCATCGCCGAACACGGCTCGCTGGGCTGCCCCCTACTTCACTACTTCCTAGCTAGATACTTTCGGATATCGAACGCCACAGCCGCGACGATGATGAGGCCCTTGATGATGAGCTGCCAATAAGGGCTGATGCCGATGAACGTCAGGCCATAGTTGATGACGCCGAAGATAAGCACGCCTGCCATGACGCCGGGCACCGTACCGATGCCGCCCGCGGTGGACACACCGCCCACGACGCAGGCTGCGATGGCATCGAGCTCATACATGTTGCCGTAGTTGTTCGTCGCTCCTCCCGTCCGAGCGGCTTCGAGCACACCGGCCAGACCATAGAGCGCGCCCGCGATGGAGTAGATGTAGATCAGGTTCCGGGAGACGTTGATCCCGGATACGGCGGCGGCTTGCTCGTTGCCTCCGATGGCGTACATGTTTTTGCCAAGACGTGTCTTGTTGAAGATCACCCATACAATGACCGCCACGACGATCGCGATGATAACGATGTACGGGATGGAATACGTGCCGTCCTTGCCGAAGTAGCCCGTGCCGAGAATATCGGTGAAGTCCTTGCGCAGACTGCCGATCGGCTGCGACTCATTCGGCTTCATGTCGAAGTAGAGCGAGTTCGCCCCGTAGACGATGACCATCGTTCCGAGAGTCGCGATGAACGGCGGAACGCGCAGCTTCGCGACGATGATCCCGTTAATCAGACCAACGACGAGGCCGGCGAGAATCGCCAGTACGACCGGAACGAAGAGCGGCAGTTCCCCCAGATTAGGGAAGAACTTACGCGGATAGTCGGCCATCTGCAGCATAGAAGCAGAAAGGACCGCGGATAGGCCCACGACCCGCCCGGACGACAAGTCCGTCCCGCCGGTAATTAAGATGAAGGCCGCACCTAGGGCGATAATGGCCTTGGTAGAATTTTGAAGCAGAATATCTCGTAGTATATCAATCGATAAGAACGTAGGATCCGAGATCGCAATGCCCGCGATAAGCAGCAGCAGGACGATATAGATCGCGTACTTCAATAGGAAACCATTGATTCTTGCAGCCGTCATGTTATTCTCCCTCCTATGAAGTCATGTACTTGGTCGCGAGGCGCATGATCTCTTGCTCCGTCGCCTCCGTTCCGTTCAGGATGCCGGACACCCGGCCTTCGCACATGACCATGACCCGATCGGACATACCCAGCAGCTCCGGCATCTCGGAGGAGATCATAATGATGCTCTTCCCCTGCTTCGCCAGCTCCGCAATAATTGAGTAAATCTCATACTTCGCGCCGACGTCGATACCCCGCGTAGGCTCATCCAGCAGCAGAATGTCCGGCTCCGTCAGCAGCCACCGCGCCAGCAGCACCTTCTGCTGATTGCCCCCGGACAAGTTCCGGATCAGCTCCGCCACGCTCGGCGTCTTCACCCGCAGCTTCTCAATGCTCGCCTTAATCTCCCGCTTGTACTTCTTCTGCTTCAGCAGTCCCAGCGGATTCATATAGCGGTCAAGGTTCGCGATAAGTGCATTCTCTTCAATAGACAGCACGGGGAAAATACCCGTCACCCGCCGCTCCTCCGTCAGCAGTGCCATCCGATGCTTCTTCGCATCAACCGGGGACTTAATCGCAACCTTGCGTCCTCCGATAGAGATGGAGCCTTCGCTGATCGCACGCAGACCGAACAGCGCTTCCACGACTTCCGTCCGCTGCGCGCCGACAAGTCCGCCGATGCCGAGAATCTCACCCTTACGCAGCTCGAAGGATACATTCTTGAACGAGAGCCGATTCGGAGAGGTCAGATTGTCCACCTTCAGCAGCGTCCCGCCTGGGATGTTCGTCCGATCCGGGTAGCGCGAGCTGAGGTCGCGGCCGACCATCTTCGTAATGATGGTGTCGGTCGTGAGCTCCTCCGCCGGCCAGGTGCCGATGTACTTGCCGTCGCGCATGATCGTCACCTCATCGGAGATGCGAAGGATTTCCTCCATCTTGTGAGAGATATAGATGATGGCGCAGCCTCGGCTTCTTAGTTGCTTGATTATTTTGAACAACTGCTCCACTTCATTGCCCGTTAGTGAAGACGTTGGCTCATCCATGACGATAACTTGCGAGCGGAACGATACCGCCTTGGCGATCTCAATGGACTGCACCATCGAGACGGACATCGTGCCGACCAGACGGTGCGGGTCGATCTCCATATCCAGCTCCTGGAACAGAGCCGCCGTATCCTTGTACATCTGCTTGTGATCAATGAACCGGAAGGGCCAGATCCCCTTCTCCGGGAACCGTCCCAGCCACAGATTCTCCATCACATTGCGATGAGGAACCGGGTGAAGCTCTTGGTGAATCATCGAGACGCCGTGACTTAATGCATCCCTCGAGCTGTTAATCTGAACAACTTCGCCATTCATTCTAATCTCGCCGGCATCCGGCTTATACAATCCGAACAGACACTTCATGAGCGTTGACTTGCCCGCTCCGTTCTCCCCCATGAGGGCATGCACAGAGCCAGGTCGAACCTTCAGCGTCACATCATCCAGCGCCTTCACGCCGGGGAATTCCTTGGAGATGCCATTCATCTCAAGTAGGTAATTCGGTCCTGCCCCTGCCATATTGCCGTTCCCCCTTGCTTCCGAACATGTACCCTTCTTAACTTCCCTGTTAACTCGGATATTAACATAGACCGACTAACCCCTAACCCTGACCCTCGGTCCAAAAAAAGACACTACCCCACCAAGGGGTGGCTGTCGGCACGCTTAAGACTGCTCAGGAGGCTTAACTTCTCGGCTTGCCCTCATTTCGAGGGCGTGAGCTTGAATAAGACTTCCCAGAAGGCTTAAACCCTACATTCCATCGTATTCGGGTGACTTAAGACCGCCCAGGAGGCTTAACTCCACCGCATACCCTTATTCCGAAGGGCGTGAGCTTGAATAAGACTTCCCAGAAGGCTTAAACCCCCCGTTCTCCTCACACTCAGGTAACTTAAGACCGCCCAGGAGGCATAACCCCTCCACATGGCCTCCGCACTCCCTACTAGCCGGCTTTGAAAGGTGCACTTTTGCACCTATTGCTGGCGTCTTCCCTACTAGAGAGCCGGATTAGGTACATTTCTGCACCTATTGACGACGTTCTCCCTATTAGAGAGCCGGATTAGGTGCATTTACGGCTCAGCCCCCTAAATCCGGAGTCCACCCATACAATCTTACATCAGTCGTAGCTTTTCTTCTTTT